>ONIO01000096.1 GCA_900317915.1 uncultured Lachnospiraceae bacterium | reverse complement strand
GTCTTTCCCAGTCCTGTAACAGTCTTTTCATCCAGTAGGTTTAATCCTGTATCATATACTGCAACTATACCATCTTGAGCATTGGATCCACCTACATAGATTTTTCCATTCTTAATCGTTGGAGTGGTTGTAGAATCACCTGCTGGGAGAGTCACAAAACTGTCATCTGATACTAGACCAGTACTTCCAACCTTTGTCTTATGCAGCTCTGCTGACGACTCACCAGCAGGCCAATTATTATAATGAGTGATGTAGTAGATGTACTCCCCATCTCTAACCAGTGAGGAATAAATTCCATGGCCATCACCAACAGCTAATGTGTTAATTGCAGTTCCATCATTTTTATCATAACTATAGAGTGTACCTGCCGCATCTCCATAGATCACAGCATTTCCTACTACAATTGGTGCAGAATTACTAGCGCTAGATGCGATATCCTAGCGCTAGATGCGATATCCTTGGTCCATTTCGTAGCACCTGTTGCCGCATCCAATGCAAAGAAAGTATTTTTTTTACCAGAATGATCGCCGTAAACTACTCCATCTGCATAGAACAGAGGTGAATTGCCATAGGATGATTCAGTAATACTGCTTACCCAGGATTCAGCTTATAGAGATTACCACCTCCAACGATATAGAGGTAATTTCCAAGTTCTAACACCTGAGATGGATTATTGGTGTAGTCATCCGGATTATCATCGATCACCTGACTCCACTTCACTTCTGTTTCTTCTAGTGTTCTTGGATAGCTAACCCCTGCAGCCTCCACCTTACCGCTAGTCCCCAGCACAAGGGTTCCAGCCAGCGCCACTGCTGCAAGCATAGCGCTTAACTTCTTCATTCTCTCTCTCATTTACATAATCCTTTCTTCATCTATCTACGATAAAATCCATATTTGATTTTTATCCGTTCTAATTTACCAAGCACTACATTTCCAAAAAGGAAGATTACAAAAGCTGCTCGGAAGGCATGCCACAGATCATAGGGCAGACCTGATATATAGTAGACTCTGGCGCTATCCCAGAATTCTCTCGAAGCAATTCCGCCTCCTGATACCGTGCTAGCCGTCACTACAGTGGACAAATTCATGATGCCACCATAGATCAGAAGCACCACAAAGAAGGTATAGATGGTCACTGTCACTGTATCCACCGGTAGTCGCTTTCTCTGGAGGATAGCACCGATTACCAGGCCAATCAGCCCGAAGGCATATACTCTCCAGCCTAGGAAACTCTTATCTCCAAGGGGCATTATTAGGTAGGAAATATAACCCACCACCAGGGTTACAGCCACTGCCACCACAGGTCCCATCATCAGTTGGAAGGAACGAGAATTGATGCGATTCTCTTCTCTCCAGGTTTTCATCCCATCCGTCTTACTGGGTATGACCTTATTAAAAGCAAGACCCGATAAGAATCCAATCAGCCCCCAGGCGAACATCTGCCATGGTGTCCAAGCACCCTGTCCCAGGAAGAAGTTCACAAGCAGTCGACTCAGGGCTCCAACTAAGAATCCAGTTTCTGGGCCGAAGGCGATTCCTGATACAATCACCATGGCTGTCCCCATCTGGACTGGCAGGATGGATACTGATAAGAGATTCCCCATCACAGTCAGGGCGCATAGGATAGCAATCATGGCTACTTCTCGTGCCCGGATATGGCGCTTCTCATAGAGAAGCACGAAGGGAAGCATGGTTTCTGCTAGCACACCTAGGCTAATCCAGAGATAGTAACGATCTCCCAGATAGATTCCTAACCCAATGGTTATAGGTATGAGTAGGAGTGGCAGATAGATGGTCCAGGTTCTCTCCCCGCCTGTCATGAGACACCTCCCACCACTTCATCCACAGTCACACCCTGGAAATCACTTCCATGGCTCATGCGAGCGGCTGGTGTAGTGTAGAATCGGTTCTCTAGAAAGAAGTCTCTCGGACTCTCTGGCTCACTTAATCGCCCATCAAAAAGCATGGATACCTGATCACTGTAATTTGCTGCGAAGTCTAGGTCATGGGTCACCATCAGGACACCCTTCCCCTGGTCTACCAGACTACGGAGCAGTCTCCCAAGCATCCTCCGGTTCTCAGGATCTAATCCCTTGGTTGGCTCATCTAGGAGCAGTACCTGTGGCTCTAGGATCAAGAGCTTCCCAAGCGCCAGCCTCTGGGCCTCTCCACCGGATAGATCATAAGGATGAGCGGTAGTTAGCCGGGATAAACCGAGACGCTCTAGCATCTCTTCTACCTGTCTCTTCACCACATGCTCTTCCTCCTCATTTTTCGGAGTCTCTAGCATCTCTCGAAGTTCCTCTTCCACGGTAATCCCATGGAATAGTGCCTTGGGATCCTGAGGGAGAAGCACCAGCCCATCTCGTCCTCGACGGATGTCTCTGATACTTCGCACCCTCTCTCCAAAGCACATGTACTTTCCCCCATCTGGCACCAGCACTCCTGCCAGCACCCGAAGCAAAGTACTCTTCCCCGATCCATTGCCTCCTACGATGGATCGGATACTGCCCAGGCCGACCCCTACATGGCAACCCTTTAGGACCTCTGGACTCGTCTTATCATATCGAAAATGTAGATCAGATCCATCCATGACCTCTCGGCCCAATTCCCTCAGAACAGTAGCTCCATCAGCGCATCTCCCCTGCATCTGATGGGGTTTCATATGTTGTAAATACCGGCGACCTTCGCCTACGGTAATAGGAGGCTTCTCATAGGATCTGTCTCGATCCAGTCCTGCCCAGATGCGTGTAGCCGCTGGATAGTCCAGACAATCAATGGTACATTCCCAGGCCATCTCCCTAGGGCCTGCCGCCCCAATGATCGCCCCATGATCCATACGAACCACGCAATCTGCCATACCATACACTTCTTCGATCCGATGCTCTGACAGGATAATCGTAAGTCCTAGTTCCTCATGGATTCGACTGAGGGCATCGATAAAGTGCCCCGCAGCAATGGGATCCAACTGACTAGTAGGTTCATCCAGGAGGATTACATCTGGCTCCATGGCAATGATTGCCGCTAGATTCAGAATCTGCTTCTCGCCACCAGACAGGTCACTTGTCTCTCGATCAATCCATTGACTGATTCCGAAGTAATTGGCTACCTCACCAATCCGTCGCTCCATATCCTGGCGCTTGTACCCTAGACTTTCTAAACCAAAGGCCAGCTCATGCCAGACCTTATTCGTAACAATCTGATTCTCTGGATCCTGGAATACGTATCCGATGGCAGAAGCTGCGGTTCGATCATCTAATTCTGTGATCTCTCGCCCACGATAGTTCACTTGTCCACTTTTCTTTCCATAGGGAATCAGTGACTTTTTCATCTGCCTTAAGAGGGTGGTTTTCCCACATCCCGATGGACCGGTAAGTAGAATAAATTCGCCCTCCTCTACAGAGAGGTTTACATTATTTAGAGCATCACTCTCACGATTAGGATAGGTAAAAGACAGGTTTTCAATTGTTAGTATCTGGGCCATGTCTCCTCCTTTCCTGAGGCTCTAGCTCTATTCACACGGTCTACCCGCCACTGAATCAGTCCTGGCAGACTACATAGAATAAGGTAAACCAAATCCGTCATTACAAGTGTAGCGTTCCACTGAGGCAGATCGAAGGTGGGATAGGTCTGAACCCGACTAGTTGGTAGAAGAATTCCAAGGATACTTACGAAACCTAGTAATAAGACGATTGCAAGAGCAAACGCATCTCTTCTCTCCATACGATAGGGACTATAACTACTTCTCCCAGGGAGTCCATAGCCTCTGGCCTCCATTGCATCCCCTGTTTCAATAGAGTCTTCTAGTGACCAGCTCACAACTGTGGAGAATTCCTTCACAGACTGAAGCTTTCTAGAAAGTCCTGTCTCTCCCTCATGCCCCATAGCAAGCTCTGCGGTATGGACACTTCGATACTTCCTATGAAGCTCTGGGATATAGTGGAGAATCATTCCAATAGTGAGACCCAGACGAGGCGCCCACTTACCAAAGAGCCAGATCAGCTGATCCTGGGTGATAACCCTCTGCATGGTTAGCCCCCACAGGAGAATGGTCCATAGTGAGACAGACATCAGTAGTCCTCGGATACCAGCCTCCATGGTGATGGGATT
>ONIO01000028.1 GCA_900317915.1 uncultured Lachnospiraceae bacterium | reverse complement strand
TCTTCCTATGATAGAGGAGAGCCTCTGGCATTCATCGCAGGTGTAGGAATGATGATTCCTGGTTTCGATAAAACTGTTGTCGATATGACAGTTGGCGAGAAGAAGACCATCCACTTAGAGCCACAGGATGCTTACGGCGAGCATGATCCTGAGGCTGTAATCCAGGTTGCAATTAAGGAACTCCCTGGATCTGAGAACCTTGAACTGGGTCAGCGTATTATGCTGCAGGATGAATTAGGACGTCACTTCCCAGTTAGCGTAATGGCCAAGACTGAGGATACCATTACCTTTGACGCGAACCACGAGATGGCTGGTAAGGCTCTGAATTTTGAGATTGAACTGATTTCAGTTGCTGAATAATAGGGATGTAGGATGACTTTAAGGGATTTGAAAATTGGAATGAGTGCTACGGTGAAAACAGTAGGCGGAACAGGAGCCTTGCGCCAGCACTTTCTAGATATGGGCTTGATACCTGGTGAGGAGGTAGCCCTGATTAAGTATGCTCCAATGGGAGATCCTATGGAGCTTCGAATTAGTGGCTATGAGCTGACACTTCGATTAGCAGATGCTGAGGAGATTCAGATTGAGGACCCTCATCCAACAGCGAAGCTGGGAAGCGATGCCCAGAAAAAACAGAGTCGTAGAGAATCTGTCCACCCAGGTTATGGTGAGGAAGCAGATACCCATGACTACCATAAGGAGCATGATAAGAAGCCGAAATTAGAGAAGCTGACCTTTGCTCTGGTCGGTAATCAGAACTGTGGTAAGACAACCCTCTTTAATCAATTAACCGGATCCAATCAGCATGTAGGCAACTTCCCTGGAGTTACGGTGGATCGAAAGAGTGGTGTGATTAAGGGTCATCCCAATACAGAAGTGGTGGATCTGCCAGGAATCTATTCCCTGTCACCATACACCAGCGAGGAGATCGTCTCTCGTCAGTTCATCCTTGAAGAGAAGCCTACAGCAATTATTAATATCATCGATGCTACCAATATCGAGCGCAATCTATATCTGACCATGCAGTTACTTGAGCTTGGAATTCCAATGGTGCTGGCTCTAAATATGATGGATGAGATGCGTGGTAATGGTGGCTCAATTCGAATCAATGAGATGGAAGCGCTCTTACAGGTTCCAGTGGTACCAATCTCTGCTGCAAAGGGAGAGGGTATCGACGAGTTGATTGCCCATGCAATCCACATTGCAGAGTATCAGGAAGTTCCAGGCCGAGAGGACTTCTGTGATAAGAATGACCATCATGGTGCAGTGCATCGTGCAATGCATGGTGTCATGGCTCTAATCGAGGATCATGCAGAGAATGCAGGTATCCCACTTCGTTTCGCAGCAAGTAAGCTAATCGAAGGAGACCATCTGGTCTTAGAAGCTTTGAAGCTGTCTGATAATGAGACAGATATGATGGAGCATATTATTGAACAATTGGAGGCGGAGCGTGGACTAGACCATGCGGCAGCCATTGCAGATATGCGCTTTATCTTCATTAAGAGACTCTGCCATGAGACAGTGGTAAAGCCCAAGGAAAGTAAGGAGCATGAGAGAAGTCGTCGAATTGATGCTCTACTTACAGGTAAATGGACGGCGATTCCTTGCTTTGTTGGAATCATGGCACTGGTATTCTATCTGACCTTTCATGTGGTAGGTGCATTCTTCCAGGGCTTAATTGAGAGCGGTATTGGAGAATTGAAGATATTGGTGGATCAGGCTCTGACCACAGCGCAGGTTGCAAAGCCAATTCATTCCCTGGTGATTGATGCGGTTTTCACTGGTGTTGGCACGGTACTTAGTTTTATCCCGATTATTGTGGTGCTCTTTTTCTTCCTGTCCTTGTTAGAGGACAGTGGATATATGGCCCGAATCGCTTTTGTAATGGATAAGCTACTTCGTAAGATTGGACTGTCTGGACGAAGCATTGTTCCGCTTCTAGTCGGATTCGGATGCTCTGTTCCAGCAGTAATGTCTACTCGAACCCTACCATCTAAGAGGGATCGACGGATGACAACCCTGCTGATTCCATTTATGAGTTGCTCTGCCAAGATGCCAGTCTATGCCTTTTTTACAGAGATCTTTTTCCCAGCATATGCTATGCCGGTTATGATGCTTCTCTACTTCGGTGGAATCCTCGTTGCGATTCTGGTGGCGCTGCTATCTAAGAACACTCTCTTTAAGGGGCAGGCAGTTCCCTTTGTAATGGAATTGCCTAATTATCGTGTTCCTGGAGCTAAGAATGTACTGCAACTCATGTGGGATAAGGCGAAGGACTTTTTACAGCGTGCCTTTACCTTTATCTTCATCGGAACCATTGTGGTATGGTTCTTCCAGAGCTTTGACTTCTCTATGAATATGGTAAGCGACTCATCTAAGAGTATGTTAGCAAGCCTAGCTGGCCTTCTAGCACCACTTTTCGCTCCAATGCATTTAGATGACTGGCGTATTGTGACTTCAATTATCTCAGGCTTTTTAGCGAAGGAAAGCATCGTGTCTATGACATCTGTGCTGTACGGTGGTAAGGAGATCCTTAAGCAGTCTATGACAACACTACAGGCAGCAAGCTTTCTAACCTTCTGCCTCTTCTATACCCCTTGTATCGGTGCTGTAGCATCCATCCAGAGAGAGCAGGGCAGACGCTATGCATTAGCCATAGTCATCTTCCAGTGCCTGGTGGCATGGGTATTATCATTGGCAGTTTATTTGGTACTTGGACTGGTGATCTAATAATGAAAAAAATACTTTTCTTTATGAAAAGAGAAACTGTATTGACGGTAGCCTTTGTGCTGGCTTTGGTATCCATGTTTTTGGTACCACATCGACTATCGTACCCTGTGCATCCTCTATGCATTGATGGCGATTATGAATGGTTTTCAGAAAATCGGTGTCTTTGACTGGGCAGCTCGGTCTATTCTGAATCGAAGTAAGAGTAGAAGTGGTGTGATTCTGACCTTAGTATTACTATGCTTTTTCTCTAGTATGTTGATTACCAATGATGTGGCGCTGATTACCTTTGTGCCACTTACCGTGATTGCCTTTGAACAAACTGGGGATTGTAAGCTCCTTCCTATGACTGTAGTGCTTCAGACCATAGCCGCCAATCTGGGAAGTATGCTAACACCATTGGGTAATCCGCAGAATCTCTATCTCTATGGTAAGTCCGGGATGAGCTTTCTTTCCTTTGTAAAGCTAATGCTCCCTTATAGTGCCCTGTCTCTAATCCTTCTTCTCCTTGGAGTATTTCTCCTTGGACTGGGAGAGAGGGACTTTTCACTTCATACAAAGAAGTCATCTAGGGCTAAGACAATCCCAAATGAAGTGACAGGACTTGGAAGAGAAGAGGAGTGTCGAACAGAAGAGAAGTGTCGAACAGAAGAGGTACGTCGAACAGAAGAGGAGTGTCGAAAGCAGGAGGTCTATTCTGGTCTCTTTCTCTTAGGCCTTCTTACGGTTCTTCGAGTGCTGCCTTATCCTGTAATGTTTCTCATTGTGATGGGGGTACTCCTCATTACCGATCTCCTGCTGGGGAGAGGCGTCCTTAAGAGTACGGATCTATCTCTGATCCTTACCTTCACCTTCCTCTTTGTCTTCATCGGAAATATAGGGCGACTCCAGGCTTTCCAGGACTTCATCCAAAGGGTAGTGGCAGGGCATGAGGTAGGATCTGCAGTCCTAGCCTCTCAGGTAATCAGTAATGTTCCAGCTGCAATTCTCTTGTCAGGTTTTACAGACCAGTTCCAGGCCTTAATCATAGGATGTAACCTGGGTGGATTAGGCACATTGATTGCATCTATGGCTAGCCTGATTTCCTTTAAGTACATTGCTCGCTGGAACTCAGAGTCAAGATTCGGATACTTTCTACGATTCACCCTATGTAACATGTTCTTCTTAGCAATCCTATGGGCTTGGTTTGTATTTGTATAAAAATAAGCAAAAAGGACATATTAGAAATACATTTAAAAAGGTGCTTCACAAAAGTAAATACTGTGCTATGATAAAGTCGTAAAGATGTAATAAAACCTTGTATTTGGAAGGGTTGGAAGCCAATATGAGTCAACTTGAGCCTACAGTCACCGAACAGAGGCGTCTTACTAGAAATAGTATCTACCGCTATATCCTAGAGAGTGAATCCCCTGTATCCAAGCAGCAGATGGTCCAGAATCTGGGATATTCCCTGCCGACAATTCATCAGAATATACAGGAATTGCTGAACGCGGATCTCATTCGCGTTGGAGAAGTGCAGAGGTCAACTGGAGGGCGTCCTCCTGTGGGATATACCATTGTGGAAGATGCGAGATATGCCATTGGTGTAGCAGTGTCCTCTAATCATCTTCGCTTCCTGGTATCGGATTTGAAAAGGCAGCAGATTGCCTATAAGAGTATCCGTTTAGAGGATGAAGAGCATGTCGATACCCGGATTGTAAAGGAGACAGAGATCTTCATCAAAGAGAATAAAATTGAGCCGGAGAAGATTCTTGGTGTGGGAATTACCATTCCAGGTATCTTCGACTTTGAGAATGATAGAATTGTAATCTCTCCCACATTACATATGCCAGACTTCAGTCTGAAGAGAATCCAAGAGGATTGCCGATTCCCTGTCTATATCGTTAATGATTCCAAGTCTGCTGGAATTGCAGAATTACTGAACCGTCCACATGCAGAGCAGAAGAAACCGTTTGCTTATCTTCTGCTTGAGAATGGAGTAGGCGGAGCAATTGCTATGGAGGGGCAGATCCTCTCTGGGGATAATCTTCGTAGTGCAGAATTCGGTCATATGTGTGTGGAACCAGGTGGACTGGAGTGTAACTGCGGCCGTAAGGGCTGCTTAGAAGCATATTGCAGTGCCTTTCGCTTTACAAGAGATATCGGTCTGACTACAGAAGAGTTCTTCGACGGACTTCAAGAGGGTAAGAAGGAACTGGTGGACCTGTGGGAGGATGTGCTGGTTCACATGGCCATTGGAATTTTGAATATCCGTATGTGCTACGACAGCGAGGTTATCCTAGGTGGTTTTGTGGCAGAGAATATGGCCCCTTATTTAGGGCACCTAAGGGAACTGGTGGCTGAGAGAGATCCCTTTTCTGAAAATGGAGACTATGTCTCTATTGGCAAGCTGCAGAGAGCCGGAATGGTTGGTGCAGCTTGGCACTTCATCGGCCAATTCGTAGAAGAGATCTAACCGCATGAGGCTGTGGACTTTGTAGATGAGAGCAGTCTCTTAAAGTGTCTATTCAATTCAATAATCATACAAAGGGAACCAAAACTTCCTTTACCAATCAGCTGTTACGGCATGGTAGAGGTGGTTTGGTTTCCTTTTTTGATTGGTTTATATTTTGATTCCCAATCTATTTTCACAAAAACTTTATTCCCTTTTTATATAATCTGACAAAAATAAAAGACTTTTATAAAATGCGTTGACATAAAAACTCCACAGACATATTATAAAGATGCTTTTGAAATAGTCCTTTACAAAAGTCCAAACAAATCATTGGGGAATGAGGGACTTTCATTATAAGGCATTCAAAAGTGGGGAACGTAACGTATGTTTTAAGGAGGTTAATTTATGAAGGTTAAGAAACTGTTGGCAGCTGCGCTGACTGGCGCAATGATTTTTTCTCTCGCAGCGTGCGGAAGTAGTTCCGGCGGCAACTCTTCTAAGAAGACAAGCAAGGGAACAAATGGTAAGAATGTAGGTATCTCAATGCCTACCAAGTCTCTGGAGCGTTGGAATCGTGATGGTTCCTATCTACAGAAACAGTTCAAGGATAAGGGTTACGGTGTCAGCCTTACTTATTCCGACAACAAGATCGATCAGCAGGTTAAGGATATCGAAGGTCTTATCGCAGATAAGGTAGATCTCCTGGTTGTAGCTGCTATCGATGGCGAGTCTCTGTCTCAGGTTTTAGCAGATGCTAAGGATGCAAATATCCCAGTTATCTCCTATGACCGTCTGATTATGAACACAGATGCAATTAGTTACTATGTATCCTTTGATAACTACAAGGTTGGTACACTTCAGGGTGAATTCATTAAGGATAAGTTAGATCTGGATAATGCAGCTGGCCCATTCAATATCGAGTTCACTGCAGGTGACCCTGCTGATAACAATGCAAAGTTCTTCTTCAACGGTGCTATGGATGTGCTGAAGCCATACATCAAGTCTGGTAAGCTGGTTGTTCCTTCCGGACAGACAGAATTCGACCAGGTTGCAACAGCTCAGTGGGATACATCCAAGGCAATGAGCCGTTTCCAGAACATCTTAGGATCCTACTATTCAGATGGTAAGCAGTTAGATGCAGCTGTTTGCTCCAATGACTCTACAGCTCTTGGCGTTACCCAGGCGATCGCATCTGACTATGCTGGTAAGAATTCTATTCTGATCACAGGTCAGGATGGTGATGAAGCAAACCTGAAGAATATCGTAGATGGCAAGCAGACCATGACTGTATATAAGGCAGTTGCAAATGAGGCTGTTGCTACACTTGATCTTGGTGTTAAGTTGCTTTCTGGTGAGAAGCCAGACGAAGGCCTGATCAAGGATTCTGGCTGGTCCTTCGATTGCTCTTATGATACCAAGTCCTATGACAATGGTAAGGGCGTTGTTCCTTCCTATCTCTTAGTTCCAACCGTTGTAACGAAGGAGAATATCCAGAAGGAACTGGTTGATACCAAGTATTACACCATGGATGATAAGGGATATCCTCATCCTGCGAACTAAGTAAATTGTTCTTTCTTGGGCGGGGCGCTCTGCCCCGCTCATTTTATAAGAAGGGTTCCCTAGATACGGGGCAGGAGGTATGACTTGGCAGACATTATTTTGGAAATGAAAAACATTACCAAAGAATACCCCGGTGTAAAAGCTTTGGATAATGTTAATTTTAAGGTAGAGCGTGGCGAGATCCATGCGTTAGTCGGGGAAAATGGTGCGGGCAAATCCACACTAATGAAAGTATTATCCGGAACAATTCCATATGGAGAGTATACCGGTGATGTTGTGTATGACGGCAATGTATGCAGGTTCCATAACATCAAAGAATCTGAAAAAGCTGGAATGGCAGTCATCCATCAGGAGCTAGCCTTGATTCCAGAACTATCAATCGCAGAAAACATGTTCATGGGCAATGAACGCAGAAATAAACTAGGCGTCATCGATTGGAATCAAACCAACCGGGATGCTGAGGAAGCAATGAAGCGTGTTGGCTTAAAGGAGTCTCCAGAAGTGCTGGTAAAGGACATCGGTACCGGAAAGCAGCAGCTGGTTGAGATCGCAAAGGCGCTGTCTAAGAACCCAAAACTCTTAGTGTTAGATGAGCCGACCTCATCTCTAAATGAAGAAGACTCTAAGATGCTTCTCGATATCCTCTTAGGATTCAAGGAAGAGGGAATCACATCCATCATCATTACACATAAGCTGAATGAAGTTGCATATTGCGCAGATAATATCACAGTTCTTCGAGATGGACAGACCATTGAGACACTGACCAATGAAAACCATACCATCGATGAGAACAGAATCATCCAGGGAATGGTTGGTCGTGAACTGACAGATCGTTATCCAGAGAGAAAGCATGAGATCAGTGACGAAGTCCTATTTGAGGTAAAAGACTGGACTGTATATCACCCAGTATATACCGAGCGATGCATTGACGATAAGATCAGCTTCAATGTCCATCGAGGAGAGATCGTTGGATTCTCAGGCCTACAGGGCGCAGGCCGTACAGAGATGGCCATGAGCCTCTTTGGTAAGACCTATGGAAGCCACATCACAGGACAGGAATTCATCAAGGGCAAAGAAGTCCATCTGAAGAATGCACATGATGCAATCACACATGGATTGGCCTATGCAACAGAGGATCGTAAGACCAATGGTCGCATCCAAGGGAGGCATTGTCAATGAGTCTCTAGAGGATCTATCTGCAGAGAAACTAGCAGAAGAGATGCATACCAAGACACCATCTATCAAGCAGCATGTAGGGAACCTGTCTGGTGGTAACCAGCAGAAAGTTCTTCTGTCTAAGTGGATGTTCGCAGAGCCAGAGATTTTGATACTAGATGAACCTACTCGTGGTATCGATGTAGGCGCTAAGTATGAGATCTACCAGATCATGAATCAGATGGTAGAGCAGGGCAAAGCAGTTATCATGATTTCCTCAGAGCTCCCAGAACTCTTAGGAATGTGTGACCGCATCTATGTCATGAACGAGGGCAAGATGGTAGGTGAATTTGATGCAAAGGATGCAACGCAGGAGAAGATTATGAGTGCCATCCTGCAGTCAGAATCCACCGATACAAAAGGGGGAGCAGCATGAAAGCCAATACAAAACTCAATCAATTTATTAAGAAATATACGATGATTCTAGCCCTTGTGGTTGTATTCATCCTATTTACAATCCTGACAGATAATCGTCTGATTCTGTCACAGAATATCTCAAACCTGTTACTTCAGAACGCATACGTACTGGTTACGGCCTGCGGTATGCTTCTCTGTATTCTCACAGGAGGAAATGTAGACCTGTCTATAGGTTCCACCCTATGTCTGTCAGCAGCCATTGCAGCGAAGATGATGTCCATAGGAAAAGATCCTCTTCTGGCAATCCTGGTTGCAATGCTGGTATCAGCAGTCATCGGTGTATGGCAGGGCTGGCTCATCGGATATGTCCATATCCCACCATTTATCTGTACACTGGCAGGAATGTTTTTGATTCGAGGTATAGCTCGAGTTATCCTGGATTCTAGAACCATCGCAATCCAGGATCCAAAATTCCAGAATCTCTTCACCTCCTATATCCGTATGCCAGGTGAGACCCTTGGAAATGTAAAGTCATCACTGGTTATTGGAATTATCGTAGCAGTATTACTTACCATCTGGATGCTACTTAGCAGAATGAAGAAGCAGAAGAGTGGCTATCATGTAGAAAACATGAAAACAACCATTCTAAAAATCATCGTATTCGATGCTCTGATCATCGCTTATGGCGAGAGATTAAGTGGATATAAGGGAATTCCTGTCATGTGCCTGTGGATTCTGGTTGTTGTTATCATCTTTGCATTCATCACAAGCCACACCGTATTCGGTCGTTACTTCTACGCCGTTGGTGGTAATGAGAAGGCAACCAAGATGTCAGGTATCGACCCTAGAAAGGTATACTTCTGGGCATACTTTTTAATGTCTGTACTTGCAGGCCTGTCCGGACTCTTAGTTGGAGCCAGAATCGGTTCTGTAGATGGTAATATGGGTAACTCCTACGAGATGGACGCGATCGCATCCTGCTTCATTGGTGGAGCATCCGCATATGGTGGATCCGGAACCGTACCTGGAATCATGGTCGGTGCTATTCTCTTAGGCGTTATCAACCAGGGTATGTCAATCCTTGGTCTGCCAGATCAGTTCCAGTACATTGTTAAGGGCGCAGTACTCTTAGCAGCCGTAGTATTCGACGTTGTATCTAATCATAAGACTGGTAAGTCATGATAGTGAATTTGGGAGGAATCACATGTATTATGTAGGAATTGATTTAGGAACTAGCGCGGTGAAACTCCTTCTAATGCAGGAGGATGGGACAATTAAGAATATTGTCTCAAGAGACTATCCATTGTCCTTTCCACATCCAGGCTGGTCGGAGCAGAATCCAACAGACTGGTGGGATGCAGTAAGAGATGGACTGAAGGAACTCTTAATAGGTACTCCGGCAAAGGAAGTTCGTGGAATTGGAGCAGGTGGCCAGATGCATGGTCTGGTTATTCTGGATGACAAAGATCAGGTCATCCGCCCAGCGATTCTCTGGAACGATGGTCGTACACAGAAGGAAACGGATTATCTCAATAATGAGATCGGTAAGGACAAGCTCCGTGAATACACAGGCAATATTGCATTTGCAGGTTTCACAGCACCGAAGATTCTCTGGGTAAGAGAGAATGAGCCAGAGAATTTTAAGAGAATCCGTAAGGTCATGCTTCCAAAGGATTACATCAACTATAAGCTGACAGGAAGCTTTTGCACGGATTACTCCGATGCATCTGGGATGCTTCTCTTAGACGTAGCCAATAAGACTTGGTCTAAGGAGATGCTTAATATCTGCGGACTTAGTGAAGAGATGCTACCAAAGCTCTATGAATCCTTCGATGTGGTTGGTAATCTGAAGCCCGAGGTAGCCAGAGAGCTGGACTTAAATCCATCCGTAAAGGTGGTTGCTGGTGCAGGAGACAATGCAGCTGCAGCCATTGGAACAGGAACCGTAGGGAAGGGGCATTGCAATATCTCTCTTGGAACCTCTGGAACACTATTTTTGTCTGATGATAAATTCATGCTTCCATCAGAAGGAATACATTCCTTTGCTCATGCAGATGGTCACTACCATCTCATGGGATGCATGCTATCCGCAGCATCCTGTAATAAATGGCTGATGGAAGAGGTCCTTCATACGAAGGATTACGATGCAGAGAGAGAACTCATTACAGATGAGATGCTGGGTCGAAATCATGTATTCTTCCTTCCATATCTCATGGGAGAGAGAGCACCACATAATGATCCTCTTGCAAGAGGATGCTTCATTGGAATGACCATGGATAGTGACCGAACCGATTTGGTACAGGCTATGCTAGAGGGAGTTGCCTTTGGCATGAGAGACTCCTTAGAAGAGGCTAAGAAGGCTGGCGCAGATATCCACTCCTCCATGATCTGCGGAGGTGGTTCTAAGAGTTCATTATGGAGACGCATCTTCTGTAATGTAATGAATATAGAGATTACCATGCCAGAGACCGAGCAGGGTCCAGGCTATGGAGGAGCCATCCTGGCAGCAGTAGCAGATGGAAAATATGAATCTGTGGAAGCTGCTTGCGAAAAACTTGTTTCCATTAAGGCAAGAATTGAGCCGGAGCCAGAATTGGCTGCTCGCTATGAAGAGCGTTATCAGGCCTTCCGCAAGTTATATCCAGCATTGAAGGATGCTTTTAAGGCTCTGTAAACAGGAGGTCAGATGAAAAATAAGGATTGGAATAATGTACCGGCGCGATTCATCCTCCGAGAGATTGTGGCCCTCTACATCTTCTACGTAGGCATTATGCAGTTTGCTGCACTGAATACCACGGATTACTACACACTAAGCATTGTGCTTGGCATCCTATTCACGGTAGGCGGTGTGGGCTACGCGATCTATGGCGGCATCCATTTGATGCGCATGGAGAAAAGTAAGGCGGAGGAAAAGAAGGAGCCTGAGTCAGAGGATCCCCCAGCAGTTGAGGGAAAAAGCACGGTAGGGGATTCTCTTGGAAAGGCAATTCGGCGAATTGTCTTAAATGAAAAGTAAAAGGGAAAGAGCAAAGGAGAAGAATTATGACAAACAATATCCCAGTAGTAAAAGTTGGTGTGGTAGCAGTATCAAGAGACTGCTTTCCAGCTCCACTTGCAGTAAATCGTAGAAAAGCAGTTGTAGCAGCCTATGAAGAGAAATTCGGTAAGGATGACATCTATGAATGTCCAATTACCATCGTTGAGTCTGAAATCGATATGGTGAATGCCTTAGAAGATGTGAAGAAGGCTGGATGTAATGCCCTCTGCATATACTTAGGAAACTTCGGACCAGAGATTTCTGAGACACTGTTAGCAAAGCACTTCGACGGACCAGTTATGTTCTGTGCGGCAGCAGAGGAGGGTAAGAATACCCTGGGAATCGAAGGACGTGGAGATGCATACTGCGGCATGCTGAATGCATCCTATAACTTAGCAATCCGTAATACCAAGGCATGGATCCCTGAGTATCCAGTTGGGGATGCAAAGGACTGCGCAGAAATGATCCATGAGTTTCTGCCGGTTGCACGTGTACGCTTAGGCTTAGATGGACTGAAGATCATCTCCTTCGGACCAAGACCTCAGAACTTCCTGGCATGTAATGCACCCATTCGTCAGCTCTACAACCTGAATGTAGAGATCGAAGAGGAGTCTGAACTTGACCTCTTCGAAGCATATGAGAAGCACTACTGCCCAGAGAAGTACGACATCCCTGCAGATGTATTAGAGAAGCAGAATGCACGTATCGCTGATACCAAGGCTGACATGATGAAGGAACTAGGTATCGAAGCAGCTACCATGACCGATGCACAGTCTGCAATGCTGGATAAGTTCGCTGCCTATGAAGTAACCCTTCTGGATTGGGTAGATGAGCATCTGGGATATCGTAAGTATGTGGCACTGACAACCAAGTGCTGGCCTGCATTCGAGGATATGTTCCGCTTCGTTCCTTGCTTTGTAAATAGCCGTCTCACAGGTAGAGGAATCCCTGTATCCTGCGAGGTTGATATCTATGGAACCCTGTCCGAGTACATTGGCTGGTGCGTATCACAGGAGCCAGTTACTCTCCTGGATATTAATAACTCTGTACCTAAGGATATGTTTGAGGAAGATATCAAGGGCAAGTTCAACTATGACTGGAAGCATACTGACACCTTCATGGGCTTCCACTGCGGTAATACCTGCTCCAGCCATCTGTCTAATCCACACATCGGCTATCAGAAGATTATGGCCAATACCCATCCAAAGGAATGGTGCGATGGAACAATGGAAGGAGATATTGCTCCAGGTCAGATTACCTTCTACCGTCTCCAGTCTACAGCAGATGCAGACTTAAGAGCATATGCGGCAGAGGGCGAGGTACTTCCTGTTGCAACCAGATCCTTCGGCTCCATTGGTGTATTTGCAATTCCAGAGATGGGACGCTTCTATCGTTACGAGCTGATCGAGAATCATTATCCACATCATGGTGCAGTTATGTTCGGACATTATGGCAAGTCTCTCTATGATGCACTGAAGTTCATTGGTGTCTGCCCAGAGAAGATTGGCTTCAATCATCCAGCAGGCAATCTCTATAAGACTGAGAATCCTTGGGGAACCATCTGAGGAAATATAGACCAAGCCTATGGTTCTCTGCCATGGGCTTGACCCTATAATCCATCGTGGGAAGGAGTTATAAATGAAAATATATGAAGTAACAGATCCAGAATTCAAGGCATATGGACGTGTGGTATCTGGATATGCAACCGAGAAAATGTCGATTATGGACGCCTTAGAGCAGAAGACTCCATGTCCAGAGGGAACAGAGTATGTGGCTGAGGATACTGCCATTCAGAGTATCTTAGGTGCGCAGGTGATTGCACCATCTCTCTTCGGAGGACTACCAGTCCAGTTTGGCTGGTGCAATGGACATAATACCAAGCTGAACTGCCTAGAGTATCACCGCTCCTCAGAGTTTAATCTGGGGACCAATGACTTTATTCTGCTTTTAGCACTGGCATCTGATGTGGAGAATTGGCATGTGGATGCCAGCCGTGTGAAGGCTTTCCGTGTACCAGCAGGCGTAATGGTTGAAGTCTTTGCAACAGCACTTCACTATGCACCATGTCAGGCAAGTCTAGACAAAGGCTTCCGTGTTCTGGTGGCTTTGCCAAAGGGAACCAATGTGGGAAATACACCAACCGATGGTCAGTCTCCAGAGGATGCACTTCTATGGGCTAGTAATAAGTGGCTGATTGCACATCCAGACAGTAATGAAGCTAAGGATGGTGCTTGGGTTGGTATCGATGGCGAGAATATTGATATCCGAGGTCTCTTGTCTTAATGAAACTATTTTTTACAACCAACAATCGTTAGAAACTGCTTCCTAGTAGTTTTTATACAAAACCCTTCTTAGAAAGTCCCTGAAACGATCCCCTATCGTTTTGGGGATTTTCTGTTGAGGAAATGGTAGAATTGAGCGGGGAATGAGGGCTTGGTTTCTATTTGTATAATGTTCTAAAAATTCTATTAAATATTCTGGAAAAGTGGGGAGAATTCTGTACATTCTGCTATTAAAGTAATAAAATCAATCTATGAAATTCCATGATGGAATCTATTAGTTAAAGACTTAGAAAGGGGATATTCCCATGCAGGTAAAAGTCGGGAGAAGTAAGAATCAAAATATCATGGCGGCGTTAGACGAGGCCTTTGGAGGAGTGAACAATCCGAGTTTCCTATTGATTCAGGCTCCTTATGGAACACTGGAAACGATCGCCCAGTACCTGGCAAATCGTTTCCCAGGTGTGCAGAACCTGTGTACATCCGGTACTACTTATAACAATGAGAGCGCTTCGGATCAGGAATTAGATGTAGTCGCTTTCGGATCTGATGCTAAGGTTGCAGCAGGTGCATTGGAGGGACTATCTCTAGCCCCACTTAAGAATATTGATCAGTTGGACGGAGCGCTGAACTTCGTGCAGCCTGGTAAGGACGATACAGTATGTCTAGAGTATTGTACCAATGATGAAGAGGTAACCATTACTTCTCTGAATGTTGCCTTAGAGAAGAGAGGTGTCCCTCTGGTTGGCGGAACTGTATTTGGTGCACCGGAGGGACAGACCTCCTATGTCATGGTAAATGGCAGAATCTACTCTGATGCCTGTGGATTTGTTGTTATCAAGAATCTGTCAGGTAAGATTCGCACTTATTCTGAGAATATCTACCGCCCAAGCGCTACTGCACCAAGCCATATTGCGACGAAGGTTAATCTGGCAAATAAGGAATTAATCTCTTTAGATGGCAGACCTGCAGCAGATGTCTACAGTGAGGATACAGGCCTCAGCAAATCTGAGATTATCGATAATGTGTTGAAGCAGCCACTGGGCCGAGTTGTAGGCGACAAGTGCTACATCTCATCCATGCATGACATGGGTGCCAATGGATCTCTTATCAACTACAAGAGAATCAATGAGAATGATACCATCAGTGTCCTGGAGTTAGGTGACTTTAGAAGTATCAACCAGGAGACTTTCCAGAGGATTAAAGGGGACTTTCCGAAGGCTTCCTTTATCTTCTCCGTAAATTGTATTTACCGTCATCTCCTTTTCACTAATGAAAATTACCTGAACGAATTCATCCGCGGATTGGGACAGATCGGACCACATGTTGGCTACGTGGGCGGCGGTGAGCAGTATGGTAAGCAACACGTTAATCAGACTATGGTCTGTGCAGTATTTGAGTAAAGGGGATTATTATGGGACTATTTGGTAAAAGTAAACCAGAAGAAAATGTGGTAGTAGAGCCTGTGGTACAGGGCAAATCGCTAGAGCAGAAACTCTATCCAATCAAAGAGGTTGGACGATTTGCAATCGAGCAGAAGGATAAGTTACAGGCAGAAGAGACAGTGACTATCGAAGGTATCGATAAGGTACAGAAGTCCTTCCAGGTTGTAGAGGATAAGTATCAGGGAATCTCTTCCGCAGTAGAGGACTTTAAGTCTCAATTTGATAATGTCCGTAGTGTAACTGAGCACTTGGATGAGATCATCGCAACACTGAAGTCTACAGCGGATGAGTCTCATGCAGGTATGGAGCAGGTAGATCAGAGTTCTAATTCAGTATCCCAGACCATCGATGAGATGCAGGGTGTCTTCGATGAGTTCCAGGCTAGCTTAGATGACATTAAGGAGAAGGTTACACAGATTAATAATGTGGCATCCCAGACCAATCTCCTTGCTTTGAATGCTTCCATTGAGGCTGCTCGTGCAGGTGAAGCAGGACGTGGATTCGCGGTAGTAGCTACACAGGTTAATGAACTCTCTCAGGAGATCAAGCGCATGGTCGTTGCAATCGATGAGAGTATGGCAGACCTGGAGGGTAAGAATCAGAATCTTAGAGATTCCCTGGGTAACACCAAGGGAGCAATCGACGAGTCTCATGCAAGCATCGAAGAGACACAGACCGTCATCGCATCCATTAAGGATGTAGCGAATAATGTAGCTAATGAGTCTGAGCAGATGACCACTGTATTCCAGAATTGTGATAACGCAATTGACTCCATTACAGGACATATCGAGGACTCTCAGCAGTATTTCGATACCGTATCTGAAGATATCGTTGATATTAAGACTAAGATTACCCAAAAGGGATTCATGTTTGAGGATATGAATAATGTTCTGACTCAAATTGAGCCTTTGGTACAGGATGCAATTCAGAATTCTTGATGAAGTAATAAAATTTTTCTGTTGACAAGAAAATTTGAGTAGATTATATTATGAAACATAAAGAGAGCAAAGACGTTCTTCTTGGACGTCTTTGCTCTCTTTTTTTGTTGTTTTACTAGAGAGGAGAAAGTTATGCAATTTGAAATGACTACAGTCATCTGGGTGCTAGTTGGTGCAGCTCTAGTCTATTTCATGCAGGCAGGATTCGCACTGTGTGAAGCAGGACTAACGAGAGCGAAGAATACCGGTAATATCCTGATGAAAAACCTAATGGACTTCTGTATTGGAACTCCGTGTTTCTGGCTAGTAGGATTCGGTCTTATGTTCAATGGAACAGGAGCCATCCTTGGTAAGTTCGATCCACTGATTCTTGGAACCTACACGGCAGATAATAGTGTGGTTCCACAGACCATGCCGCTATGGGCATATGTCATCTTTCAGACAGTATTCTGTGCTACAGCAGCAACAATCGTATCAGGCTCCATGGCTGAGCGAACGAATTTCAAAGCTTATTGTGTATACTCCGCAGTGATTTCTCTTGTGGTATATCCAGTATCTGGTCACTGGATCTGGGGCGGCGGATGGCTTGCTTCTATGGGATTCCATGACTTCGCTGGATCCACTTGTGTACATATGGTGGGTGGTTTGATTGCCTGCTTAGGTGCGAAGATGCTCGGACCTCGTATTGGTAAGTATGGTAAGGATGGTAAGGCAAGAGCTATCCCAGGACATAATCTAACAGCCATGGCACTTGGCGTATTCATCCTCTGGTTCTGCTGGTTCGGATTCAATGGTGCATCTACTGTGGCAATGAATAGTGATGATGCAGCTACCACAGCATCGCTGGTATTCATGAATACCAACCTAGCAACAGCAGTTGCTACTGTAACGGCAATGCTTTTTACCTGGTTTAGATATAAGAAGCCAGATGTATCCATGACATTTAACGCTGCCTTAGCTGGTCTGGTTGCTATCACAGCTCCTTGTGACTGTGTATCTCCAATCGGTGCATTCTTCATCGGCCTCATCGCAGGAACATTATGTGTTCTGTCTGTTGAGTTCTGGGATAATGTAGCAAAGGTAGATGATCCTGTTGGTGCTGTCTCTGTACATATGGTTAATGGTATGTGGGGAACAATTGCTGTCGGTCTCTTCTCAACTGGAGCAGATGGAGTTGGTAAGGGACTCTTCTATGGCGGTGGATTCCACCAGCTAGGTGTTCAGGCCCTAGGCCTTGTAGCTGTAGCTACTTATGTACTAGTAGTGATGTTTGTAGCCTTTAAGATCATTGATAAGACCATTGGCCTTCGAGTTCCGGCCTATATTGAGATCGAGGGATTAGATATCCATGAGCATGGCCTTCAGAGTGCTTACTCAGGCTTCTCTATTACCGATGTTACAGATATCGGCTTAGATCCAAATGAGAATACAGATCTGGGCGAGGACGATTATGAGACCGCTAGTGAGGCAGCAAAGGATGCAGCAGTGAAGGTATATGGTTCCCAGGAGATGCCAAGTGTGGAGGTCAATGATGCAGGAGAGACTACAGGTATCACAATGCCTGTGGCATATGCCAAGGATGAGGGCTCCGCAATCCATAAGGTTACCATTATCAGCCGTCTGGATCACTTCGATAAGCTGAAGAAGGCACTAAATGAACTTGGTGTTAGTGGTATGACCATGACTCAGGTTATGGGATGTGGTATCCAGAAGGGTTCCCAGGAGCGTTATCGTGGTGCAATCGTTGACTCGACTCTGATTCCTAAGGTAAAGCTAGAGGTTATCGTGGGTAAGATCCCAGTAGATAATGTTATCGAAACAGCAAAGAAGGCACTCTACACAGGACACATTGGTGACGGCAAGATCTTTGTCTATAACGTACACCGTGTAGTGAAAGTTCGTACAGGAGAGGAAGGAATCGCAGCTCTCCAGGATGTGGAGTAAGAGTTAGGAATTATGATTTTATAGATCTATAGATATTTTTGCAGGCTCGTCAATAAGATGGGCCTGCTTTTTTTCATGTCCATTTTCATGGAATAGGAGTATGATTGAGTTAGCTTCGAAAATATAAACCAACTTCAAAAGTAGGAGGAAGATATATGCCGCATAAGATCGTAATTCTAGATGGATACGCAGAAAACCCCGGAGACCTGTCCTGGGATGGTATCAAGGTACAGGGAGAAACCACAATCTATGACAGAACTGCACCGGAAGATGTCATCAGCCGTATTGGAGATGCAGACTGTATCTTCACGAATAAGGTGCAGATCACCAAGGAAATCATGGATGCATGTCCTACTGTTAAATACATTGGAGAATTAGCAACTGGCTTTAATAATATCGATGTGGCAGCAGCCAAGGAAAGAGGCATCACAGTTACCAATATTCCAAGCTATGCTACAGAGACTGTGGTTCAGTTTACCTTTGGATTGATCTTTGAATTATGCTTTCAGATTGGTGCTCATAATCAGTCCGTACATGATGGGGACTGGCAGAACTGTAAGGACTTCACCTATACCAAGTATCCGATGACAGAGCTTACAGGTAAGACCATTGGTATTGTTGGCATGGGACGAATTGGCATGGGAGTAGCAAAGGTTGCCAATGCATTAGGCATGAGGGTGTTAGCTCATTCCGGTCATGTAAAACCAGAACTGGAAGGAAGTCTCTGCCACTTTGTTTCCTTTGAGGAATTACTAGAGCAGTCGGATGTGGTATCTATTCACTGCCCACAGACACCGACCAATGGCGGTATGATGAATAGAGAAGCCTTCTCCCACATGAAGGATGGGGCTATCTTTATCAATACAGGTCGTGGTGGATTGGTCGTGGAAAAGGATCTGAAGGAAGCCCTGGACAGTGGAAAACTGTCTGGCGCAGCGGTAGATGTGGTGTCCAAGGAACCAATCGAAGCAGAGAATCCGCTTCTCACAGCAAAGAACCTAATTATTACGCCACACATCGCCTGGGAAACGAAGGAAGCCAGACAGCGTCTCATGGATGTGGCAGTTCAAAACCTGGCATCATACTTGAAGGGTCAGCCAGTGAATGTGGTAAGTTGAAGAAAGAGCTCTCCCGATTTGGGAGAGCTCTTTTGGCATATTTGCCAAGGCAAATATTTCCCTCAGGGAATTGCGCCTTATATTCTTGCAGTTTACTCCAGCTCAAACGCACCGGTATAGAGCTGATAGTAGACACCCTTCTCCTTAATCAGGTCATCGTGAGTACCACGCTCGATGATGTGACCATGGTCTAGAACCATGATGGCATCGGAGTTACGAACAGTGGATAGGCGGTGAGCGATTACGAATACAGTTCTACCCTTCATCAGGTTATCCATACCCTGCTGAACCAGAGCCTCGGTACGAGTATCGATGGAGGATGTTGCCTCATCAAGGATCATGGCAGGAGGATCTGCTACTGCAGCTCTTGCAATAGAGATGAGCTGTCTCTGACCCTGGGATAATTCGGAACCATTGTCAGTCAGCATGGTGTCATAACCATCTGGGAGACGGGTGATGAAATCATCTGCATTGGCAAGCTTTGCAGCAGCAATACAGTCTTCGTCGGTAGCGTCTAAGCGACCATAGCGGATATTATCCATAACGGTTCCAGTGAAGAGATTTACATCCTGGAGAACTACGCCCAGAGAACGACGAAGGTCAGGTTTCTTAATCTTATTGATATTAATGCCGTCGTAACGAATCTTACCTTCTGGGATGTCGTAGAAGCGGTTAATCAGGTTGGTAATTGTTGTCTTGCCTGCACCTGTTGCTCCAACGAAGGCAATCTTCTGACCAGGTTTCGCATAGAGACTGATATCATAGAGAATCTGCTTCTCTGGAGTATAACCAAAGTCTACATGTTCCATCTGGATATCACCCTTTAACTCAGTGTAAGTGGTACTTCCATCAGCTTCGTGGAAGTGCTTCCAAGCCCAGATATGGGTCTTCTCGTCAGACTCCACCAGGTTACCATCGGCATCCTTCTTCGCATTCACCAGGGTGACATAACCCTCATCTTCTTCTGGTTCCTGATCCATCAGTTCGAATACTCGACCAGCACCAGCCATTGCCATGGCAATAAGAGGTACCTGCATAGAAATCTGTCCGATGGTCTGTGACAGCTGTCGGGATGCACCTAAGAAGGAGATGATAATGCCGGCGGTCATCAGGCCGATTCCGCTAAGCCCTATATTTGTCCCATGAGCGAATACCATAATGGCACCAACAAAGGAGATAACCACATACATCAGGTTACCAATATTGGCAACGATTGGCATCAGTACATTACCTGCGCGGTTTGCTTCATTACTATCGTGGAAGAGATTCTCATTGATCCAGTCGAAGGAAGCCTTGGTCTCATTCTCATGAACGAATACCTTTACAACCTTAGTACCTTCCATCATCTCTTCTACGAAGCCCTCTTCCTGGGCCAGAGTCTTCTGCTGCTTCATCATGTACTTGGCAGAATGTGTAGAGTACTTCTTAGATACGAAGAGGATCATGTAGATGAAGAATGCTGCAATCAGTGATAACCAAAAGCTGAAGGACAGCATCATGATAATGATTGCAAGGATGGTCAGCATGGACTGGAGAATCATTGGAGCACTCTGTCCGATGAACTGACGAATGGCGTCGGTATCATTGGTATAAGTGGACATGATATCACCATGTGCATGGGTATCAAAGTATTTAATTGGAAGTGTCTCCATCTTGTTATACATGTCATCACGGAGACTCTTCAGAGTTCCCTGTGTGACGGTAGCCATAATACGGCTATAGATGAAGGATGCAATGACACCGATGGCATATACTGTAGCCATGATAGAGATATAGGTGATTAATTGGCCCCATACCTTACCCATGCCATACTTTAATCCAGGAGTGATACAGTTATCGATGATCTGCTTTAAGAATACAGATGCAACAGTTGATGCAACACCTGAGAGCACGATACAGATGATAACAACAATCATCTGAGGCTTATAGTGATTGAAAATATAACCCAAGAGTCTCTTTCCGGTGCCCTTTTTTATCATGGGCATTTTGCTCTTATTCTGTTCCATGGTTTAGGCCTCCTTTCCCTTGGTCTGATCGTCAAAGATTTCCTTATAGATACCACCCTCTGCAATCAGCTTATCGTGGTTACCCTGCTCTACAATCTGCCCCTTATCTAAGACAATGATTTGATCGCAGTCCAGAACAGAAGAGATACGCTGTGCGATGATGATACGTGTAGTATCAGGGATCTCCTGCTGGAAAGCCCGACGAATCAGGGCATCTGTCTTAGTATCTACAGCTGATGTGGAGTCATCCAGGATAAGAATCTTAGGATGCTTCAGGATGGCACGAGCGATACAGAGACGCTGCTTCTGTCCACCAGAGACATTCGCGCCACCACGCTCGATGTAGGTGTCATACTTATCTGGGAACTGCTGGATGAATTCATCAGCCTGAGCCAGTTCACAAGCACGCTTGATCTCTTCGTCTGTTGCATCGGACTTACCCCAACGCATATTTTCCTTAATGGTTCCAGAGAAGAGGACATTCTTCTGCAGGACAACAGCTACATTATTACGAAGAGTATCTAAGTCATAGTCCCGGACGTCTACGCCAGCCACCTTAACAGAACCAGAGGATACGTCGTAGAGACGAGAGATCAGCTGGATCATTGTGGTCTTAGAGGAACCTGTACCACCGATGATACCAAGAGTAGAACCAGATGGAATCTCTAAGTTGATATTGGATAGTGCTTCACGCTTAGCCTTCTCAGAGTAACGGAAGGACACATTCTCAAAGGAGACAGAACCATTCTCCACATCCTTCTTACCATTCTCAGGGCTGGTAAGAGTACTCTTATACTCCAGTACCTCAGCAATACGATGTGCGGACTCTTCAGAGATGATTACAAGGACGAAGACCATGGATGCCATCATCATAGAAGACAGAATCTGTACACCATAAGTAATAAGGGAAGAAAGCTCACCGGTGGTAAGAGCAGAGCCATGAGTATTGATAATAATCTGGGCTCCAAGGAAAGCAACTAAAAGGATTGCTAAGAAGATAGAGAACATCATCACTGGGTTATTTACAGCAAGAACCTTCTCTACGAATACGAAGTCACGGTAGATCTCATCAGACTTCTCCTGGAACTTCTTCTTCTCATGGTTCTCACGAACGAAGGACTTCACCACACGAACACCGTTGACATTTTCCTGAACGGTGTCGTTCATAGCGTCATACTTGTGGAAGATCTTTACAAAAATTGGATGAACATACTTTGCAATACCAAATAGAACCGCTGCTAAGAATGGCAGGATTGCTAAGAAGATGAGAGACATCTTGGCATTGATAGAGATGGTCATCACGATAGAGAAGATAATCATGAAAGGTGCACGAATCAGAGCACGGATAATCATGGAGTAGGCCGTCTGTACATTGGTTACATCAGTGGTCATACGAGTAACCAGAGAAGAGGTAGAGAACTTATCTACATCTGCGAAAGAAAGGCTCTGGATATTATAGAACATGTCCTTTCTTAAGTTTTTAGCAAAACCGGTAGCACCCTTAGCTGCCTGAATCGCTGCTAAACGACCGCAGAAGAGAGAGGCCATAGACAGAACAATCAGGATAAATCCGTC
>ONIO01000095.1 GCA_900317915.1 uncultured Lachnospiraceae bacterium | reverse complement strand
AGGAAGAAAAAGGAAAGTTAACATGAAAATTGACAAGAAATTCTATTGGCACGCCCTTTATATCGCTGTGCCAATTATGATCCAAAATGGAATTACTAATTTCGTTGGAATGCTGGATAATATCATGGTTGGTCAGGTGGGAACTGCCCAGATGTCTGGTGTGGCCATCATCAATCAGATCCTATTCGTATTCAACCTGGCAATCTTCGGCGGAGTGTCTGGTATCGGCATCTATACAGCCCAGTATGTGGGCAAGGGTGATAGAGAGGGTATCCGTGTCACTTTCCGTATGAAGCTTCTGCTGGTGGCTATACTTATTGCGGCAGGAATCGGGATCCTACTGACCCAGGGCATGGACTTAGCGTCTCTCTGGCTGAAGGGAGATAACCGGCCGGAGGAATTGGCAGCTACCATGACCGCGGCACGGGGCTATATGTTGGTGATGCTGATCGGTCTGGCGCCCTTCGCTATGACCCAGATCCTGTCATCTACTCTTCGTGAGAGTGGCGAGACCATGACCCCGATGAAGGCTGGAGTGGTTGCAGTCTTCGTGAATCTGATTGGTAACTATATCCTGATCTACGGATCCTTTGGCGCTCCAAAGCTTGGAGTCGTAGGAGCAGCCATTGCAACCGTTGTCTCACGCTTCGTAGAGTGCGGCTATGTCTACTTCTGGACACTGAAAAATGTAGACCGATTCCCATTTGTACGGGGTGTCTTTCGTCCTGTTTCTGAAGCAGAAGAGATCGGAAACTATGTGGCACCAAAAGATGGCGTAGTGGCCCTCCATGGACCTGCCCACGGATTCTATATCCCAGGTGCATTAGGTAGAAAGATAATCATCCGAGCCCTGCCTCTTCTCTTAAATGAGACCCTGTGGTCTCTGGGACAGACGGTAATGAGCCAGCAGTATTCTGCACTGGGTATCCAGGTGGTAGCGGCATTTAATATCAATTCCACCATTGCGAATGTCTTCAATGTAGCCTTCATCGCCTTCGGTGATGCTACAGCGATTATTATGGGACAGGAGCTGGGAAGCGGACAACTGGATACAGCCAAGCACGATGCCAATCGACTGGCTTGCTTCACCCTCCTACTCTGTGTCCTTTGCGGAGCAGCACTCTTTATCGTTGCTCCATTCTTCCCTCTGATCTATAATACAGAGCCAGAGATTCAGGCACTGGCAACAGGACTCATTCGTTGCAGCGCAGTATTTATGCCATTATATGCCTATGAGAATTCCTCTTACTTCACCATTCGATCTGGTGGGCGGACAGGTATCACCTTCCTCTTTGATAGTGGATTTGTATGGGCAGTGACTATACCAGTGGCCTTTTTCCTGACCCACTATACTGGATTTACCATCTTACCGATCGTCATCATTGTGAATCTCTTCGACTTCATTAAGGCAGGTGTGGGATTTGTCATGGTCCAGAGTGGCATGTGGATCCGAGACCTGACCAGGGAGGCCTGATTGGAGGAAATCTAATCGAAGAAGGATAGATTCAGGGGAGCGAGTCTTGACAATTAGGCGAAAATCTATAAAGAAAATAGAGAACCCCAGCTGCGTATGGCAACCGGGGTTCAAGCTTTTTTATAGGGCAAGCAGTTCTCATCAACTGTTGCGATTAGTGTGATTAGGCCAGTTAATTAGCAGCATAGGAGACTAGTTAGCAATCAGCTGGCATATACAGATGTCCAATTAGAAAACTGGTATCAGGCATGGGACTTATAGTGGATTATAGTTATCACTGTCGTCCTCTTGGTTATCAGGGATACCGTCACCGTCAAAGTCCTCCTCTACACCAGATCCCGAGACCATATTCTCACGGGTGTAGACACGGTTACGCTTACGTTCTGCTTCTACCTGCTGGGAGAGGAGCTCCTTCACATAATCGGGATGGGAGACATTTACAATATAGAAGTCATGGAGACTCTTATCAGAGGAATAGACCTTAATGGTACCAACGCCGAAAAGCTTCTGAAAGAGACTGCGTGTAAGAGACACATCAGAGATACGATAGAGACGTACTTCATTTTCTGTTGTATTTAGGAAACCTGTTGTAACGAAAAGCCTGTCGGTGGACAACTGATACTTGGTGAAACTGATTGGTAGGCCAAGATGACGCTTACGGTCCTGCCAGATTACTTCCTTTGCCATAATTACCTCCCTGTTATGAACTGTTTTTGTCATTATATCACATTCCATTTCATTGGACAGGCGTCAATTTATTCCTTCAGTGACCAGCTCCTAAGGGAGGAACTTAATACCATCATAAGTACCTTCGATGCTATTGCAGAGGGAGAAGTTCTAGGGAAATATCAAAACAACCTATTCGTAGGGTCTAATGAATCATAGACTGCCATAATTCAGAGCAGTTTTATTTCTCATGCCATTCATTTCTAATTCTAAAATATCTCTTAAATCTCACTAGAAATAAACATTTTTTGATAAAAATAGGCGATAATACCTTTGTATGAACTCTTATAAAAAGTTTAATGTAGTTGAACTGTTATTAAGGAACCCAAGGAGGTCAAAAATGCCAAAAGACAAGAAAAAGGAAGATTCTACGACTGTTGTAGCATCAACAATTCAGAAACCAAAGTGGTTTCGAACTGTAAAGTTCGAGGTGATTGCATCCAATTTGGTTCTATTGGTTGTATTTATGATTGTGATGACAGTCATTATGAATGCTATGAAAAGTGGTATGTCCGCTTCTAAGAGCCTGATGAGTTATAGTGGCGAAGTGGATGACCAGGAGGATATTATTAATGCAGATGTATACGATGTCTATGCACTTTCTTTCGCCTATGTTGCAGCACCAGACGCGAGCCTAAGGAAAGATATCAAAACAGAATTAGATGAAACCATCGAAGAATTAGATACTGCAGTTACTGACCTGGAAGCATTACTGGGACGGCAAAACTCTGAGGGTAATAACGCTGCAGTAGAGGCAGTAAAAACCCTTGGAACTGGTATTAAGTCACTGGAGTCTCAGACTGCAGAAGCACAGTCTAAGGTTGATGGAGGGGATAGCCAGGGGGCATATGCAATTCTAAATGGTGACACCCATCAGACCATGAATACCATCAATGAGAATGTCGCTACTCTTGATAAGAAGATGACAGTTGTGAAAAATGATATGTCTGCATACTTACAGAACTATAGTAGCCAGGGACAGAGAACAGCGATTATTGGTTTGGTAGTCTTTGTTCTGATTATTGGATTGAACTTCCTCTTAGTCTACCTCTTAGTAATCAAGAGAATCATTGTGATGTCTAAGGAAGTCAATAAGATTGTATCTGACATTAATAATCATCAGGGTGACCTCACCGCTAGAATTACTATTGCAACCAATTCTGAATTCATGTATTTGAAGAATGGCTTTAATACCTTCCTTGAGACACTTCAGAGAATCATGTCTCATGTAAGAGTTAGTACCAATGATCTGAATATGTCCTCAAGAGACATGACTCAGCAGATCCAGATGGCTAGTGATAATATCACCAATACCTCTGCTGCAATGGAGGAGCTGTCTGC
>ONIO01000104.1 GCA_900317915.1 uncultured Lachnospiraceae bacterium | reverse complement strand
AGGATTCCAAGTACAAGGATTCCCAGTTCAAGTGCTTTCTTTTTATCTACTCTCATTCTTCTATCTCAATGGATTTGTTGAATCCTATCTTAGTTGAATTCTATCTTAGTTGGATCCTATCTTAGTTGAATCCCATCTTAGTTGAATCCTATGTCTCGCATGTGTCTCCACAGCTTCTTCACCTTGGCGAGATCCTCTGGAGTATTGGATACATAACCGATCACAGAGGATACAACGGTGATGGTCTCAAGGTAGGACAGCATGTAGTTTCTCAGATTGTCCTCTTCTATAGACCATGGATCGAAGTTATCAATCATACGATAGTTCACATAGAGCTGCTGGTCGATACGCTTTACCATGGTCTGCTCAGCAACAGACTGGCCGTCACGACCGATATAGTAGCGGTAGAAGTCCACATCCAGGTAGTAAATGGTCTTCACATATGGCAGTGGCTCGAATACAAAGAGGTTATCCACATAGAAGGTGTGCTTTGGCAGGTGCAATCCACACTCACGAAGCATCTCTGTGCGATAAGTAACAGAGTGCATGAGAATTGTGAATCCCTTGATGACACGCTTCATGCCATCCCAGCCGGTGATCTGATCTGCTGGGAACATGTAGTGGTAGACCATACGACGCTGATGATTGGTGGACAGCTTCTCATAGACATAGTTGGACAGAAGCATATCTACTGGAGTACCCTCGTCCACTAAGCGATGCAGGGTCTCACGAATCTTCGCATATGCATCTAGATCGACCCAGTCATCCGAATCTACAACCTTAAAGTACATTCCAGTTGCATTCTTGAGACCTGTATTCACCGCCTCACCGTGTCCACCATTTTCCTGATGGATAGCGCGGCAGATCCCTGGGTACTTTGCCTCGTACTCGTCTGCGATCTTGGCAGTATCATCCTTAGAGCCATCATCTACGATAATGATCTCCACATCATCGCCGCCTGGTAACAGGGACTCGATACACTTACGCATATAATCCTGTGAGTTATAACAAGGAATTGCAAAACTGATTAATTTCATTTCTATACTCTCCCGTTCTTAGCGGTTCCATTTTCTATAGTATTATACTCTTTCCCAGCGGAAACTCTATTTCTTTTTTTAGAAATAGAAACCATGTACTACTTCTTCCTCTTCCCTCTTTTTTTACCGCCCCAGAGGAGTTCGGTATACTTCTGAAAAGCGGATGGAATCGCGTAGGTCTCCTTCGCCTCATGGAGTTCTGCCAAGAGGTAACTCTTAGCGCCCTGCTTCGATTCGGCCGGAACTTCGATGATATCCTCTGTCACCTGAGCCACGTGGACGATGTAGGACTTCATCCGCCACTCGATATGGGAAAAGATATGCTTGGCTGGGATACTCTCTTCGATTCGAAGAGGCTCTAACCCCATTTGTTTCACATAGTCTAGTGCAATATTGGGCTCCACATGGCCATCTAAGCTGGGGAATTCATAGAGTCCTGCCAAGAGGCCCTTATCCGGTCTCTTATGGAGAAGCACCCGCTCTCCATCTCGAATCAAAAGGATACTTCTCTTTTCAATTCGTCTGGCCTTGGCCTTGGTCTTCACAGGGAACTCCATCATTCGATTGGAAATATAACCCATGCACATGGTATTCCAGGGACACTCCTGGCACTTTGGTGCAGCATTTGGTAGACAAACTGTAGCGCCAATCTCCATCATGGCCTGATTGAAGATGCCCGGAGAAGAGATATAGGCAGTCAGTGCTTGTAAGTCCTGATCTAGTTCCTTCGTAATTGCCTTCTTGGTTTTCTCCTCGGCAATATTCCTGTCATCCAAACGTGCTCTGGTAAGGATACGAAGGGCATTGCCATCCACTGCACTATAGGGCAGTCCGAATGCGATGGATGAAATGGCACCTGCTGTATAGGGTCCGATGCCTGGGAGACTTAGGATTGCATCATGATCCGCTGGCATCTTCCCGTCATAGTCTCGGAGGATGACCTCTGCCGCTTTCTTGAGATTACGCACCCGGCTGTAGTAGCCTAGTCCTTCCCATAACTTAAGAAGCTGATCCTCAGGGCAATTTGCCAGATCCTGTATGGTTGGAAGTGCTGTGAGAAATCTCTCATAATAGGGAATCACCGCCTCGACTCTCGTCTGCTGCAGCATGATCTCTGAGATCCAGATCCGATAAGGGTCCTGATTCTGTCTCCAGGGCAGGTCTCTATGATGATTCTCATACCAGGCCATTGCTGGCTCTATCAGTTCCCGGTAATGATGGGAATCTATTGTCGTGTCCGGATCCTTTTTCTTCTGATCTGATATATTCTGGCCAGGATTTTTCTTGTGGTCATCCCTAGAATTCATATTCTTTCCTTTATTCTTACGATTATCTTAGTCTCCAATCCCTTGGGGCCAATCGAACCCAAGCAACTGATGCACTACACTTGGATGGCACTGTATGCTCCCCTTGGTTTCTATTTATCCCCGTGACTTGGCAACTGCCGCCTCGATGGCAGACATAATTGCATGACGGAATCCATTCTCTTCCAACTTGGCTACTCCTGCGATGGTTGTGCCACCAGGGGAGCAAACTGCATCCTTCAATACACCTGGGTGCTCTCCCGTCTCAAGAACCATCTTCGCTGAGCCTAAGACTGCCTGAGCGGCGAACTTATAGGCCTGCTTGCGAGGCATGCCCTCCTTCACAGCCTGATCTGCCATTGCTTCAATCAGCATATAGATAAAGGCTGGTGAAGATCCACTGACACCTGTAACTGCATCCATGAGATTCTCCGGAACAATCTCCGTCTGTCCAAAGCTCTCTAAGAGTCGGCAGACATAGTTGAGATGGGCCTCTGTGATAGTGCTATTGGGAGTGATTGCAGTCATACCCTCTAGAACCATAGCTGGTGTATTCGGCATGGTGCGAACCAGCTGCAGCTTACCTGCATTCTCAGGCGTGGTGAACAGTTCCTCTAGAGTCGCAATGGACTTGGCAGCTACCACAGAGATGAGAACCGTGTCTGGATGGATGGAGTCCTTGATCTCAGCTGCAACCTCTGCAAGCTTCACTGGCTTCACTGCCAGAAATACCACATCTGCATCTACTGCATCCTTATTATTGGTGGTGACATCGATACCATAGGTCTCTTCCAAGCGAGCCTTACTGGTCTCTGTATGACAGGATGCAATGATTTCGTCCTTATCCGCAAGACCTGCTGTAAGGATTCCCTTCATCATTGCAGAGCCCATATTGCCACAGCCCA
>ONIO01000091.1 GCA_900317915.1 uncultured Lachnospiraceae bacterium | reverse complement strand
CAACCATTATCTTCATCGCAGGTATGATGATTATGGTCGGGGGAATGGCCCGGGTTGGTTTCTTCCAATGGTTGTGCATGAAGCTTGCGAAGGCAGTTGACTATAAGCCTCTACGAATCTTCGTTGTATTCATGCTGATGTCTTTTGTATTATCCATGTTCATTGATTCCATCACCGTTATCCTATTCCTGGCAACGGTTACACTGGAATTGGCACAACTATTATCCTTTGATCCAGTTCCAATGGTTATCTCTGAGATCTTCTGCGCGAACCTGGGTGGCTCAGCTACCATGTGCGGCGATCCACCTAATATCATCATCGGAACATCCCTGGGCTATACCTTCTTCGATTTTTTGACCAATACCGGTCTCATCTCTCTGGTATCCCTGGTTGTGATTGTTATCTTCTTCTACTTCTCCTTCCGTAAGGATATCCTGAAGTCCCAGGGAGAAGCAGATTACGCGGATCTCCCAGATCCTGATTCTGTAATCACTGATAAGAAGGCCTTCATCGTTAGCACACTGATCTTTTTACTTGCAGTTGTGCTACTAATCTCCCACGGAGCAACCGGCCTAACTGTTGCCTTCATCGGTGTATTTATCGCAGCACTGACACTGATCACTGCGCCACATCACGTGAAGGAGATCCTGAGAGACGTGGACTACCGCACCCTGCTTTTCTTCATCGGCCTCTTTGTAGTCGTTGGTGGTCTAGAGCAGACAGGCGTCCTGGAAGTCATTGCGAACTTCATCGCTGAGGTCTCTGACGGCAGTGCCTACATCCTGATTGCAATCATCATCTGGATCTCTAGTATCGCTAGTGCATTCATCGATAATATCCCATTCTCAGCAACCATGATCCCAGTCATCAAGTCTCTGTCCATCTCCATGGGTATCCCACTTGAGACACTGGCATGGGCACTGTCCATAGGTACTGATATCGGCGGCTCTGCCACACCAATCGGCGCTTCTGCCAATGTCGTTGGAACTTCCGCTTCCGCCCGTGCTGGTCATCCAATCAGCTGGGGCAAGTATTGCAAGAAGGCTGCACCAGCAACCATTATTGTACTTACCATCTCCATGCTGATGATTTTCGTTCGTTATCTCTGATGCAGATGGAAATGTAGACCATGCTCCCAATTGGGATACTGGTTTATATTTATGACAATCGTAATCAGAAATAAACTGTGGTTGGAATCAAATAAGCCTCAGGTTTCTAGCAATAGAAATCTGGGGCTTTTCCTATGTCCTTATGGAAAAAATATACAATTCTGGATTGTAAAATTTTACAGAAATTTTAGAATCAAAAATGCATTTTCTCGTTCAAATGTGAGATAATAATTATAGAAATCTGACTATTTGTCATTCCTTATCTACGAGACCCAGGCAGTCAGCACCTAGCCAAAAAACTATCGGCCCAATGAGACCTAGAGAAAGGGGCATATTATGGGGAAACAGATTATCATCGCACTTAGCAGAACCTGTGGCAGCGGTGGGCGCGAAATCGGCAGGGAACTTGCAAAGCGCTTAGGAATCGACTTCCTAGATCGTGAACTCCTAGACAGTATAGCTGAGGAGAAGGGGGTCAATCCAGAGAAACTACGTCCATTCGAGGAGAAGGCGAGAAATCTCCTGATCTCTCGTACCGTTCGTAGCATCCACGGCAAGCATACCAATTCCCCAGAGGAGATCGTCTCCCAGCAACAGTTCGACTATATCCTGAAAAAAGCACAAGCTGGTGACTCCTTCGTCCTCATCGGACGCTGTGGCACACAGGTTCTGAAGGACTACCCTGAGCTAGTGAAGGTCTTCGTAACTGGTGATAGCGAGCACAGAATCAAGCGTATCATGGAACTCTTCCATATGCTTCGCCCGGAGGCAAGAAATCTGATTCGTAAGAAGGATCGACAGAGAAAGGCTTACCACAATGCTTACTGCTCTAAGAAGTGGGGTGATCCAAGCGCCTATGACATCATGTTCTCTTCTTCCAGGCTAGGTGTCCCAGGCAGTGTGGATCTGATTATGAACTACCTGGATCTCCGTATGGCTGAGGAGGCCAAGTCTCCAGAGGAGCAGAAGGAGGATCTAGATCGTAATGAGGTATGAGAGACAGGGCGTGGAGCTGGAAGTCAGAAGTCGTGTTCCTGAATGAACAAATAAAAAGAGATGATGTGTATATGCCCATAAGCCTGTCCATCAAGGAAATCTCTGGTCCTACTTCGTCAGAAGCAGGCTATTCCTACATAGGGCCAGATTTCCTAGGTGGAATAATTGGTGGATGACACATCATCTCTTTTCTATGCCTTCGATTATCAGCTGCAAATTCTCAGCGAAAGCTCTTCGCCCAGTTCACCAGGGAATCATGCCAGATATTCTCATAGACAGTTCGCTTCATATCCTCTGTCACAGGACCATTCTTTGCCATCTTATCCAGGAGGGCAGGTCTCGGATGGTGACTGGGGCAGGTGAAGGATTGGCTTGGCCTACTGCTTCCTGTTCTAGGGTGCTTTCTATACTGTCCGTTATCATCTGCAGATCTAGCAGTTCTTCGGCAGGCTGATTCGTGACATTCATGCTGTCCGTTATCATCTGCACATCTGGCAGTTTTTCGGCAGGCTGATCCGTGGCATTCATGCTGTCCGTAGTTGACGACACCCAGATCTCTCCGCTATTGCCTGGGATTTCTACTCGCAGGCGTCCATTCTCTGCCTGAATCTTCTGGCCCCATAATCCACCGACGAAGTCATTTTCACCGCAATTATCCCCCATAATCCACCGACGAAGTCATTTTCACCGCAATTATCCACATCGAAGCAATATGGATTGTCATCATTATTCACCATGATGATGGCTACACTTCTTCCACCGGGATTTCCCCCGTCTGAGATGCGACTAAAGGCATACTGGCGATTAGTTAACAACTGTTCCTGGTAGGCTCCATAGGACAGGGAATGAGCGGCATGCCTTATATTTCCAAGGCGACGAATCACCTGGGTCAGAGGTAGGTCTCGACCCTCATAGTCTGATAGGTGAAGCTCTGGTCGCAGGCCCTCATCTCCGTCCTCCTTACGGCCAGGGATTGCGAATTCCGAGCCATAGTAGATGGATGGCACCCCGGGCAGGGTGTAGTCCAGGATGTAGCATGGCAGTAGATGAGCAGGGTTCTCTAAGAGAGAGGCAATCCGCGACACATCATGATTATCCAGGAAGTTATAGAGACGAATCCCCAGAGGATTCTGCCCCGCCAGATCGTAGATTCGCTTCACATTGTAGGCCAGTTCGAAGTAATTATGGGAGTTATGGGCGGAGTAGATGGGCTTATGTAGCTGATAATTGGTCACCGCATGCAGGATATCTGGCTGGACGAATCGGGTATAATCCCCATGGATGACCTCACCCATGAGCCAGAAGTCCGGCTTCACCTCATTCGCCACTCTCCGTAAGCCTCTGAGGAAGTCCAGATCCATATCCTCCGCTGCATCTAATCGGATTCCATCCACATCAAAAGTCTCCACCCAGTAGCGGATCACATCCTGTATGTAGCTCAGCACCTCAGGATTCCTCTGATTCAGCTGCGGCAGGAGGTCATAGCCATGCCAGCTGTGATAGCAGAATCCATCATGATAGGAATTATCTCCCTGGAAATGTAGACCCTGATACCAGCTGGTGTACTGGGAACTCTCCCTATGAGCGAGGATATCCTGAAAGGCAAAAAAGTCACGGCCCGTATGGTTAAAGACGCCGTCGAAAATCACACGGAGTCCTGCCTCATGGGCTGCTGCCACAAAGTCAACCAGGTCCTGATTATCCCCTAAGCGACAGTCTAAGGTCTTATAGTCGGTGGTGTCATAGCCATGACTTCCTGATTGAAAGCAGGGGCCGAGATAGATACAATCACAATTTAATTCCTTGATATGGCGAATCCAGGGCAGCATCTTTTGCATCCGATGCTGGATTGGACCGTAGTCATTGCTCCAGGGCGCACCCACTAGTCCTAGAGGATATATCTGATAGAACACTGCTTCATCAAACCATGCCATATTGCACCTCACAATCTTGGCTCCATTTTTTCGTCGAAAAGAGTCAGAGAAACTCCGTTTTTTTCGATAAGTAAATAGGAGAATTTTTGAACTGTTACTTAGGTTCCTTCCCGTCTCGGAAGACCATCATCATCTCATTGGTAAGAGACATATCATCTGGCTGACCCTTGATCTCTGAGCGATCCATCCAGATAGCAGATGCCAGTTCTCCGTCCAGAGTCACTGTAGTATCTCCTGTCACATCACAGTAGAATCCCATCAGCACATCAGACACAACGCCCCAGGGCTGGGACTTGTAATAACGGATATTGGTAACCTCTAAGCCCACTTCCTCCCGCACCTCACGGATCACATTCTCTTCCAGAGTCTCACCGATCTCAGTGAATCCAGCCACTAAGGCATCATAAGCAATGGGGCGATTGGCATATCTAGTAACCAGAAGCTTATCTCCATTGGTCACTCCAATAATGACTGCTGGATTGATTCTAGGATAGATATGATTGCCACACTTCGGGCAGACCAGGGCTCTCTCATCACTCTTTTGAACAGTCTCATGTCCGCAACGACCGCAGAACTTGTTATTACTATACCACTGATGGAGGTGGAAGGCGGTGATTGCTGTGAAGTACTGCCACTTCTCGATACTGCCCTCTTCTCTTAGGAAGTGGAGACGTAGGAAGTCTGCCTTCGAATCCTCCCAGCTGGGAGCATCCTCTCGTTCCTTCCCGCCGTAGACCAGGTCTTCGTCAAAGCTACCATCATCTTGACTTCCCATATATAAAAAGTAAGACCTGTCATCTACTGAAAAGAGGTATACCAAGAGGCTTTCTTCTGGGAATTCAGACACCGTCGGCAGACGCCAAGAGTCTCCTTCCTTAAGCAAAAGTAAACGATCCCTCCGATAAAAAAACACCGGATCCGCAGGCTTCGCCTCACGGTCCGGGGCATATGCATTATGAAATTGATGTGGGTAGATATCCTGAATCATAGTTTTCTCATCATCCAATCCTCATGGATTGCGGTTGGATTTCTTCCTTTCTACCGATGTCAATGCAAGATATTTCCATGGACTTGATCTAGATCATCTTCGCTTATTTCCACGGACTTGATCTAGATCATCTTCGCTAATTCCCATATTCCATGATCTAGACATCATCCCGCTTGGTTGTCTGCTTCATCCAGACATACAGTGCCATCTGGTTTGGTACCCTTAGGAACTTACAGCCATACAGGGTCAAATCCCCCTGATTCTCAGTTCGGACAATCTGGGCTGGTACCTTCATCATGAAGCTCTGCTCATTGATATGATCCTCGAATTCCAGTCGTAGATTAATCTGTAGGAATTCGATGGACGTCGGTGCAGTGAATGCAATTCCTGACTTGCTGATATCCTGAATCCAGATCTCCTGTCCGATATTGGTCTGGTTATCATAGGCCATACCACGGACATTAATCGGGAGACGGTCCTCTGTTCTACGCTCGCTCTCCTTCGCATCTCTTAGATAGCCACGAACAGAGCATACGTAGTAGGCATTCCCATCTCGCTCTACGGTCTCAATCTCCAGATTCGGCCAGAACACTCTGTGTCCAGTCTCTGGATCAAGGGCATAGAGTGTGAAGTCGAAGGCACGAGCCGTCTTCTTATTCACCTTCACAACAGTTCCATTTACAACAAAAGATTCTAGGAGGATTCCTGCAGGCGTACGGTTTAGTACTTTGCTATCGCTGTAGAAGCTTCTCGTTCCCCAGCCAATCTGAATCTGTACTTCCTGTCCGATTTCTAGGTCCTGTAGTGTCATCGCTCCTCCTCTCTAAATGATCTATACGCTAGTTACGATCTAGATACATCCTCCACTTGCCAAAGAGCATCCTGTGTATCTAGTTATGTGTTCAATAGGTCCAATAATATCCAATAGATCTAATAATATGTCCAATAGATCCAATCATATATCCAACAGATCCAATAGTATATCCAATAGATCTAATAGTATATCCCATAGGTCAAACAATATCCAATAGATCTAATAATATGTCCAATAGATCCAATCATATATCCAGTAGATCCAATAATACATCCAATAGATCTAATAATATCCAATAGATCCAATCATATATCCAACAAATCCAATAATATATCCAATGAATCCAATAATATCCAATAGATCTAATTACAAGTCCGATACATTCATTTGCGATTCTGCAGGTAAAACTCACACAACCATTATGCCACAAAAATCCTTATTTTTCCGCAATTATCTTAAATAAATACAATGCTTTTTCAGACGTTTTCGTCCTTCTGTATCTTCCTTTCCCTCTCAGGAATCATATACAATACTGCTGAGGGTTATTAGAGGATTATAGAAATGTAAACCGTTGGTCTAGATTTGCCGCTAGGCGAAGAGATCCAGCGAATCGGCATACAGGAGGTCATGATGGAAAAAGGAAAGTTACAGAAGATTCCTAATGTGGTGGA
>ONIO01000124.1 GCA_900317915.1 uncultured Lachnospiraceae bacterium | reverse complement strand
TAGATCATGAATCAGACACATGCGAATCACTCGATTCATATCCAGCATAGCAAATTCCTCTTCATGAGACACAAGCATAGCCATTAACGCCATCCGCCAACTGTGATCTGCCACACTTTCCTTACGATCCTCCTCGATCCAGCAATGGCGAGTGGCCTGCTTTAATTTCGCTGCCTGCCCCATGATTTGTAATAATTCTTCCGGTAGCAAAGTCCTTCAATATTCCTAGTCCCTCTCTTAGCATATTATTGAAGAGGTAGGGCGCACTGGAAGACGCAGCCACACCGTAGGCATGGGCATATCCCTGTTTCTTCGCAATAGACAAGCCCCGATAAACGTGAAAATTATTAGTGACGATTCCTACCCGATCCTTCGATTTATCCAAGAGTTGACTGCTGTTCTGGATATTTTCCTTCGTATTCTTCGAAGCATCTTCAGGTATAATTCGAGACTCGTCCACGCCCTGTTCCATGAGGTAGACCTTCATGACACTAGCCTCTGACTCCTTCTCATTACTACCCTTGCCACCAGACACGATGACCTTCGTCTCAGGATTCTCCTCTAGATAAGCAACCGCTCTATCCAGTCGGTAGCGAAGCACTACACTCGGTCCATCATCTCGCACCTGGGCGCCTAGGACGATGATGTAATCCAATCCCTTTGGACCATGGCTCTGAAACTGGGTGAGAATCAGCCCCTGTGTAATCAGAATCACAATCAGTCCAAGGATCACAACTCCGCGAAAGCACCACTTCAATGCAACCGGAATCACACGATCCCAGTGGAAATAGTGACACACGAATAAAAGGCCAAATAGCAGGCCAATCCCAAACCAGACTAGGAAAAAGGATGTCCCACTATTGGCCAAAAGCACAAAGATGCCATATAAAATACTAAGAACTGACAGACCCAATAATAGCCAGATCATAAACTCTCCTTCCTTTTATAAGGTACCCGCTAGACACTTGCTCCGTCTCTAAGTTCCGCAACTGCCTTGATATCCCTAGGGTTCGTACGACAGCATCCACCGATCCAGTCCGCACCTGCATCCAGCCAGTCCTTAGCTCTCTCCCCATAGGTCCGACCATCCGGCGCACCCTTCCAGATTTTCTTGATACCATCATAGATCTCGCCGCTATTTGGATAGACACAGATTGGCAGATTGGTATTAGCGCGATAATTCCTGATGATATCAGCCACCAATTCAGGAGGCGTACAGTTCACACCCAGAGCTTTTAGATGACTGAATCTGCTAAGTTCCTTAGCGATAACAGATATCTCAGTTCCATCGCTGATACGGGTCTTACTGGTAAATGTAAAGCTAACCCAGAAGTCACAGCCCATCTCCTCTAGCATCTCCCCAACAGCAATCGCTTCATCTAATTTCGGGCAAGTCTCCACTGCAAAAATCTCAGCCCCAGCATCCTTCAGAATCTGAATCCGTCTGCGATGAAATTCCTGATACTCTTCCTTAGTTAGAGAATAGCTGCCAGTATACTCGGAGCCATCTGCGAGATAGGCGCCATATGGACCGATGTCTCCAGCTAAAACTGGATAGTCAGCACCCTTTTTCTCTCCGGACTCTCTCCACCATTCCTCCCTGGCTTCCTTCAGAATCTCCATAGACTTTCTGATTAGAGACTCAGCCTCTTTTTCACTATAGCCAGCATCCATAAAGCCTGGGATTGTAGCCTGATAGCTACAGCAGGTAACCACATTGGCTCCTGCCTCCATATAGTCCTTATGGATCTGCTTAATGGCATCAGGGTTTTCTCGTAAAAACTTTGCACTCCAGAGTGCATCGCTGACTTCTAATTCCGTACCCATGGCACCATCCATAACAATGAATCTACCACTGTTGATTAATTCGTCAATACTTTTCATAGCTGGTCTCCTTGGTCTACATCTAGCAATCCAATAAAATCCCTACAATCTATTTCATATAAAGATTAAATCATCCTGTAATGACCTGGTCTACATTACCAATCCAACAAAATCTACGATCCAATCCATAATACAGTTCAATTCCTACTGTATGGACATGGTCTACATTTCTGACTCATCGCTGCAATCGAAGGATACATACTCTGGGTTCTCTCCTCGCTTCTTCGCCGGCAGATAACGCTGCCAGAAGTCATCGAAGATGCGGAAAATCTCTCGGTGCTTGGCTAGGATAATAAAGATAGTAATCAGCACATAAAGTGCGGACAGGATGTCG
>ONIO01000092.1 GCA_900317915.1 uncultured Lachnospiraceae bacterium | reverse complement strand
TAGGTATTGTACTTATGATTGGAAGAGGACTTCCAAATCGGGGTGAGATAGAGCCCGTTCACTCCTAAGTCCTCTAGATAGTCTAAGTGCTCAATGATTCCACGGAGATTCCCTCCATAGAAGTCTGACCAGTGAGGGTGGGCATTGTCCCAAGGCATCCTCTGATGCTCCCCTGTCCAGTCGTAGTCTCTGGCCCCATTGGATCCGATGGCAAAGCGGTCCGGCATAATCTGGTACCAGATAGTGTCTCTCGCCCACTCTGGCACACGGGGGATATCCCCATCATTTAGCCAAGGAAACTTATAGAAGTTCTTCCGGCGGGTCGTAGTAAGGAACTCTTCCTCAGAGTAGAGTCGATCCTCTGTGAGATAGTAGCACTCCTCCCTGAAGTGGATGCGGAAGTAGTACTGCTCTCTCTTATACTTAGGGCATAGCTTCCCGCTCCATGTAATCTCCTGGGGAAATGTAAACCGCTCTATCATCTCCTGGCTTACCCCCTCCCAATGGTCCAATTGAGACGCGCCTCCCATAAAGGGATCTCCATGGATAATCTCCACTCGATCGATCTCTCTTCCGGTATGTAGACGGATCTCAATCCAATTTTCATCTATTGCATAACAATCTGTATCCGCACTTCTATGGCGAATCGCTGCAGTGTTGGCATGGTTTATCTCTGTCATAAAATTCAGCCTCCTAGTACTCTGTAATGCTTAATCTAAGGCTAACACATGTCTCTTCGAAAGTGATGCGAAAATACTCTGTACTTCATCGGGTACATTATGACATTTTCACAAAAGTGTAGCCCAAAAACTGTGAAACTTCATATATGACCAACGGTCATTTATGTTATACTACTTGAGTGTGAAAACAGATTCGCATTATAATGTAGGAATCGAAATACTATTTTATATCAGACAGGAATAACACAGATGAAAATGATTCGCAAAATCTATCTCAATGATTTAAAAAATCTACTACGGAGTTTCTTCGTGCTCGTAATCATCGGAGGTGTCTGCATCCTCCCAGCCCTCTATGCGTGGCTGAATATCTATTCGAACTGGGATCCATATGGCAACACCCAGAATATCACCCTTGCAGCCGTGTCCGAGGATACGGATTACGTCACAAAGGATGGAGTGAAGTCCAATGTAGGTAATCAGATCCTCTCTAGCCTGAAGGAGAATAAGAAGATTCACTGGGTATTTCCTACAGGTAAGGATGCTGCCATCAAGGGCGTACGGTCTGGTAAGTACTATGGTGCCCTGGTGGTTCCTAAGGACTTCACCTATTCTATGTATAATGTCTTCATCGAGGATGTCTCTCGGCCATCCATCACCTTCTATCAGAATCAGAAGAAGAATCCAGTTGCGAATAAGATTACAGATACTGTAGCAGAGACCGTTCTCACCAATGTGAATAATCAGTTCATCGAAGTGATGACCCAGACCGTATTCAAGGATGCCAATAGCTTCGCCAATGACCTCAAGGCCCAGGGTGGCGTGGATAGTATCATCGAGAAGATGGAAGATATGAATCAGTCTCTGAAGGATTATGAGACCATGATTGATCGAGTAATCCAGAGCAATCAGACCCTGAATAACGCTCTCAAGTCCGCAGACCGTGATGTAGAAGAGAAGGCAGCACAGGCAGATCAGGAATCTAGTAATCTAAAGGACTCCGCTGGTTCCATTAACAGCACTGAGGTAACTCTGAATCAGTACAATGCAGAGGTCAATGCCACTCTGAATGATATCAAGACCAGACTCAATCGCATGTCACAGACCCTATCCAGCTCAGACCTTCCAGATGATATGGATAAGCTGGCCAAGGACACTCGTACTGCCTATAACGATACCTCTAAGATCATCACCGACCTCACTGCATTAGGTGCACCAGACAGTGCTTCTGGAGATATTCCTGAGATTGTAAATACACTGATTGACCAGGCAAAGAGTCTGCAGAATACCATCTTAAATATCGATCAGATTGCTAATATCAATGCCGATCTCACCAAGGAAATGGATAAGGTAGTTGATAATGCAGGCTCTGAGACAGAGAAGGCCCTGACCTCTGTAACGGATGGATTAGATAAGGCAATCAAAGCCATTAATACTATCCAGGGACAGTATAATGACAGCCTGGTTCCACTGATCAATCAGTCCTTAGACTCTACCAGCCAGGCACTGCTTCAGGCATCAAATCTCATGAGTAGCATGTCAGATACCCTTGCAGGTATGGGGAATGTCTTCGGCGCATTAGAGATGACAGCCTCTGCATCTGATAACTCTCTTACCAATACCAAGGATGTTTTAGATGCTCTGTCTGAGCGACTGACCACCACAATCGATAAGGTAACAAATGCCAAGGAAGATGAGAAGGTGAAGATCCTAATGGACACCCTGACTGGTGATCCAGACCGCTATGCGGCTTACTTCTCCTCTCCAGTAAATATCACATCCAATGCAGTCTACCCTGTTGAGAATTACGGTTCCTCTGTAACTCCTTTCTACACCGCCCTTGCCATCTGGGTAGGTGCGCTGATCCTGACAGCGGTAATGAAGGCACGACCTGATAAGAAGAAGTATCCCGGCTCTACATCTGCTCAGCGTTTCTTTGGTCGTTTCCTTACCTTCTTAACGCTGGCAGAGTTACAGACCCTGGTCACTGTACTTGGTAACCTCTACCTCTTTAAGATTCAGTGTCTGCATCCTTTCTATTATTGGTTAGCATGTGCCATCGCTGCATTTACATTTACGATTTTGATTTATTCCCTGGTTGTTGCCTTCCACGATGTAGGTAAGGCAATCGCCGTTGTACTTGTAGTTATTCAGATTGCTGGTTCTTCAGGAACCTATCCAATCGAGGTGCTACCTGAATTTTTCCGGAAGGTATATATCTTCTTCCCATTCCCATATGCCATCAATGCAATGCGTGAAACCATCGGTGGAATGTACGGACATGATTACGCCTTCTATCTGATGCAGTTATCCGTCTTCATCCTAGTGGCACTTGGAATTGGACTTCTGGTTCAGAAGCCTCTCCACGAGCTGTCCCACTTCATGGAGAAGAGAATGCATGACACTGAGATGATGTAACAAGAGCAGGAAACCAGTCACCGATGCAATCCATTTTGAAGAGGATGAAAAATGAGTAAGAAAAACTACGAAGAACTCTATAACAACTTCATGAACTATGAGAAGCAGGTCCATGCTCAGAATCAAAAGAGGATCACCACAGGACTGAAGATTAATATCATCTTCCCTCTTTTCTTCCTGGTTCTATGCTTTATAACAGATGCATCCAAATTGATTTTCCTAATTCTATGGATCCTGTCTCTTTTTGGTATCGCATTCTATCTCATGTATGTAGAGTACCAGGATTACAAATTACAGGAACGGATGAAAAACCTCGCTGGAGAGGAATTCGGTGACGGAGACTCCGATGAACCTGAGAAGCTGATCGGCTCTACTGTTGAAAATGTAGAGCAATCCATGACTCAGAAGATGGATAATCTAGAGGAACGGATGGATGAAAAGATGGAAGAGATCCGGGAAAAGATGATCGAGAAAAAGGGAACATCATGCGTAATATCATACAAATCTTCCTCTCAGACGCAAGACGCCTAGGAACCAATGTTGTCGCTATCGTTGTCATCATGGGACTAACGGTTATCCCCTGCCTCTATGCCTGGTTTAATATCTTCTCTAACTGGGATCCATATGGACAGGAAGCAACCAGTAAGCTGCAGGTCGCTGTAGCATCCAGTGATGAGGGTGCAGACCTGGGTACAACCAATCTCAATATCGGTGGTATCGTCATCAAGAACCTGAAGCAGAATAAATCCATCGATTGGCAGTTTCCTAAGACTGCAGACGAGGCAAGAGATGGTGTCCGCTCTGGTAAGTACTATGCAGCACTGATTATTGATAAGGGCTTCTCTAAGGACATGATTAGTTTCCTTGGTGGGGACCCAAAGCATCCAGAGATCTCCTACTATGAAAATGAGAAGAAGAATGCCATTGCTCCTAAGATTACCAGTAAGGTCAAGACCACTGTCCAGCAGCAGGTCAACCGCTCCTTCGTCAGCACTCTGGCCTCCTCTCTGGTACAGGTAAGTAATTATGTAGTGACAACAGATAATCAGAAGAATCTATCTGGATCTGCTCTTCTACGAATGAAGCAGATGGACAGCGACTTATCTCTTCTCATTGGTATGATTGATTCCTATGTGGCATTAATCGATACCACCAATAGTCTCGCCAATGCATCCGCGGCGATTACAGATGAATTGAATAACATCATGGATCAGAGCCGTCTCATGGAAGATAGCGCATCCAACAGTTTCGATCAGGCACAGAATACTGCAAAGTCAGCATCTGACCTGGTTTCAAACAGCCTGAATAGCCTATCAAATCAAGCGACTACCATGAAGGCAACTGTAGACTCTCTCATGAAGCAGTTAGAAGAAACTGGTAAGATTACAGACTCCTCAGTTATGAGTCTTCAGACAGCCGCAGAAACCATGAAGACTTCTGTCAACAGTCTCACCAACTATGGTTACTCTGAGGACCAGCTGAAGCAGGTGAATGCAGACTTCGATCAGTTGATCACCGATCTGGATTCCATGCAGACCAATGCAGATAAGACCAAGGAAGATGCGAAGAAGATCCAGACACAAATGGACACGGACTTCAAGGCAATCCAGTCTGAATTGGAGACTCTGAAATCAGATTATCAGAATACGGTTGTTCCTAAGATGAATGCAACGATGGCTTCCATCAAGAAGTCTCTGAATGAAGCACAGAATCTCCTCAGTGTCTCTGGCGGATCGATCTCTAAGCTGTCTGGTGCCCTATCTGGTTATCCAGATATGCTGAGCCTTGGACGTGACAGTCTGATTTCTTCTAAAGCAGAAGTTCAGAATATGAAAACCAAGTTAGAGGATCTGATCTCTGATATGGAGTCTCTAACAAGTAACGATCAGTACACTCTTCTGATGAAACTGATTCAGACAGATCCTGACCTGATCTCTGGCTTTGTTTCTAATCCAGTCACTATGAATACACAGGCAGAGTATCCTGTAGAGAATAACGGCTCTGGTACAGCGCCATTCTACATCATCCTCTCCATCTGGGTAGGTGCCGTTATTCTGATCGCAATCATGCATACACAGATTAAGCATCCTGAGGAATTCCCTGATTTGAAGAATTATCAGGCATACTTCGGTCGCTATATTGTTTACTTCCTGATTGGACAGATGCAGACACTGATTACCGTATTAGGTGCTCTTTTCTATGTAAAGATTCAGTGCCATCATCCCATCCTGTTTTACCTTGCATGTGCGGTTACCAGCCTGGCCTTCACCATGCTGATGTACTCTCTCACCTTCGCCTTTGGTACCGTTGGTGAAGCTGTATGCGTCGTACTCATGGTGATCCAGGTTGCTGGTTCTGGCGGAACCTTCCCAATCGATGTACTGCCAGATCTCTATAAGAATATCTACGCCCTGATGCCATTCCAGTATGCAATGAATGCAGTGCGTGAGTGTATCGGTGGTATGCACGGAAATGATTATTGGATTTATGTCTTAAAGTTGTTACCATTCATTGCATTCTCACTTATCCTTGGACTAGTGATTGCAATTCCTTATTCCAAGCTGAATAGGATCATTGAAGAGGCCAAGGAAAAGACAGGTGTGCTAGAGTAAAAGGCACTTTATCACGTTGACGTTAACTTTAATCATCTTCAACTTAAAGGGATTTCAGTTTACTTTTTTTGAATTGGTGTTATTATAAAGACAGAAAGAGGAATTTGTTCGTGAGTCACGGACAAATGTTAATATAAGGAGGTAACGCCATGATGAGATTCGCAAATGAAATCAGCCCAGAAGAAGCACGTGAGTATGGTCTTCAGGATCACAGCCTGACTGCTGCCATCGATATGAGAAATCCAATTCTACAGGAAGAATTCATGCATACAACCCGTAAAGTTGATGGTGAAGCCAGTCACGTGCCAGTCACGTAAGACATGCAATGGGAATCACCCGTCACATGAAGAAGCTTTTCGCACCTGCATAATCAATAAACTAACCAATATAAGAAAGATGCTTGGCCTTTCGGTCGAGCATCTTTTTTTGTAAATCCTTCTCAGAAATTATTGAGATGTAAAAAGTCAATGGCATCCACATCATAGAGTAGAGACTTTATTTTAGTAACAGAATCAGTGTCCATGCTCACTTAACCATTTCCTTCCATATGGATGATCCGACTCTAGTTTCTCACCACGAGACTTTACCATCTCATAGGCTCTCTCCATCAGACGATCCACATCCTCTAGACTACGGTAGTCCTCATCAAAAAAGCAGTCTTCGATGGTGCAGATGCCTGGCTT
>ONIO01000085.1 GCA_900317915.1 uncultured Lachnospiraceae bacterium | reverse complement strand
GGGATGAATTGCGATTTACACGGCGTTTCTAATGTATTGCCAATTATTATTGTGTGACAACAATCTCAAGTTGGATATACCTACTTGCTTATACGATTTACCCGGCAAAGTGATATATTCATCATTTTTATTTTTGATGTATGCACCGCCAGAAGTAAAACCTGTAATGTAACCAACCTGATCTAATACAGAAACCTTATCGTTAAGCCAAAATCCTTTGTAGTATGGCGTATTTTTTCTATTACGCTTTTGCGTACGATTAGGCTCTTTACGTCCTTTGCGAGCAGTTGATTCATGTAATGAACGCTTTTTCTTGCGAAACTGTCTTATTAGTAACCACTCATTAGGGTTTGCTTTTATAGCCGTTATACTGCTTATAACAATCGCGTCATTGTAATGAGTTTTCTCTAAGCCAATCTCTTTTCGCTTTAGCGTTGTCTCTGAACCATAAGTGATTATTGCATTAGGATATTTGTCGAAAATCCTTCTACGAAGCGTATTCATAAATGGTGGCTCTTTATACTGCTTTACTTTTTTATGTTCTGCCTGCCACTTGTATAGGATTCCGCCTTTTTTATGGTTTGCAGATGTGTGGCAGTCCGTACATACCGTAATGAGGTTATCCACTCTGTCTGTACCGCCATTGCTGCGATAGATAATGTGGTGTGTCTGCAAAATTTTGCCTTTCGATTTACCGCATACTTGGCAAGTATAATTATCTCTTGCAAAAACAAAATATCTTTCATCAAAGAAACCGTATGTCTGACCAAGCTGATAATCTACACCGTGAATATCAGGATTTATCATCTTTGCTGTATACCTCTATATGCAGCACAGGACTTGGCACCAATACAGAAAACTCATCTATCCACGCAAAAGTATGGTTGATTCTGTTCTGTAAACTTGGTGGCAGCCATTTATCTGTACGTTTGCGATTAAGAAAACGCGGCTTACGATATCTGCATTTACGGCTTCTACGACCTCTACGATAAATACGCTTAGAATCAAGATTAGAACTAACGTCCTGTCTTAATTCTACTTCTGCCTTGTAGAATACTTTGTCCTCTGATGTAACAGCGATACCAATATGTTTAGCTCCCGTATCTACACCAATATGACAATCCTGTTTTGTTTCTCCAGTTGCGTAAGTCAACTGAATCGTAAAAGGATTGTATGTGTTAATTATCGCCTTACCTTCTTTTAGAAGGACTCTCGCTTTTCTTTGACTGCAAGGCATAAGCGGCTCGCCTCGCATATTGAGTACAAAAACTCTGTTTCCTTGTTTCATTAATTTACCTTTGATACCTACTCGCAAGAGGTATCCCTTTCGTATGAAAGTTTGTTTCCCTTCGCCAATGTTATTAATGCTTGTCGTAATCGACCACTTGAGGTTGACTGTTCCTACCCACCAGAACTGTTTACAGAGCCTCCACAGTTGCTACAGACTTGGGAATCATCCGTAGGTGTGCTAACATAAATAACGTAGTTTTCTAAAAACTTAGGCTAGTCAATTAGAGCTTTTACAAGCTCCGACCTCTAAGGCGTTAGCCGTAGGTCGGGGTAGTTGACCATCGATTTGAAGCGCTTCTATATCACATATTTTACCGTTTTTTCCTTACACATGTAGTATCAAAATTCTAAAGATTTTCTATATTTTATTAATATTACATAAAGTCAAGACTCGCTCCATCTTTACCACAACGTAAAAAAGCGAGAACTCCTCTAGTTCTAATCCCTTATTACGATCCTTGGTCATATTGATAGACCATTCATTAACCCAAAGAAGAAGTGGATGTCCCTTCATATCCAGAACCTTCTTCATATCAGATGTTCCAGAGATACTATCCACATCGATCTCATCTGGATTCTTAATCCAGCGGATGTACTCATATGGTAGATTCTCTAGGATAATCTCTACATTATACTCAGACTGCAGGCGGAACTTCAAAACGTCAAACTGAAGGACACCTACAACTCCTACAATAATCTCTTCCATGTTCCCCTTATATTCCTGGAACATCTGGATTGCACCCTCCTGGGCAATCTGATTGACACCCTTAACGAACTGCTTACGCTTCATGGAATCCACCAGACGGCAACGAGCGAAGTGCTCTGGAGCAAAGGTAGGGATACCTTCAAACTTGAACTTATCCTTAGACACCGTCAATGTATCACCAATCGAATAGATTCCTGGATCAAAAATACCGATAATGTCTCCCGCGTAGGCTTCCTCAACCATCTTACGGCTATCCGCCATCATCTGCTGCGGCTGAGACAGACGTACTGTCTTCTTACCCTGTACATGATATGCCTCCATACCAGCGGTAAACTTACCAGAACAAATACGCATAAAGGCAATACGATCACGATGATTCTTATTCATATTGGCCTGAATCTTAAATACAAATGCAGAGAAGTCCTCTGAGAATGGATCCACCTCACCATGATCTGAATTACGGGGTAGAGGTGCACTCGTCATCTCAAGGAAGTGCTGCAGGAAGGTCTCAACGCCAAAATTGGTAAGAGCAGAGCCAAAGAATACTGGAGTCTCCTCACCCTTAGCAACCCGCTTCATATCCAATGGAACTGCTGCACCATCTAAAAGCTCTAACTCATCTCTTAAGGTCAGAAGAGCCTGGTCTCCTACCTCTCCTGGGAGGGCTGGATCATCAATGGCTAAGTCTAACTCCCTACCCTCCTTGGTACCCTTCAAAGTATCAGAGTAAAGCAGGACATTCTTAGACTTTCTGTCATAGACACCACGGAATTCCTTACCGGATCCTAATGGCCAGTTCACTGGACAGGTATCAATCCCAAGTTCCTTCTCGATATCGTCCATCAGGTCGAATGGATCTCTTGCGTCGCGGTCCATCTTATTAATAAAAGTAAAGATTGGAATGTGGCGCATGACGCATACCTTGAAGAGCTTTCTGGTCTGTGGCTCTACACCCTTTGCTCCATCGATTACCATGACCGCAGAATCAGCAGCCATCAGTGTACGATAGGTATCCTCAGAGAAGTCCTGATGTCCAGGAGTATCTAGGATATTAATGCACATATTGTCATACTCGAACTGGAGTACAGAAGACGTAACAGAGATACCACGCTGCTTCTCGATCTCCATCCAGTCAGAGACTGCATGCTTTGCTGTTGCTTTACCCTTTACAGAACCAGCCTGGTTAATCTGTCCACCGTAAAGGAGGAACTTCTCAGTCAGTGTTGTCTTACCAGCATCTGGGTGAGAGATAATGGCGAAGGTTCGTCGCTTTTCGATTTCACTTTTTAAACTCAAAGTAGATTCCTCCATAAAAAATCGGGGCATTTTCACACCCCGATGTCATTCTTAAAACGCTATTCTTTAATATAGCCCAGGGGCTTCTCTACTGTCAATACTGTTTACTTGAGAACCAAGAAACTCTGGCCCCCTAGTGTCAATCTACCTGCATCATATCCTGTCTCTCCATAAGAGAATATTTCCTCCCCACAGAGGGCCTTCGCATCCCTCTTTGACAAGTCGAAGCTTCTCTCATCACCAGAAGGATTTACTGCACAGATTAAATCTCCACGACGGTAAACAAAGAGTGGATCTCTACTCTCTCCATGGAGTACTTCGAAGCTTCCATCCGCCTGCAAGTCTCTATTATCATGGCGGAGTTTTAACAGGTCCTTAACAAAATGAAGAAGCGATCCCTCATCTGCCAACTGGCTCTCCACATTTGGTGCATCCTTTTCATCCTCTACAGGTAAATATAAGGCGTCCTCGCTGGCTTCTGAGAAGCCAAGGTTTTTACCTCCTGTCCACTGCATTGGTGTACGAGATCCGGTTCGCTGGAAGCCACCCTCCTTGGAAGGGAGATAACGATACTTCATACCAATTTCATCTCCATAATACATGAATGGAACACCTGGCATGGTATAGATGAAAGCGAAGGATAGACGGCGCTCTGTATCATCGAGGGTAAAGTTGATTCGGGGGGTGTCATGATTACCAGTAATCAGGCTGATATATCCCTTTCCTCTAGCAGCGGCATAACGACCCTCATAGTCAGCTAAGAAGGTGGTGATATCTCCATGTCCATCCTTACGGAAGTAACTATGGTCCTGAGTGAGACAGTCTTCTCTCCATGGCTTCTCTGGGTCATGGGATGCATGCTCTTTATATAGCTTTGCAGTCTCTTTTTTCGACTCTAAAAGCACCCAGTCTCTATCTCCTCTTGGGTTGGAATAGTCTCTAAAGAGGGATGTATAGCCACAGCCTGGATCATTCAAGGTGAAGTCCATATGAAATCCTGCATCGAAGGCCTGGAAGCCATAGCCCCACTCGGATACAATAGCTGCCTCTGGATAGTTTTGATCTAGCCAGCCACGAACATTCTGCCAGATTGCCTGGGTATACTTTTTATCCTCTGTATCATTTTTTACCAGAGAACTTGCCATATCTACACGGAATCCATCGCAGCCCAGGTCCATCCAGAACTTCATTACATCCTTCATGGCCTCTCGTGTTCCAATTGCAGCTGGAGAGTCCGGTGCCATCATCCACTTCTCATCCTGTCGGCCAAATCCATAATTCAGCGCTGGCTGGCAGTTAAAGAAGTTCAGAATATATGCTCCATCCCGGTCAGACTCCCCTGCTACATACTTAAAGTCTTTGGCTCCCTGAAATCCAAAATTGGTCCAGACATAGCGATCCGAGAATGCATTCTCTTCTGCCTTCTTAGACTCTAGAAACCATTCATGTTCCTCAGAGGTATGACCTGGAACCAGGTCCAAAAGCACATGGATTCCTCTCCTATGGGCTTCCTGAAAGAGCTGAATGAGATCCTCATTGCTGCCATATCGAGGAGCCACTTTCTTATAGTCTCTTACATCATATCCTGCATCCTTGAAGGGTGAGTCAAAGCAGGGATTAATCCAGAGAGCATTAAATCCTGTATCCCTGATATAGTCCAGTTTCTGTATAATTCCCTGGATATCTCCAATTCCATCTCCATTACTATCACAGAAGGTCTGTGGATAGATCTCATAAAAGCATGCATCATTTAACCATGTTGGCATTTTTCTTATCCTCCTATTTCTATCATTTATGTTTCGAGAAAATTTAGTTGTTTATAAAACCAGTTTTGGCAGATGAATCCTCATCGATCCACCTGCCAAAATACACTATCGAATCTTATGATTGTCAGTCCTATCCGGAATCACAAATCCAGCCCTTCTGAATCCTTCGATCTCTCTATCTCAGAACCAGGATACCACCATTACCGAATTCCGGTAGATCCTTAAGTATCTGATCCAATGTCTCCTGATCTGTCTGAATGCAAGTTGCGATTAGAACCTTATTGCTTCGTCGCATGACCCGATAACAGGTAGATGACGCATTCAGGGAGAAGTCATTCCCATCTGTATTTCCATTGCCATAGGTCTTACGGATATAAGATATCTCCTCATTTTGAAAAGACTTGGCATGATCCTCGGAATCAAACTCCACATATTCTATAGAGCATGAGGTTCCCTTGCCTGCAGCGGACCACCAGCCCGTGGCACCCTTGTCCTCGCCTCTTCCATCCTCTTGGCGTATTACCTGCAACTTGTGCCTAGAGCAGACCGTGGTGAATCGATCACCATCAATGGTTGCATCAAAGCATCCCGTGAGAAGTGTTCCAAGCAGAAAACACATGAGTAAGAGTAGGGCTGACTTTTTACCCTATCATCTTATCATATTCTAAAAGATAAAAGACAGACTATTTCAGCACCGGTAAAACCGGGCCACCCAAGCGCTCCTTCACCCCTAAGTACTTCATAATGGTGGCAGACACCCCATTCAGTCCCTGAACATCACCACAGCTCTGCCCATGTACGATATTCTTACCATACATAAATAATGGATGGGTTCTATTGGCACCCTCTTTCATAGAGAAAGTGGAGCGAGATGTCACAAAGAGGACATCCTCATCCTTCAGCTCTTTTAAGAGCTTAGGTAGATTCTCATCCAAGGCTTCCATATTTTTCGTGCCAGTCTTCACAGGATTTCTTTTCTCAAGGGCCTCCCCCCGAGATAGATCAGA
>ONIO01000084.1 GCA_900317915.1 uncultured Lachnospiraceae bacterium | reverse complement strand
AGTCCATCATTTTTTATTTAAAATCCTCATGCGTTGATTTGGATTTCGCCTTTTTGAGGCGGTCTGCCGAATTTGGATGACACACACAAAATGAACCTGAAAGATTTAAATCGTGTTTTAAATTTGTTTCACCTTATTTGCTTGGAAATCCGAATTTGGATGATACACACCGAATTTCCGATCATATATAATTCTCTATATAGGATTCTCTACAAACAATTCTCCATACAGGATTTTCTAGGCCGATTCATCTATATCTACGAAATAGTTCAAGATTCTTATCACACAATATTGTAGTGAAAAATAACCCAATTGATTTAACGCAGTCGGGGTACAAGCTCCGACTGCGTTAAACGCTCCGCGAAGATGCGCACGGATTCGGACAGGAATTTGTCTGCTGAAGCAGACCCGAATCCGGCGCGCAAGACTCGCGAGCGAGTCTTGACTTTCTCCGGAAAATCTTAAAAAATCGTGAAAAAACAGTGAATTATCGAAAAAAGAGGAGACAGTAGGAAAACTTCTGTTATAATGGGTGTAATTAGGTGATAAACTAGGCAATTATGAGGAGGAATCCATTGAATAATAGAATTGCAAAGCGAATCGCGACTTTCATGCTCACCTCTGTTATGACTCTTACCCTTGCAGGCGCAGTGATGCCTCGAGAAGTTCATGCAGAGCGAAGTGTTAATGATATTCAAAAGGATAAGGATAATCTTCAGAATAATATTGACTCCACCAACTCTCAGTTGGTTACTTTATTGGCTGAAGTGGCAGATCTGAATAGTCAGATCTCTGATAAGGAATCAGAGATTGCTGATACCCAGGCCAATCTGGAAGCAGCTGAGCAGTCTGTGAATGAGCAGAGAGAAGCAATTAAGCTTCGAATGAAGTACACATATGAGTCTGGTCAGAACGCTACTATGCTGACTGCTATCCTAGAGTCTAAGAACATCTCCGATATGCTGAATCGTGTGGAATATGCCAATACCATCTATCAGTATGATCAGAATATGCTCACTGCATATCAGGGTACGGTAGAGGATATGACAGAGATTAAGACTCAGCTGCAGACAGAACAGACCAGTCTGAAAACTCAGAAGTCTGAATTAGATGCAAAGAAGACCTCTCTCAATAATACCCTGGCTACCATGAAGACACAGATGGGTAGCATTGATACTGAGCTGGCAGCGGCCAAGGAAGCCGCTGCGAAGAAGGCTGCAGAAGAGAAGAAGAAGCGTGAAGAGGCTCAAAGAAAGGCAGCAGAAGAAGCTGCTCGTAAGGCAACATCCAGTCAGCAGAACAGTTCTGACGGTACCTTCCATGGAAGCGAAGGTAATGGATCCAGTGGTTCTCATAATGTAGCCGGTGGTAATCCAACAGCTAGTGTCAATGGAAGTGCAATTGTATCCTATGCCATGCAGTTCGTTGGTAATCCATATGTCTGGGGAGGTACATCCCTTACCGGTGGTGCCGACTGCTCTGGATTTGTAACCAGTGTCTACCAGCACTTCGGCTACTTCAAGGGAGGCCGATTGACCTCGGGAGGATTCCGCTCGGTTGGTTCTGCTGTAAGTTACGATAATATCCAACCAGGTGATATCGTATGCTATTCTGGACACGTAGCCATCTATGCCGGTGGAGGTAAGATTGTAGAAGCCCAGAGTACCAAGGCTGGTATCACAGCTAATCGTTCGGTTCTCTGCCATGACATCCTGGCCATCCGGCGCATGTAGGAAGGTATCTTGGCCATCCGGCGCATGTAGGAACGTATCCTGGCCATCCGGCGCATGTAGGAAGGTATCCTGCCTATCCACAACAGGTAGACTCCTTGGGAAGTAAATAAGAATGATTCAAGGCGATCACCTCATTTGGGGTGGTCGCCTTTCTCTTTGCACGTTATAATGATTCTAGGAAAGGCAGGTGATTTCCATGAGAACAATATGGTCTATATTTCATAAGGTGAAAGACGAAGGACGATTCTCTAAGGAGAGCCTAAGGGCTGCTTTTACCTGGAAGAAGATTGTGAGAGATCTCCTGATTATTGGATTCATCCTGGTCACCGTCTTGGCAGGATATGAGCGCTATGTCACCTCCCAATTTATTGATATGAAAAGGGATGGGAAGAAGGCAGTTGCTACTGTGGATGGACATGCTATCCGTGTGAAGGATCTGTCCTACTATACCCTCCTGGAGGAGCGTGTAGTGGAGAAGCAGGCTATGATCTATAATCCAGACTCCACCAAGGACTACTGGAATATCCGAATGGATGGAAAGATTATGTCTACCCTGGTGAAGCGTACGATTCTAGGGAATACCATCCATGATTACCTCTTCTATGAGGAGGCTAAGAAGGCAGATATCACTCTGACAGCGGAGGAGCAAGAGTACCTGAAGAATGCCCAGACAGACTTCTGGGAGGATCTCTTAGACCAGCAGTGGGAGAGACTTCCTGCATCAGAGGACTATATCAATGAGCAGATCAGAAGAGCTGCCATCGTCCAGAAGTACCAGAGACAGCTGGCTAACGAGATGGGTGTCACAGAGGCAAGTCTCAATTGGGATGGCTATGAGTATAGTAAGATCCTAAAGAAGCACTCGGTTCGAAATCATAAGAAGGTCTTAGATCGCCTCCGTGTAAGCGAACTTACCATCCACCATGATACTTTTAATATCATTAATGGACTTGGAAAGAAGAACTGAGTTCCACTGAAAAGAAATGCATTACGGCTCCACTTGTTGTACAATAGGGGACGGTGATTGCATAAGGGACTGTGAGTTCTATAATAGTTCCCTGGCAATACGACGATTGCATCCAGCCGAGGCAGTAAGAGGCCGCCTTGGGCTTGGTTTACATTTAGAAATAGATGAAGGAAGGATATATAGAATGGCTGATAAGAAAATTGGTAGAAATGACCCTTGTTGGTGCGGTTCTGGTAAGAAGTATAAGCAGTGCCACGAGATTACAGATAAGAAGATCTTTCGTTATGCCTTAGAGGGACACACGGTTCCTAGCCGTAACCTGATCAAGACTCCAGAGCAGATTGCAAAGATCAAGGAGTCTGCGAAGATCAATGTGGCATGCTTAGATGCCATCGCTGAGGCAATCCATGAGGGCATGAGCACAGCTGAGATTAATGACATTGTAAATGATGTGACCTATTCCATGGGTGGTATCCCGGCACCTCTGAATTACGAGGGCTTCCCTTACAGTGTATGTACCTCTGTAAATGATCAGGTCTGCCACGGCTTCCCATCTAAGGATGTGATCCTGAAGAGTGGTGATATCATCAATGTAGACTGCTCTACCATCTTAGATGGCTACTTCTCTGATTCCTCTCGTATGTTCTGCATCGGCGATGTGGATCCTGCAGTTCAGAAGCTTGTAGATGTCACGAAGGAGTGCGTAGAGTTGGGCCTGAAGGCGACAAAGCCTTGGAGCTTCTTAGGCGATATGGCTGAGCCAGTGCATAAGCATGCCGAGGAGAATGGTTACTCTGTTGTCCGTGAAATCGGTGGACACGGTGTGGGCTGTGAGTTCCACGAGGAGCCATGGGTTAGCTACCTCACCAACGCAGGGGAGGATATGCTTCTGGTTCCTGGTATGATGTTCACCATCGAGCCAATGGTAAATATGGGATCCAATGCCATCTATACGGATCCAGAAAATGACTGGGAAGTATACACAGCAGATGGACTTCCAAGTGCCCAGTGGGAGCTTCAGGTTCTGGTTACAGAAGAGGGAACTGAGGTTATCTCCTGGTAGTTTGTAATTGCGCTAATGGAGAGTTGTGGGAGCATCCTGCAACTCTCTTTTACTTTTTCAATAGAGGAGATCTATGGCGAAGAAAATCCTAATCATTCATACAAGAGAGATCTGCTACTACTCTGGGGCCTTCTTCCTCCATCGCATGGAGGAAGCCCTGCAGAGGGCTGGAGCAGAAGTGGACTTTGTGGAATTGTCGGATGAGGCAGCGGACTGGAATCTCTTAGGAGACCTTTTGGACAGAGCCAAGGCTAGTCCTGACAGACTCTATGATGCAGTTCTAGACATTAATTCCAAGCTTCCCTACCTCACCATGGAGGGAGAGAACGGGAGAGAGGTTCGCTTCCTAAATGAGCTGGGAATCCCATTCTATAACTGGATCGTGGATCATCCTCTCTATCACCACCCTGGAATCCTCTCTATCACCACCCTGGAATCGTGCTGCCAGTATGGGACCAGCATGTTCTAACCATTGATCGAAGCCACGCCGCCTATGTGGAGAAGTATTATGGGAAGGGTGGACAAGTGCCGCAAAAAGGCTCCACCTCTGTGGATAAGCTTCCGGCCACTTATTTTCCAGTGCCGGGACAGGAGGCCCAGTGTCAGATTCCCTTTGCAGAGAGAAGCATGGACCTCCTCTTCCCAGGAACCTACCTCCCAAGGGAGAAGTATATGGCGGAGATTGAGAATGTGGCCATGATTCTGGATGCCATGATGGAGCCAGGTCATACGCCAACATTTCAGGACCTGCGGGATCAGCTCTATCAGACCTATGTCCCAGAGGAGATGGCTCTAGAGGATGCCCTTACAACTGTTCTCGAAAAGCAGGGCTGGAGCGCC
>ONIO01000086.1 GCA_900317915.1 uncultured Lachnospiraceae bacterium | reverse complement strand
TGTAATTGTAATTGTAATCTATCCGATTGACTCTGTGAAGCCAGGAGCTATTTCTACTTGTTATATCTATCAGCAGAGCTTCTATAGATTTTTCCTTCAACTAACCAGACCCATACTTTTATGGGAAAGAAAAACCGACCTGTAGAACTCATCAAGAGACTTACAGATCGGTCATCGTAATCATACATTCGAAATAAAGGAATACCTTTTTCTTACATCAAAGATGTGCATCTAACACTGCAAAGAAATTCTTCTGTACACTTGCAAGATCACTCTTCATTGCAAAAGCCATCTCTTCGAAGAGGCGTGCACCAGCCTGCTGAAGGATACGCTCGTCAACAGACATCGCCTTCTTACCCTCACTCAATCTCTTTTTCTTACGGAGATATACGGTTTTCACAACGCCAGCTAAAGGCTTCGGATCGAATAAAGCAATCTGTGCCTTGATCTTCTCCTGACGTGTTCTCTCGTTACGCTCCTCTACAACAGTTAATTCGTCCACGTGATCTAAGATGGACTGCATCTCTTCACTGGTCTTGACATCGCGAATACGATGATTCTTATCCTCAACAGGAGTGGTAATCTGTCCGTCTGTATGGTATACCGGTAAAAGCTTATAGTAAAGTTTCTCAGAACCCTTTCCCTGAAGAGCACATTCCTCGATGCTTGCTACCTTACATACGCCTGCACTCTCATGCATAACGTAGTCTCCAACCTCATATTTCTGCACAGAACTACTCACAATAACACTTCCTTACTAAAAATTCAACACATTCTGTATTGATTATAACATCGTTTTCAGAATATTGTAAGAATTTTCATGTACAGATGAAGATTTTCAGCAAAAGCACCACAAAGAAGCAATTACGAGGAATAATTTTGTGATTCATTTCTGTGGATTTTTCGTGGTAATACCACACAGTCCTCAGGAGAGGATTTCCTGTCTCGCTCTCTCTAAGAATATATCATGCAACCGCAAGCGGTGACGGAATCCACGCTCCACTGCAGCTAAGCGTTTCGCCTCTTCTGAGGTATCTGCCCAGTTCGTAGAATAACTATCAGACAATTCTTCATCTACTAGGGAATCTGATTGATTTCCCGGATCTAACTCCTTTGTCTTATTCTGCGCTTTCCCTTCCACTTGGTAGGAAACGGTATCTAGAAGCTTCCATACATCCACAAACCAAAGTGCCTCTAGCATCTTACGCAGCACATGATAATCCTCGTAGGACTCTGTATAGATCTGCTGCAGCACATATGAAAAATACTTGAGATAGGTATCCTCTAGCTTGGGATAAGCAGTAATCATCTCCTGGTACCAAATCTTAAACACTTCCTCCGCCTCATCTTCATACAGTTTTCCAGCATGCTTTATATAGAGATCAATTAAGTGATGAAGGGTCGGATTCTTTTTTGATGATTCTGCAAAGGATACATCCTGCAGGAGAATTTGATTCAAAAACGATATGGGGTAAAAGAAGGTCTCTCCTGCGCCTTTATCCCTTGGTTTACATTTAACCTGTGCTGCATTCTCAATCTGATCCCGGACGATGAAACGATGGATTGACAGCACATAGTCGTACAGTGCCTCCTGCCGCTCCACGAGACTGCCATGAGAATCCTCCCACAAATAGTCTAGCATCCTCTCACGAGACTCCTGTAAGAAGGTCAAAAACGAAGGATCCTGATTGCCCTGCTCCCACATGATGATGGTATCGTCCTCTACCTCTTCGTAGGTCAGACGTCCCTCCGTCTCTAGAAATAATTCTGCTGCATGAATACAGGAAAGTTCTAGGCTGATCTCCGCTTCGCTGCCATAGGAGACCACCCGTCTCGGATAAACCTGGCAGATCTGTGGCATGAGATCCATGCGATGATTCCACTGGAAGGAACATAAACCAGCTCGTAGATAGGGACACTTCCCAGCAATGGTTCGAATGTGATGAAAGCCACCTGCCTCATTCACAGTGAAGATACGATACTTCAGATTCTTAGGAAAAGCCTCTCTCATCATGTGCTTATGAGTCTCATCATCGATACGAATGACCCAATTCTGGCAGCAATTGCTGGGGCACTTAGAGCCGATGCAATGGAATTTTGAATAAAACGAAATCGCTTTTCTCTTCATGATATCTACCCTATCTGGTGAAAAAAACACGAATGAGTTGAAATAAAAACAAAAATACTATTTCTTTTTTACGTTAAAGTGTTAAAATAGTATCTATATATTAGTCCATAAAACAGGAAAAGGCAGCCTCGCGGCTGCCGGAAAAAGAAAAAAGATTACTCAACATTTGACTGTCTAAGGGTATTGTACTATCATGACTGTCGAGAGTAAAGTTCAAGAATTTCATTTATAAGATGAAATTTCGTCAATGCTGTTCCATTCATCATCAGGTATTTCTAATAAGTGAATAAACCTTCACTTATAATGTACCTTTAATTTATTCTTCACAGGAGAAAAATAGTGACCTTATTATCTTATGAAATTTTTCAAACCATTATTGAGCAGGGTTCCTTTGCCAAGGCAGCGCAACTACTGCATCTGACACCATCTGCTGTCAGCCACTCCATCTCATCTATGGAAGAGGAAGTTGGCTTTCCATTATTTATACGTAATAAAAATGGTGTGCAGCTGACAAGTGCCGGAGAGCAAATCAGTCCTTATCTGCAGAAGATCGTGCAGGCTAATAACAGTCTCTTGCAGACAGTTTCTGAGATGAAGGGGCTACAGACTGGTACAGTAAAAATCGGCTGTGTCAATTCTGTCTGCATTGCATGGATGCCAGCTATCATTGAGTCCTTCTCCGAGAAACATCCTCAGATTGACTTAGAAGTATACCAGGGCTCCTATACAGACGTAGTTACCTGGGTTCGAAACGGCGTGATCGATATCGGAATTGCCAGTGATGCGGTAGACGATGGTCTCCCATTCATCCCTCTCTGTAAGGATCCACTGGTTTGTGTCACTCCAATGGGATACTTCCCGAAGGGTACGAAGACCATTACTCCTGAGGACTTAAAGAATCAGCCTTTCGTCATCCAACAGGATAGTTGTGACATAGATGTCATTAATTACCTCACGAACTATAAGCTTGATATCCGAGCAAACTGTCACATCCTCGACGACCAGTCGGCACTGGCAATGGTTGAGTGTGGTGCTGGTATCTCTATTATGCCAGAGCTTATCATTAAGAATATCGTGCGTAAGGTAGATATCTATCCTCTGAATCCAGAGCAGCACAGAACCCTTGGTATCATGTCACTAAATGATGACTTCCTGTCTCCTGCATCTACTGTTATGGTAGAGCACATCAAAGAGATGCTTGCCAAGAAGGAGATCTAAGTGATTCGCTATCACCTGTGAAGGCACTTACTTATAAATACAAGGACCACTGAGACACTTGTCATAAACAAGCCTCAGTGGTCTTGGTATATATAATGGTTTTGAATTGGATTTTGATATGGATTGGAAATAAATTGGAAACAGAGTCAAGACTCGCTCCTATCCTCTAGCCCAAGAGATTCAATTTACGAAAGGTCTCTTCCAATCTACTGGGAAGGGCATGAACAAGAAGCTTCGCCAGCCATTCAGGCGAATCCTTCATCCCACCAATCACCCAATTCACTGTCATGTAAATCGAGGCTCTGCAGTACATCTCTAAGAGAAGAGCTGTTTCATCTACTGGACCTGTTCCACTCTTCTTCTCCATCCAATTGGAATAGAAGGCATAGATCATCTCAAAGTCATGATCCTGCAGATTATTCTGGGCATCCGATTGAAAGGCAGCATTAAAAAAGACCCGCTCTTCTTTGAGATAGCGAAACTTAAGAGTTAATCCCTCTTCAACAGTTTTACCCTCACCCATGCGATCAAAGGACTTACTCATTAGGATATCGAAGTACCAGTTAATTAGGTCATACTTATCTAGGAACATTCGATAAAAGGTCTGTCTCGACACACCTGCTGCCTCAGTGATTTGCTTCACTGTAAGCTTCTCCACTGAGGTATTCTCTAGACATTTTTTTGCTGCTTCACATAGAGCCCATAACCATTCCCGTCCCGATACGATTATTAATCTCAATACGATTATTGATCTCAATACGATTATTAATCCCTATACGACTATTAATCCCTATTTGTTTTATCTACTATTTCTAATTCCACTCTTATCCTTGATTCTAACACTGTGCCATTTCTATTTTTATTTCTTTACTTTTCTTTGTTTTCTAATTTTATTATATCATAGTAAATGAGGGAGTCGCTTAAAAGCAACTCCCTCATAATGAATCTCAATATTCTAAAGATCAGACTGTATTATCACTAGGCATGTCCAAATTTCCCCACGACCTAGTAATGTTTTTGATAAAAATTACATCAATTCACGATACATTGCAATGACCTGATCCAGACTAGCTTCACGAGGGTTACCTGGATAGCATGCATCTGCTAATGCATCTTTAGCTAAC
>ONIO01000075.1 GCA_900317915.1 uncultured Lachnospiraceae bacterium | reverse complement strand
CAGTTTCTTCTGTACTGCTACTTCATCCGGAGCACCAAATACATAATCCAGAGGCTCCTTACGAAATTGCTTATAAGTATTTGCTGCAGAATATGCACCTGTTAGAGAGTTCAGGCGAAGTCTCGTTCCATCAATCACAGGCTCTCTCAGAGTCCACAGGATAAATGGACAGTCAAAACGAGCAAGTACCTCTGTAGCATAAGCTGCATTGGCAAAAGTGATATTCTGTAGAACAATCAGATCTGGATCTAGATGATCTAAGAATTCCTTCAGTTTATTAAGAGACAATAGCATCTCATCTGGATAAACCACATGCTCTGTAATATCATTCAGCATCTCTGCAGACTCTTCAAACTTCTTCTCTGCACTTACAAGTTCATAGGTTGGTACACCAATTGGGATGTATGCCACCTGAAATTCCTTCATAGAATATCCTTTCTAAGTCTTATCCCGTTTCATTTCCGGATCACTATTTCTAATAACTTTCTAGTAAAACAGTTCCTTATTTTCTCCAATGATTCCAGGGAAGGCGCCCTGCTTGATCAGAGGCTCTCTATCTGGATGGGCAATCACCCATTTATTTCTCTGGAGGAGAAGTGCGTTTTCAGGATCCACCTCCCCAGTATCCCCCGTTTCTGGCATCTTTCCACCTGCATCAGCTCGAAGTCTCGCTAGCGCTAAGTCCCGCTCTTCTCTCTCCACATCCATCAAGGGAGTATTGGTTCCCTTTGGCAGGATGACGATTCCCTTGAAGCCATCATCGGTCACCTTCAGAGGAGACAGATGGAGGGTTGTCTGATACATCTCAATTGCTGTTCCCTTGGGGATGAAGAATACTTGAGCATTCTGATTATCATAATGGTTCTCATGGATCTCCCAGGTATGTCCCAGCACCAGCATGAAGTCCGTCACTGCTACATTGATCTCAGATCCCTTATGGTATTCGAAGCCGTTATAGGTAGAGTTTCTGCCATTGCAGTAGCCGATTTGAATTGGAAGTCCCCCATAGAGCAGAGTCTCCATGCGGCTCTTCTCCTGCATTCCCTCCATCTCAGGGACACTTGCCACATAGACATTACCAGTCTCTGGAATCTCTGTCTCGTCCCGCATATACTGGATCAGCTCCGAGAAATCATAGCCCTCGATCACTCTTCCATAGGATTGAAACAGCTCACTGTCCACCGCATGAATCGGGACATTATTTACTTCATTTAGATGCTTTAACATATCCATGCTTGATTTCCCCCATCAGCTCTTGAACTTCAGTGCATGCTCACGATTCCAGAGGTTGTCATACTTGAATCCAGTCACCTTCTCGATGGTACGGATCTCATCCTCCGTTGCCTTAGAGGAATCCTCCCCCTTACGACGAGCCACTTCCTTGCGAATGACCTCGAATTCCTGCTTCTTCATTGGGAAGAGAACAGTGAAGAGAATAGCGAATACCATCAGCACAATTGGTGCGAAAATGTAGATCATAGCGATACCATGCTGTGTAGATGCAGCCTGGCGCAGACCGTCCTTAGCCAGATTCTCATTGTATCCAACCAAGCCCATAAGAATTCCAATGATGGTGGAGGATAGACCTGTCGCAATCTTACGAATGAAAGTAGCCATTGCAGAGCAGGTACCAGGACGATTAATGGAAGTAATTAATTCATCTACATCCGCCATATCTGCAAGAATTGCATAGATTGTGGTAGAGGATCCTGCCATACCAAGTCCAATGACGAAGGACAGTCCTAGGATCATGCCGAAGTTTGCTCCCTCATGAGAGAAGAATAAGAGTCCCAGAGTTGCCAGGATACGAATCGGGAATCCTAAGAGCAGAGGCATCTTCTTAGATGTCTTAGCCATCAGTGGTGTGAGAACAATGGTTCCAACAAACTGTGACAGGAGAATCACTGCCATGAGATAGGTGAATCGACCGCCACCATATGCATTCAATACGTCATCTACATAGTAGACAGCCATTCCTGTAATGAAATCAGCTGCTCCCTGTCCAGTTAAGAAGATCGCGATAAATATACGGTATGATCTACATTTATAAACAGTTAAGCTCTGAACAAAGCTCTCCATCAGTCCAATCTTAATCGGCTCCTTCTGGCGCTCCCAGGTCCCAAAGAAGGTAACCAGGATTACAAGGAAGAAAATTACCGTGAAAATCAATGCAACTGTAAAGTACTGCGCCGGATTGGTATTATCCTTAATGACAATGGTTGGAATCAGCCCAGCCAGGATGGCACCAAATGTGGAAAAAATCATGCGGACACCAGAGAACTTGGAACGCATGGTGTAGTCTAGAACCATATCCGGAAGCAAGGCATTATATGGCACCATGACAATGGTGAATCCTGTGGAAAACAGCATATACATCAGCATGTAGAAGATGTAAGTGGTGGTCATATTGTCGGATGCCAGATTCACCCACATCAGAAGGAAAGTCACTGCAGAACAAATGCTTCCAATTAGGATGTAGAATCTCTTCGGGCCAAGCTTAGAACGTGTGCGGTCACAGATATTACCCATAATCGGGTCTGTAATCGCATCCCAAATCTTACCAATCAATGGGATGGTTCCAGCCAGTGCAACCGGCATACCCAGCGCCTTGGTCAGAAACACGGTAAAAAACGTGCTGATGACTACAAATGCGCCACCTCCATAGATGTCAGCGAATCCGTAAGCGCACTTGCTCCAGAGCCCCTGCTCCCTTGACTTCTTCTCATTCATTTCCATTACCCCCTATACTTCTCCTTTTTAGAAACAGAAATACTACTTCCGAAAGAGCTCAACGATTTTTCTGCCCTCTTCACTGTCTCTTACGAAAACCGGAATCTCTTCAATGGAGGCTTCGATTTCAAGGTCCCCACCTTGGAATCGCTCTCCGGTAAAGAGATGAATCCAATGATCATCTGGCAAGCGTACCAGCCGGCTCCTCTTACCATCCTCAAGAATTGGTGCGATCAGTAGTTCTCCCCCCAGGAGATACTCTGTCTTCTCGGTGTAGCACCATGCCTCATCATAGTGATAAAAGAGAGGTCGCATCACTGGGATGCCACTTTCCTTACATTCCCGAACCAACTGCTGCAGGTAATCCTTCAAAAGGACATGCCAATGAGCAGCCCGGTTCATATTTCTAAGTAAGTCCTGATCATCATCGAACTGGACGTCATTCACTGGCTGGTTGCCCTCATGGGTTCGAAGCAGCGGTGAAAATGCATTCATCTCTTCCCAGCGAATCAGGAGTTCCTTCGAACGTTTCATGTGCATCACTGTGGTATAGCCACCTGCATCGGAATGACTAATGCCATAGCCTGACATAGCCAGTGACAGGCTGGCAGGAATCACAGATGGAAGTCCATCATCCACTGACCAGTCCACATGCTGATCTCCTGTCCACATCATCATGCTATTCCGTATGGTCTTGGTGGAACCAGCTCTGGTGAAGAAGAATACCTCTCCCTCCTTATGGCATTCCTGAATCGCCTCACGATTCATGCCAGCCCAGATTGCAGGCCACTCATTATGGCGATCCATGGGATCAGAACCATCGAATAAAACAGCATCCAGAGGGAGGTACTCGCCGAAGTCAGCCATCCAGCCCTTCATACCGATGCCAATCATATTTTCCTTAATTAGATTCTTATACCAGGCGTAAGCTTCTGGATTGGTGAAGTCCACCATGGCTGCCGGGAAGGTGGTGATGGTTACCAGGTAGTCCTTGCCCTCCTTGTCCTTCACACAATATCCCTTGGCCGCTGCCTCCTGATAGATGTCCTTCTCAAGTGCGATAAAGGGATTGATATATCCTAAGAATGCGATTCCATCCGCTCCCCACTTCTCTATATGCTTCGCTAAGTCAGGATACTGTCCCCCAGGACACTCATCCGCTTTCCAGTTCCACATTACCTGATAGCCGAATCCGGTTCGTCTGCATCCACACCAGTCCTGAGACCAGACACCATTCACTTTGATGCCTGCCTCCTTGGCACGAGCCAGTTTCTCATCAATCCTGTCACAGCCCTCCTGGATTGCCAGGATCGCGCCGTCATAGATCCAGTCTGGAAGTTCCTGCTGTCTGCCGAGTAGTGCAGACTGTAGACGAGACAATTCCTGGAAAGTCTCTGCCTCTCCATAGTAGAGGTCCGGCAATTCCTCCAGGTGAAATGTGGTGGTATAGCCATCACGGAAATCAAACTCGCTATAACGCTTACAGTTCACATGAATAAAGTACTTATGACTTCCTGGAACTGCTCCTACAAAAGTAGGCTGGGCATAATAGGATTCATACTTCGAGAAATCCATGACATAATTCGGCTTTACACCGAAAATCTTCTCACGGATTAATTTCTTCCCGATTCGTCCTGCATTCTGATGTTCTGCAACGAAGATTCGGACATTCTCACCCTTTAGGTCTAATTTCGAATAGGTCTCTCCACAGCCATAGATATGCTCATCCGGAAGGGCCTGTATTGTTATGTCAAATCGGTTCTCTGTACCCAGACCAGATTCTCTTGTAAACCAAAGATGTAGGATTCCCTTCCTCTCTCCATCGAGGCACTCTCTATGGAGGCGGTATACAGATCCAGCTTTTTGATCAATGAACCGCTCCCCATCTCGGGTTAAGAGCCGCATCTTACTCTGGCTTCTCTTGTATTTGAAGCTGCCATGACTCATGGCAAAGTGATCACTACCTGTCCCCACACGTAGCGTCAGATCTGTCAAGAATTCTGTTCCCCTCATAATCAATCCCCTATTTATTTAATAGTATTAATTAAGTATCTATATTATATGCGAAACCCATAGGTGAAGCAAGGTTTTTTCGCCTATGTATTGTATGATTTTCACAAGGTTTCCTGCAAGATTCCTATTTTTATTGTGTTTATTTCCTGATACAGATTAATAGTTTTAATTTAGTCTATCCATAGGAGAGGAGGAAACAAAGCTTTTGCAAATCACATCCGAACCACACAGGCGCTTTTCTGTTTTTTAGAGGAAATTTATGCTGAGATACACGTTAAGACTTGTTTTATTGAGGCGGTACAGTGGAGTTTGTTTTATTGAAGCGTTGCGTTGGGACTTGTTTTATTGAAGCAGTGCGTCGAACTCTAGCCCAACATGGCCGCGAGAACAAGCTTTTTAAAAAGTCTGTTTCGCCCAATTTGAAATATGAGTGGTAAAAAGGCGAACGCATGCCGGTATTTACGTCTCCAAGTCCATCTTTTTTTATTTAAAATCCTCATGCGTTGATTTGGATTTCGCCTTTTTGAGGCGGTCTGCCGAATTTGGATGACACATACAAAATGAACCTGCGATATTTAAATCGTGTTTTAAGTTTGTTTCACCTTATTTGCTTGGAAATACGAATTTGGGTGATACACACCGAATTTCCGATTATATAGGACTCACATCAAACATATATAATGGCTATTCACTTATCAGACTGAAGAAACACCGCGCACCCGCATAGCGGGTGGTTTATATTTCGCACGCTTCGCGCGCGAAACTGGGTCACGCCCCATAAAAAGAGGCTGCGAAAAAATGATTATCTCATTTTTTCACAGCCCCTTTTCTTTATAATCAATCCTCTATTTAATTGTAATAATCAAGGATCTATATTATATGCGAAACCTTATAGTTCCACCAGATCTGCTAGTTCATAGATTAGCTTCTCCGTCTTCTCCCAGCCCAGGCATGGGTCGGTAATGGACTTGCCATAGATTCCTTCGCCGATCTTCTGGGCACCGTCCTCGATATAGGACTCAATCATCAGTCCGCGAACCAGACGATTCACATCCTTAGAGATGTGGCAGCTATGCATGACATCCTTAGCGATTCGTACCTGCTCTAAGTACTGCTTACCAGAGTTATTATGATTGCAGTCCACAATGACTGCCGGATTCACCAGTTCTGGATGTGCCTGGTAAGAATCCCACACATTATGGAGATCCTCGTAGTGATAGTTGGCGTGACTTCGACCGAACTTATCCACGTAGCCCCGAAGGATACAGTGGGCATATGGATTACCTGTCGTCTGCACTTCCCACCCACGATAGATGAAGGTATGTGGGTTCTGTGCTGCGATAACAGAATTCATCATAACAGAGATATCACCACCTGTTGGATTCTTCATTCCAGCCGGGATTCCCACGCCGCTGGCGGTCAGTCTATGCTCCTGATTCTCTACAGACCTGGCACCGATGGCCACATAGGATAGGAGATCCGACAGGTAACGATGGTTCACAGGATAGAGCATCTCGTCTGCGCAGGTGAATCCAGTTTCCTCTACCACCTTGGTGTGGAGAGAGCGAATGGCAATCAGCCCTGCCAGCATGTCTTCTCCCTTGGTAGGATCCGGCTGGGATGCGATACCCTTGTAACCAATTCCTGTAGTGCGTGGCTTATTCGTATAGACACGAGGAATGACGTAGATACGATCTGACACCTTATCCTGGACTGCTTTCAGGCGATGCATATAGTCTAGAACTGCCGCTTCATTATCTGCAGAACATGGTCCAATGATTAAGATGAGACGATTGTCCTCACCAGTGAAGAGTTTCTGGATCTCACGATCCCTTCTCTCCTTCAGTTCCATTACTTCCTTACTAAGAGGAAACTGCTCCTTGATCTCCTTTGGAATCGGAAGTTTTCTCTTGAATTCCATCTGCATTTCCATACGTCCACTCTTCCTATAACTCTAGTAATCTTTTTCTCTTTCCCTTTGGCCGAATTCGCTTTTTATACTCTCATTTCTCTCGGACACTTTAACACGTTAACGTGTGTTGTTATTAATATAACGAACAATCCAGCGAAATGCAAGTGATTTCTCTCAGTTCATTAGACGAAAGGGAGAGCATACTTCGCATCTGAACCACGAAAGGGCCAGCATACTTCACATCTGAACCACGAAGGGGCCAGCATACCTCACATCCTAACCACGAAAAACCAGAATTCCGCCTGGAGGAACAAGCTTCTTTTCAGCCTTCCAAGCGTAGAGGATATCGACTTCCTCCACCCCCTGAATATAGGATCGAACAGACTCCATAGAGATTACTTCCTCTCCTGCATTTAAGAGAACCCAGATTTCACCACGCCGAATCAGCACCCCACGATTCACACCAAGGTCACAGAGTTCCACCCCATTACGGCGTAGGTCTACATTTCCTCTGCGAAGAGCTAAGAGGCGACGAACCTCTGGGTAGAATGGATTATCCTCCACACGATTCCAGGGCATAGGGCAGCGATTGTCCGGGTCCTCATCTCCCAAAAGGGCTAGTTCTGTGCCATAGAAAATGCTTGGTGATCCAGGCATGGTCATGAGAAGCGTCACTTCCTGCAGGAAATAGTCAGGATTCTCTCCGCACTTACTAAAGGCACGGGAGATATCATGCGTATCCAGAAAGTTCAGTCCCACCTCATTCATCTGCTCTGGATAGAGGGAATAGGTGCGGTTCAGGTCGTAGTAGAGGTCCTGAGTAGTCTCTTCATTCCCTGGCATATAGAAGTTACGACAGGCATCTAAGAATGGATAATTCATTACACTATCGTACTCATCTCCTCGCATCCAGCGAATAGCGTCCAGCCAGATTTCACCGCAGAGATAGACATC
>ONIO01000082.1:5674-7849 GCA_900317915.1 uncultured Lachnospiraceae bacterium | reverse complement strand
GCTCCATCAATCCATGGCACCATCAATCCCTCAGTGCAGCCCTGCACTTCTCGATTTCCTGAGCCATTGCTTCACGTCCCGGGGCACCAATGGTCAATCGGGTATCTACACAAGTCTCCATGGAAATGGCATCATAGATATCCTGATCAAATACGTCACTAAACTGATGTAACTCTGCAAGGGTCATATCATCGATTGGCTTATGATTCTCGATTCCATAGAGCACAACCTGACCAATGATACCATGGGCATCACGGAATGGAACACCCTTCTTTACCAGATAATCTGCTGCATCTGTAGCATTGGTATAGCCATGACGCGCAGACTCACGCATCTTATCCTTACGGAAAGTCATGGTAGACAGCATGCCCTCGAACAAGTCGATGCAGGCATCCGTTGTGTCCATGGCATCGAAAGCAAGTTCCTTATCCTCCTGCATATCCTTATTGTATGCCAGAGGGATTCCCTTCATTGTCGTAAGCAGCGCCATCAGTGCACCATAGACACGTCCAGTCTTACCGCGAACAAGTTCTGCAATATCTGGGTTCTTCTTCTGAGGCATAATGGATGATCCTGTACTAAAGGCATCATCAATTTCAACAAACTGATATTCATTGGAATTCCAGAGGATGACTTCCTCAGAGAAACGAGATAAGTGCATCATCACAGTAGACAGTGCAGCCAGGTACTCAATGAGATAGTCTCTGTCACTGACGCCGTCCATGGAGTTGGTAGTTGGTCCATCGAATCCTAGAAGTTCTGCCGTATAGTTCCTATCCAGAGGATAGGTGGTTCCAGCAAGAGCACCAGAGCCAAGAGGACAATAGTTCATTCTCTTTCGGATGTCCGCCATACGCTGTCTGTCTCTATAAAACATCTCAAAGTAAGCACCCATATGATGAGCCAGAGTGATTGGCTGAGCCTTCTGTAGATGGGTGAATCCAGGCATAATGGTATCTATATTCTCCTCCATGACACGGAGAATACACTCCAATAATTTCTTCAGATACTGGTCTGTCCCTTCCACACGATTTCTGGTGTAGAGACGCATATCCAGTGCTACCTGATCATTACGAGAGCGTCCCGTATGCAGCTTCTTACCCACATCTCCGATACGGTCAATGAGATTAGCCTCCACGAAGGAATGCACATCCTCATAGGCCTCTGTAATCAGAAGTTTCCCTACATCCACATCCTTTTCGATTCCATCTAAGCCGACTAGGATCTGGTCTCTCTCCTCTTCCGTGAGGATCCCCTGCTTCGCAAGCATCTTCACGTGGGCGCGACTTCCCTCCACATCCTCATGGAAGAATCTCTGGTCAAATCCAATCGATGCATTGAAGGCATACACCTTCTCATCCGTTTTCTTGGTGAAACGGCCACCCCATAACTGTGCCATGGCAATCTCCTGTCTTTTTTGTAATCTTTGTTTCTTTTACTGTAATTGTAATTGTTATTGTTTTTCTTTTTTCTATAGATAAATGTAAACCGACCAGAACATTTCTGCAAGAAGGTTTCCATGTATTCATCGTAGATTGAAAGCCTTATTCAGCCTCTTTTCCTTCTAGAAGAAGCTTCGTTCTTCTCTTTTTCATCATGCTCTAAGGCAAGTCTTTTTCTTCTCTCTTCTGCTTCCCTCTGAGAAAACACGCAGCCGCAGAAGTCCTGACGATAGAGTCCATATTCCTGAGATAACTCAGTAGATCTCTTAAAGCCATTCTTCTTACGAAATTCCGATGGCAAAAACTCTACGCCATACTTTTTCGCCATCTCTTCTCCAATGGAATTTAAGAGGACAGGATCCTTCATGGGACTTATGGTAAGGGTGGTGGTGAAATAGTCTAGTCCTAATTCCCTTGCTTTTATAGCTGCTTCTTCGAGACGCATGCGAAAGCAGACTTCACACCGGGCACCACCTTCTGGTTCCTGTTCTAGTCCCTTTACCTCTGCATAGTAACGGCTTGGTTCATATTTCCCTGCAAGGAAAGTCACAGGATTAGAAAGAGGCATCTCTCCAATCAATCGGGACAGTTCCTCCTCGCGATAAGTATACTCCGACTCTGGAGAAATATTGGGATTATAAAAGAAATCGGTAATTCGAAAATACTGAGATAAATACTCTAACACATAGCTACTGCAAGGTGCGCAGCAACTGTGAAGAAGCAGGCTTGGTGT
>ONIO01000082.1:0-5641 GCA_900317915.1 uncultured Lachnospiraceae bacterium | reverse complement strand
ATATACACAAAATCTCCCAGTTAAAAACCGGGAGATCTAAAATCACATATGCATATACATGGCGATTACTCCTCATCGCTCCAAAGGAGGAAGAGAACCAGTGTCAATACATAGATCAGACACATAAGAATCATAAATACTGGCTTATTTACTGCGAAGCCAGCAACCAGCTGAGCCACTAAGGCAATACCATGTACAAATACCGGCACCTTACGAAGTAAAGCAACCAAGCATACCTCAAGAATCAGAATGGAGCATACTGGCACGATTGGAATCGACAGTACCTTCATGCTGATCACAGATACCACAGTTGCAATCACTGCGAATCCAAGAAGTAAGTATAATGGATTCCTTCCAGACTTTGCCATCTCTGCGTAGGATTTCTTCATCTTATATCTCCTGACTAGCCCATCCATATGAGCCATACAATCATTGGAACTGTCTCCAAGAAAAGTCGTTTAAAAAAAGCTTCGAATCGGATTCGAACCGACGACCCCTTCATTACGAGTGAAGTGCTCTACCAGCTGAGCTATCGAAGCAAACAAAGATATTATAATGGACTCGCCATTCGAATGCAAATATAAGTTCATAAATTCTTTCTTTTCTTTAGATTTCTTTTCGAATTTTCATCTTTTCTGTGACCCCAGCCCTTGGTACACTTCAAATAACTTTTACAATTCTTTTTCATGTACCCCCCGACATGAATCTATAAAGGCAAGGTCACTACAACTGTCTTTCAAATCACATCGAAAATGATCCAAAAGAATTGATGAAAAACAAATCAAACAATGTAATCCACTAGAAAAGAGGACCATATGACACAAGGCAATGCCGCCGTAGACTATAGTCGCCTGGTACGAAATCAGGTCGTAAATCAAATCCATGAACCAGAATCAGAGTACATCCTGGATTCTGTCCCAGAGGACTTATCCTTCGATGACTTCACATCCTATATCAAAAATGCTCTGCAGAAGGACTTTCCTGAAGCCAATATCGAGATCACAGAAACCATTAAGAATAATGACCTATGCCTGTCCGGCCTAGTGATTCGTGAGGACCAGATCAATATCTCTCCTCAGATCTATCTCAATGATTTCTATTCTATGTATCAGAATGGCACCAGCCTGACAGAGATCTATCAGAGGGTTTGGCAGATGTATGTGAATAGCAGAAAAAGGCAAAGTATAGACCTTAGCTTCTTTACGGACTTTCCTAAGGTTAAGGATCACATCATCTTCGACTTAATTAGCCAGAAGAAAAACAAGAGATTATTAGAAGACGTTCCTTACATCCCTTACCTAGACCTGGCCATTGTCTTTCGTTGCTTACTGGATTGCGACGACCAGGGCAGATCTAGCATCCTCATCCGAAAGGATCATATGAATCACTGGCAGATTACAAAGGATGAGCTTTTAAAGCTGGCAAAGAATAATACTCCAACCCTACTTCCTGCCCATATTCAACCTATGGTAGAGCTCCTGGAAAGTATGCTCCCAGAGGAGGAATTGGATGAAGATGCCCTTCCTATGTACATCCTTTCCAATCAGACCCACCTGAATGGTGCTGCAAGTATTCTCTACCAAAATGTCCTGAAGGACTTTGCAGAAAAGCAGGGGAAGGATCTCTTTATTCTGCCATCAAGTATCCATGAGGTGCTTCTGGTACCAGTGATCCCAGACGCCGATCGAGAAGAATTAGATCGAATGGTGCAGGAAGTGAATGCCACCGAGGTCTCACAGGACGAGGTTCTCTCAGATCACGCCTACTACTATTCTCGAAAGATGAATGCAGTTAGTTATTAGAGCATTCCTTCAAAATAGATATTTGCATTAAAGAATCCCCCTAAGTGAGCAACGTTTTGTGATCTACGTTGTCTACCTACGGGGGATTGTCTCATTAATGACTGTTATATTTTTACCTTATAAAAAGCATCATTTATTACTGCATATTGTTCTTATATTCCTTCTGAAGTTCCTCAGCAACTCGAGCTGCCTGGGCCTCCATCTCCTCTGGATTCAATGCTTGCTCAGTCAGATGACCATCATCATCCGCATGTGCCTCTGCATTCTCCATGGAGCCATACTCATCTACAACCTCATCATGCTTTTGCTTTAAGAAGGCCATGAACTGCTGGTACATGAGAAGTGTCTTCTGCTCTAGGCAAGAGAATACAACCGTCATACCATAGTCCTGATTCTCCTCTAACCAAGAAGATACTGTTGTAACTGCAATTGGAACAGCCTCTTCAAGTGGGAATCCAGATAATCCAGTAGAGATTGCCGGGAAAGCAATGCTATGAATGTCATACTGCTTTGCCAGGTTTAAGCTATTGGTATAGCAATCTGCCAGTGCCTTCTTATCCTCTTTGGATACCTGCTCTGCTGTAGTACCTGGAGCACAGGTAGGACCAACGGTATGAATGATATAGTGGCATGGGAGGTCAAAGCCTGGGGTGATTTTAGCCTCGGATACCTTACAGGATTCTAACTGATCCAGTGCTGTATCTAATCCTTCACCTGCTGCCTCATAGATGGCATGATCCACACCACCACCATCAGCAAAAAGTGGATCTGCAGAGTTTACAATACATTTGATTTTTAATTCTGCAATGTTACCAGGGGCAAAGTAGATACCAGCACGGTCCTGGTCCATTTTTTTATCTGTAGCTAATACTGCATCAATGGCATTCTTACGAACACCAAAAGCTGTGGTAAATGGATTGATGAGGAGTCCCTCTACCTTATCCATCTCCATTAAGCGGTGAAGAATCGCCTTCACTGACATACCAACCAGTGGCTGAGGATCCTTGGCATTGGCAGCCTCTGGATCTGTGAAAACAGGTAGCATCTTTGTACCATCTGGAGTCTGCATCAGGCGAAAGAGCACCTCGCTCTTATGATTGGATGCCTTCTGTCCAGTTTTAATCTCAACAGGGAGAAGCATGTCTGCACCTTCATGACAGGACTGGAGAATTGCACCTAGAACCTTCTCCCAATTATCCTTTGTATGTTCCTTATTATCCTCTAGGATTGCAGCCTTTAAGCCCTCATTAATCTTAAACTTATCTGTTTCCTTCATTCCTATCATTCCCCAATTCCAAATTCTATTTCTAATGAACTAGCATTCCTTTTCGTGTGAAGTAGATCGCTCACACATTTTTATTATAGCAATCTGGACTTTTAAGAACAACCAAAGGCTTGGGATATTTCATTCTGTTCGAAGGAGTTCAAAGGTGGACTTGTTATAGCGAATCAGTCCTTCCTTTTGCATCTTGGATAATTCACTGGACAGAGCGCTTCGATCCACGGATAAGAAGTCCGCTAGCTGCTGCCGGTTAAATGGGATGTCAAATACCTGGCTGCCTACCCTGTCATGGACCTCTGACAGATAGCTTAAGAGCTTATCTCTCGTGGTTCGTTTGGACATATGGCGAAGCTTTCCAGTAAGACGACGATTCTTCTCAGCAATGATAACAAACAGATTCTGAATGAGGCGATTATGATAGTCGCATCCTGTGGTACAAACTGTCAGGAGATGATTACAATCAAGAAAGAGCACATCCGTATCCTCAGCAGCAATCACATAGTAGAGAAGAGGCTCACTACCCGGCGTAGCATATGCTTCTCCGAAGATATCTGGTGCCTCCACTCTCTGCATGATGCTTCGATTCCCCCAGTAGTCCTCTCTCTCCACAATGATGGAGCCTCGAATCAGCATGGCGAATTCCTGTAGCTTGTCTCCCTCACTTAGGATGGTCTCACCCTTAGAGAAGTGCTCCTGTCTTGCAGATAAGCAGTCCATCATGGAAGCGATATCCTCTCCTTTGATCCCCTGGAAAAGAGGTGATTTCCCTACGATTTCTTCTATTCCCTTTTCAATCTTCATAGTAATTATTTCCTTTATAAATGTAGACCATCTTATTTCTATTTCGGTCGTCTTTCTTCATTAACCGATGCAGTTTTTCTCTGCAAATCAAGACTCGCTTAACATCCATCACAACATCTCTCGCTAGAAAATAATGTTGAATTTACAACATTATCCTCTTTCATTCTACTATATTTCTTTGCAGAAAACTATAGGATTTCCCTGACACCAGCGATAGTTCTATTACTCTATTTTTGCACCAAACTATAAAAACGGTTTATATTTCTCATATGTCGAGAAAAATGCCTTGTTATACTACACAAGTATGAATTTTGTGTTCAAAATGTGAACCAAGTATGCTACTCTAAAAAAGATGTAAATTAAGTTTACCCGTACGGGGAAGGAGGATTCATATGTTTTGTGAAAAATGTGGGGCTGAGATCCAGCCAGGCATGACCAATTGTCCAACCAGCAGCCTCAGCAGCAGATGTACCAGCAGGCTCCTCAGCAGCCAAATGCAGCTGGTGCATACCTCAAGCGTCTGATTGATACTTATAAGGTAGTATTCAAGGATCCAATCGGTATTGGCAAGCAGTTCGTACAGAGTGGCGATGCCGCTTTAGCAGCTGGCTTCATGTTACTCCAGTCCATTCTGGTTGCATTCTTCGGAATGATTGTTGAAGCTCAGACCTATGGCAAGGCTTATAAGTCTATTATAGGTATTGCAAGTGTATTTGGCGGATCTAAGGGACACACTGGTTTTGAAGCACCATATGCGAAGGTTTTCTTCGGGACTCTGCTTTTCAGCCTACTCTTCCAGGTAATTCTGGTATTATGCATTTTCCTTGCAATGATGATTATCAAGAATAATATAACATGGCAGCAGGCTGCTGTTCTTGCTTCTCTTCGTAGCATCACAGTTGCTCCAATCGTTATCATCGCAATGATCCTTATCCTGATTAACCCAGTAGCAGGTCTCTTCGTATTCTTCGCTGGTTCTATCTGGGGTCTGATTCTCATTGCAATCGATTTGCCTCTGTATAACACCCCACAGAGCGGTCTGGTATACATGCTTCTCTTCATCGCAATTGTCGTTGCAATGATTGTTAAGCTTCTTCTGATGACTAAGAAGAGTTTCAGTCTGGATTCTTTATTAGAGGATCTCTACTAATTCTTAATTTAGTAGTGAAGTGAGAAGGAAGGAATCTTTGGATACTTCCTTCTTTCTTACAGATACAAGTGAGAGGATATATGAAAAATTAAAAGGAGGATTAAAATGTTTTGTCCAAAATGTGGCGCCGCCATTGAAGATGACGCAAAGTTCTGTCCTAACTGCGGAGCTTCCATCGAGGCACAGGCATCTCAGGAAGCAGTTGCACCTGCACCTCAGGAAACAGTTACACCTGCACCTCAACCTCAGACAGGCTTTAACCCAGCAGGTGCTCAGCCTCAGCAGGGATTTAACCCAAATACCGTTCAGCCTCAGCAGGGATTTAATCCAAATGCCGCTCAGCCCCAGCAGGGATTTAATCCAAATGGCGCTCAGCCTCAGCAGGGATTTAACCCAGCAGCCGCTCAGCCCCAGCAGGGATTTAACCCAAATGCCGCTCAGCCTCAGCAGGGATTTAACCCAAATGCCGCTCAGCCTCAGCAGGGCTTTAATCCAAATGGTGCTCAACCAGGATTCAATCCAGCTGGTCAGCCAATGCAGGCTGCTCCAAAGTCCAATTTCGACTTCAAGAAGCTTCTGAAGAATAAGTTCTTCATCGGTGGATTG
>ONIO01000009.1 GCA_900317915.1 uncultured Lachnospiraceae bacterium | reverse complement strand
GGCACCAGCCTCTACGAAGGTCTTTAAGTAGCCTCGGTTCATAGCTTCGAGGTAGATATTCTGGGTACCAGGAATGATGATCACACGAAGTCCCTTCTTCACCTTCTTACCAGAGAGAATCTTAGCAGCCACCTCTAAGTCAGAGATACGACCATTGGTGCAGGAACCGATAACAACCTGGTCTATGGCGATGTCCTTGGCCTCCTCAACAGGATGGGTATTCTCAGGAAGGTGAGGATAGGCAACAGTAGGGCGGAGAGTAGATAGATCGATGGTGATCTCCCTCGTGTACTCTGCATCTGGATCTGCTTCATAGATTACAGGCTCCTTATCAGAGTGCTCCTTCATGTAGGCAATTGTCTTATCGTCCACTCGTCCACAGGGAAGATACCATTCTTAGCACCGCCTTCGATTGCCATATTCGCAATGGTGAGACGGTCATCCATATTCATATACTTCAGGCCGTCGCCTGTGAATTCAAGAGACTGATAGAGAGCGCCGTCTACACCAATCTCACCGATTAAGTAGAGGATGACATCCTTACCGGAGATAAATGGAGCAGGCTGATTGGTGAGCACTACCTTAATGGCAGATGGAACCTTGAACCAAGCCTGTCCAGTTGCCATACCAGCAGCCATATCTGTAGAACCAACACCTGTAGAGAAGGCGCCCAGAGCACCATAGGTACAGGTATGGGAGTCAGCACCGATGACACAGTCACCTGCTACAACCAAGCCCTTTTCAGGCAGGAGAGCGTGCTCGATACCCATCTCACCTACATCGAAGTAGTTGGTGATACCTTCCTTACCGGCAAATTCCCGGACTAATTTACAGTGTTCAGCGGATTTGATGTCCTTATTCGGGACGAAGTGATCCATAACAAGGGCGATCTTGTCCTTGTCGAACACGCCATTGGTTTTCATCTTCTCAATCTCGTGGATTGCAACCGGCGTTGTGATGTCATTACCGAGAACCAGATCCAGTTTCGCTTCAATCAGCTGTCCAGCCTCAACATGATCCAGTCCTGCATGTGCAGCCAGAATCTTCTGCGTCATTGTCATTCCCATAAGAGGAACCTCCTTTTCCTTGTCTTTTCCTGCTGAAATCATGGATAGGATGTAAGAATTGCGATCGATTAGAATCCATGTTTCAAGTGCCTACATTTTAACACAATAAAGTGCCAAAGGAAACGCGTATTTCAAAGGAAAAGTGCATCTGTAATAATACACTGGACTTTTGTAGGAATTCCTTGAATTCTCATGAGGGTAGGACTAAAATTGATTTGTTTAAATATTAACAAGCGGATGGTATTCCAGGTATTGGAAACTGTACCGGACAATGATTTTAAGTCTCCATGGAACAGTCGTATTTTTTCGGAAGGGATGATGCGATGCGAATAGGTTTTATTGGAGCAGGGAAAGTAGGCTATGCACTGGGCGGATACTTCGCCCGGCACGGAGTCAATGTGACTGGCTACATGAGTCAGCATATAGAGTCTGCAGAGATTGCTGCTTTCGACACAGGAACAAGAGTTTTTACCAATTATTCTGACCTCCTCGAGGCCAGTGATGCAATTTTTGTGACTGTTCCAGACAGTGCGATTCGTTCTGTCTACGAGGACTTAAAAGAATATGATCTGACAGGTAGATTTCTGATTCATACCAGTGGCGCCATGACTGTGGAGGATGCTTTCCCCCAGATCGAGGCAACTGGAGCAATCGGTTATACAGTACATCCGTTATTTCCATTCAATGGGAGAGACAATCTCGACAATGGACTAACGGGTGCTTTTTTTTGCCTTCAGGGGGATTCCTCCTGTATGGAAATGTGGACCGAGCTCTTATCTGGTGTGGGATTTCGCCCACAGGTAATCCCTGGTGACAAAAAGGTGCGTTACCACTTAGCCTGTGCCATGGCAAGTAATCTCTACTGTGGACTCGTCTATGAGAGCCAGAGACTCTTGATGGACTGTGGCTTCACAGAGGAATCAGCGATGGAGGCATTGGCACCTTTGATGGAGGCCAATCTCCAGGGGATTATAAAGAAGGGGCCACTGATGGCCCTGACTGGACCGGTAGAGCGATGCGATGCAAGTACGGTATCGAAGCATGTAGATGAGGTATCTGGTTTACATTTCCCAGAGGATCACCAGGTAAAAGACCTCTATCAGAGTGTGACCAGGGTGCTCGTTGAGATGGCTGAAAAGAGGCACCCAGACCGGGACTATCAACCGCTAAAAGAGATTATGAAAGATGAAGGAGTAAGGTAAGTTATGAGACCGTCAGTAAAAACACTGCAGGAAATGAAAATGAGTGGGGAGAAAATCACACAGGTTACCTGTTATGACTATTCCAGCGCACGAATCGTGGATGAGTCCGCTATCGATATGATTCTGGTGGGAGATAGCCTGGGGATGACCATGCAGGGCTATCAGGATACCCTGCCTGTAACCATGGAGGAGATGATCATCTATGGCCGCTCTGTGGTTCGTGGAACAGAGAATACCTTTGTTGTAGTTGATATGCCATTCATGAGCTATCAGGAGGGACCAACCCAGGGCCTTCGGAATGCTGGTCGCCTCATGAAGGAGACTGGCTGTCAGGCTGTAAAGCTTGAGGGTGGCGCGGAGATCGCACCAACCATCCAGGCCATTACCAATGCAGGTATCCCGGTTGTGGCTCATGTGGGTATGACTCCACAGTCTCACAATGCCTTCGGCGGATTCAAGGTACAGGGTAAGGGAGAGGCCAATGCAGAGCGTGTCCTTCGTGATGCTTTAGCAGTTCAGGATGCAGGTGCATTCGCAGTAACTCTAGAGTGCGTGCCACCTCGTCTGTCCACCCTGATCACTAAGAAGATGGACCACTGCATCACCATCGGTATCGGCGCAAGTAGTGGCTGTGATGCTCAGGTTTTAGTTATGCAGGATATGCTAGGAATCACCAGAGGTCGTACACCGAAATTCGCTAAGCACTTTGGTGAGATCGGTGATGCCATGCTTGAGGCCTTCAATAGCTATGCCAGTGAGGTTAAGGCCACATCCTATCCAGCAGTAGAGCAGACCTATGTGAAGAGTGACTGCGATGAATACTTCCTGAAGAAGTTGGATGAGAAGTACGCATAATCCAACCGGGAGCTGAGTGATATAGATATATTGAAAAAGTGAAACCGAGATTACATAAGTATCATATAGATGAATATGGGAGAACAGAGGTAGTTATGCTAGAAAAAACAGGAAAAATCAGTGAAGTAAGAGAAAAAGTAAGAGAGTGGAAGAAGCAGGGACTGACGGTAGGTCTGGTTCCTACTATGGGATACCTCCATGAAGGTCATGCCAGTCTGGTAGATAAGGCGGTCTCCATGTGTGACCGTGTTGTGGTATCTGACTTTGTCAATCCAACCCAGTTTGGCCCCAATGAGGATCTAGAGTCCTACCCAAGAGACTTTGCTCATGATTGTGAGCTCTTAGAAGCCCACGGTGCCAGCCTGGTATTCCATCCAGAAGTAGAGGAGATGTATGAAGAGGATGCAGCTACCTTCGTAGAGATCCAAAATGATATGCCTCGTCAGCTCTGCGGACAGACCAGACCAATTCACTTCCGCGGGGTATGTACCGTAGTAAGTAAGCTCTTTAATATCGTAACTCCTGACTATGCCTTCTTCGGGCAGAAGGATGCACAGCAGTTAGCAATTATTCGTAAGATGGTTCGTGATATGAGTTATGGCATCGAGATCGTAGGCTGCCCAATCGTCCGTGAGGAGGATGGCCTTGCAAAGTCCTCTCGTAATACCTATCTGTCTCCTGAGGAGAGACAGGCAGCTCTTTGCCTGTGGAGAGCAGTCCGCTTAGGAGAGAAACTGGTAGCAGAGGGAGTGACATCTGCGAAGGAAGTCTTAGCGCAGATGACAGCAGAGATCGAGAAGGAGCCATTGGCGAAGATTGACTATGTATCTGCCGTATCCAATCATGACATGATGCCAGTAGACGAAATCAAAGAGGATACCCTGGTTGCTATGGCAGTCTACATCGGTAAGACCCGCCTCATCGACAACTTCATAATATAAGTAGGACCGAATATAAGAAAGCATTGTACTCCTATCATCGATTTTCCTATATGGGGGATGCAAAGCAAAGGAGAGAAGTATGAATATCACAGTTTTACATGGTAAGATTCATCGAGCCACAGTTACCCAGGCTGCTCTAGACTATGTGGGCTCCATCACAGTGGATGAGGACCTTTTAGATGCGGCTGGTATCAAGGAATATGAGAGGGTCGAGATCTCTGATGTAGAGAATGGAGAGCGCTTTGCTACCTATACCATCGCAGGTGAGCGAGGCTCTGGCATGATCTGCCTGAATGGCTCGGCAGCTCGCTGTGCCCAGGTGGGTGACCGTATCATTCTCATGGCATATGCGGAGGCGACTCCAGAGGAAGCCAAGGACCTAAAGCCTCAGGTGGTTTTCGTAGATTCTTCGAATCAGATCAGCCGCCTTACCACCTATGAGAAGCATGGCAGATTAGAGGATATGTAATTTCATATATTTTTTAGAGAATTGAGTCGGATAAAACGCTATAATGGTTTTATCCGACTTTGTTATTTATGCAGAGTCATCTCGATTGGCAGTTTGTGAGAAATATAGACCAGGCTTTGCCATGGTCTACATTTCCTAATAACCATAGATCGTAAGAGGAAAAGCAGGAAAGAGAAAAAGTAGAGAGGAAAGTCAGGGATGGAAGGCGCATACAAGAGCCAGAAAAAGGATGGGACCATCTATTACCGGTCTAGTATTACCCATAATGGAATCCATATCTCTCTAGGGAGCTTCCCTAATGAGATCGATGCCACCATCGCTTATAAGGAGGCGAGGCGGATCTATCAGGACACCAATATCACCACCATGAATTTCAGGGACTATGTGAAGAAGCTCCACTGGGAGAAGGCCATCTGTATCCTGAATCACAGAGACCATGGGATTTATGTGAAGACCCCCATCTATCAGGGGAAGGAATTCGTGTCCTACTTCCTGTCCCCCAATACCATTCTGAAATTCGATACCGATGACTTCTTCTATTATTCCCAGCATAAGATCCTCTCTCGAAATGGGGGCAGTTACTATGTGAATGACTATGGCTCCCAGTATCGAATTCTCAGCCGCTATGGCATCCGAAACTATGCCGTGGAGGGGAGAGACTACGACTTCGTCAATGGAGATCCCCATGATATGCGGCGAGCCAATATCCAGGTCTATAGTCACTACCATGGGGTGGTGTGTCTGGTGGATTCCATTCCTATGGTGTATGAAGCCAGGATCCACCTCAATGGAGACTACAGAATCGGTTGCTTCGAGTCAGAGGAAGAGGCAGCAGTGGCCTATAATAAGGCAGTGGACTATGCCAAGGACCATGGTATCCATAAGGACTTCCCCATGGATTTCGTGGAAGAATTTACCCCGCGGGAATATGCCTATATCTATCGTCAAGTCAAATTGCCGAAAAGATATCGGAATGGGGTGAAGGAAATGGCGACTTCGCCGAATTCTTTAACCAAGTAAAGTGCCTGGTTGACCGAGGCTGTTTTTAAGCGCATAATGTAGGTAGATATTGCATAAAAGACATGTGTCTGTCTATGAAATACAAGGAAAGAGGAAAAAAGATGGAAGTAAAGTACGTAAGCACGAGAAATAAGGATGATGTGAAGACTGCATCCCAGGCAATCCTTCAGGGACTGGCGAAGGATGGCGGACTCTATGTCCCAACAGAGATCCCAAAGCTGGATATCCCAATGGAGAAACTGGGAGAGATGACCTATCAGGAAGTTGCCTATGAGGTAATGAGCCGCTTCTTCACAGACTTTACAGAAGAGGAATTAAAGTGCTGCATCAATTCTGCATACGATAGTAAGTTTGATACAGAGGAGATCGCACCCCTGGTGAAGGCGCATGGCGCTTATTATCTGGAACTCTTCCATGGTAAGACCATTGCCTTCAAGGATATGGCTCTGTCCATCCTTCCATACTTAATGGTTACTTCTGCTAAGAAGAATCAGGTCAAGAATGACATCGTTATCCTGACAGCGACCTCTGGTGATACAGGTAAGGCTGCACTTGCGGGATTTGCGGATGTCCCTGGAACCAAGATCATCGTCTTCTATCCAAAGGATGGTGTCAGTCCGATTCAGAAGCAGCAGATGGTAACTCAGACTGGGGAGAATACCTTTGTTGTGGGTATCGATGGTAATTTCGATGATGCCCAGACTGGGGTGAAGAAGATGTTCAATGATAGCGAGCTGGCTAAGGAATTAGATGAGGCAGGCTATCAGTTCTCCTCTGCTAATTCTATCAATATCGGACGTTTGATTCCTCAAGTGGTCTACTATGTCAGCGCCTATGCGAGACTGCTTCATAATGAGGCGATCCAGCCAGGGGAGGAGATTAATGTCGCTGTTCCGACTGGTAACTTCGGTAATATCCTGGCAGCCTACTATGCGAAGCAGATGGGCGTGCCAATTGATCGCCTGATCTGTGCTAGTAATAGTAACCGTGTGCTCTATGACTTCTTCAGCACCGGTAATTATGATAGACAGCGTGAGTTCCAGCTCACGATGTCTCCATCCATGGATATCCTGATCTCTTCAAATCTTGAGAGACTGATTTACCGTATCCTGGATAATGATCCTGCCAAGACGAAGGCTGCTTATCAGGCACTGAATGAAGAGGGCTCTACCGACATCGGTAAGGAACTCTTAAGTGTGAAGGTTCCTGACTTCTATGGTAACTTCGCATCAGAGGATGAGACCAAGGCGACCATCAAGGCCGTCTATGAGGATACAGGCTATGTGATCGATACCCATACTGCAGTAGCAGCAGCGGTTTATGAGAAATATAAGGCGGACACCAAGGATACCAAGACAACCGTCATTGCATCCACCGCTAGTCCATATAAGTTTACCCGCTCTGTAATGCAGGCCATCGGTCAGGATCATCCAGAACTTAGTGATACCTCTGCCAGGTAGATGAGATGCCCGCAGTAGTTCGCGGATTCCTTGGAATCAAGTAATGGAAATATGAAGCTAGTAAAAATCCCAGTGATTGGAATTCCATTCCAATCACTGGGATTTATTTTTGTATAAAGCCTCATGCTAGGACGGGGCTATGTTATGCTATGGCGTTTCTACAGAGTCAAAATCAGATGAAGTGTTCCGAATGGATAGATGACAGGGATAACAATGGTATCCTGATCGATTGGAAGTACATCATAGGATAAGGTTTCTGGTGGCTCTAGGGTCAATTCCATTGTGAATTCATTGGACATATTGACGCTGTAGAGACCATTATGGAGATTCAGGAAATCCTCCACAGAAGCCTTCACATATTCATCGAACTCAGAGAAGTCCATCTTGGCATAACGAGATGCGAAGCGGAGAGCAACTTCCTCTGGCATATCTACTCGAGAGATGCACTTTAGAGGACCAGTAATCTTCTGGCTGACACAGAACTCTGTTGGATATTCATCTACAATGGCTGGAGCCATTGGAGTGAAGTCATCACCAATGAAGCGGATCAAATTATTGAAAAGCAGGGTCATATACATGAGGCCATGCTTATCCAAAGGATGATCTGCAATCAAGAAGAACTTACGAATGAGCTGCTCGGTCTGTTCCTGACTTTCAAAACTAAAGTCCTCAATATCTGTATCAGACTGGTAGTCTAGGAAGAGCCCCTCTAAGTCGGCATTGGAAATAGCTCCGGAATCTACGAGATTCTGACCTAAAAGGAGATAATCTGGATTCTGTGATTCTAGAAGCTGATCCACCTGTTCACTGGTAAGATAGTCTCTTTCGATGGCAATCTCACCGAACTTCTTATCCTCTCTGGTCTGGAGGTAGCATACCTCGTCTACTTCAGAGGCCGTCATTAATCCCTGATGGATTGCAAGGGTTCCTAGTTTAATTTTGGCTTCTGTTAATTTTGTAATTGCATCTGTAAGCTGGGTTGCTGTAATAACACCACGGCTTAAGAGGTAACTGCCAAAAAATTGTGCGTACATAGTGTAATTCCTTTACAAATATGACTTCAGAATCTTCTCGATACTTTGCTCAGAAAAAGGCTTCTGAATAAAATCTCTTGCACCAGCCTCAATGGCTGCCTTTAACTGGTTCTGTGTACCAACAGAGGATACGATGATGATGTTGGCATCTTCGTCATCTTCCATGATTTCACGAACGGCTTGGATTCCGTCCTTCTCAGGCATGACAATGTCTAGGAAAACGAGGACAGGAGAGTTGGACTTGTAGAGGTCTACGGCCTCGGCACCATTACGTCCCTGGATGATGTCAACCTTGTCATTAAATTTTTTGATGACATCTGCTAACTGCTTACGAGCTAAAATAGAGTCATCACAGATTAAGATTTTAATATTATTTGTACCCATAAAACTGCCTCTCTTGTGTAAAACAACCCAACTTCATATTACAACAATGCATGCCTTAATTCAAACATATTGTCTATTGTTTTTAGAATGATTTCAGATTTTGACGGTCAGAGTGGAAAACAGTATAATGGGGCTTATTGAGAGGAGTTTCGAAATGGATGCAAGATTAGTACTTATGATCTTTAATATTGTGATTGTTGGATTAAGTGTGGTGATCTTCGTTGCTGCCGCACAGATGAAGAAAACCAAGGAGATTCCAGATCTCTTTTTGAATGCAGAAGATATGAACCGGATTAAGAAGGGACAGGAAGGCCAGTTTGCTGAGGCCCTTTATCCCAAGGCTATGGTCTTTTCAATTATCTGTATGGTGACTGGTATCATCGCATTTTTGGCCACTTTTTTTAAGGTAACAGGAGAGCAGGAGTATATTGGAATCATCGCCCTGATGGCATTCCTTTTGGCATGGTCTTGGTTTACTGCCGAGAGTAAGAAGCTGAAGGGCAAGTTCTTGAAGTAAAGATTGATGATGAGCTCTTGATGAAAAACGATTGGGAGATAATTCTTTTTCAGAAAATGCTTTAGACTTTAGATAAGAAAAGGGAACCACAAAAATCTGCGGTTCCCTTTTTTCCTTTGTTTTTGCTTCCCATATAGTTTCACTGCTATGGTTTGGCTTACATGGTTTTCATCTATGTCGCCTCATCGCCTCGTCTTATCGCTCAGAAAGTGGAATGTATTCCTGGTGAGGGAGAACCGTCATATACGCTGGACGCATAATCTTATCTCCATGGCAGAGTTCCTCTAAGCGGTGAGCACTCCAGCCTGCGATACGAGCGATGGCGAAGATTGGAGTATAGAGCTCCATAGGAAGATTCAGCATCTGATAAGCAAAGCCAGAGAAGAAGTCTACATTAGGACAAACGCCCTTATAGATTTTACGCTCCTCAGCAATGATTTTTGGTGCAAGCTTTTCTACCATTGCGTAGAGCTCAAATTCCTTCTGATAGCCCTTTTCCTCAGATAACTGTTCTACATAGGAACGGAAGACCTGGGCTCTCGGATCGGACAGAGAATAGACTGCATGTCCCATACCGTAGATCAGACCCTTCTTATCGAAGGCTTCCTTATGGAGGAGCTTTCTGAGGTAATCACTGATCTGGTCCTCGTCGGTCCAATCGGTAATGTGCTTCTTCATATCTGCAAACATATTCACAACCTTCAGGTTCGCACCACCATGTCTGGGCCCCTTTAAGGAGCCTAGAGCAGCAGCGATAACAGAATAGGTATCTGTCATAGAAGAGGATACCAGATGGGTTGTGAAGGTGGAGTTATTACCACCACCGTGCTCCATATGGAGGATTAAGGATACATCTAAAAGCTTGGCCTCAAGGGGGCTGAACTTATTATCGTCACGTAAGCAGTGGAGGATATTCTCAGAAGTAGAATATTCTGGCTTTGGACGATGGATGATTAAGCTGTCGTCATTATAGTAGTGGCGATATGCCTGGTAACCATAGACGGACAGAATTGGAAACATTGCAATTAACTGCATACACTGACGCAGTACATTGGGTATGGAAGTGTCCTCTGCATTCTTGTCATAGGAGTAGAGGGTCAGTACGGAACGAGCCAGAGAATTCATCATATTCTCTGCTGGCTTTTTCATAATGACATCACGAACGAAATTCGGAGGGAGAGAGCGATAGCTTGATAGTAAGCGAACGAACTCTCTAAGCTCTGCCTGATTTGGTAGCTTTCCGAATAGTAAGAGATAGGTACATTCCTCGAACCCAAAATGATTGTCTGGCGCAAGTCCCCTGACGATATCCTTCACATTATAACCGCGGTAGAATAACTCGCCTGGAATAGGGATGGACTTGCCATCAATCTCTCTCTTGGCATTCACTTCGGATATATTGGTGATACCAACGAGGACACCCTTACCATTTTGATCACGGAGTCCTCTTTGTACATTATATTCTTCATAGAGACTTGGCTCTACATGAGAAGCGGTATAGGTCTCCTCTGCTAGACGCTCAAGCTCTGGCGTAACTTCATTCCATGCTCTTTTTTCCTCTGCCATTTTTTCTCTCCCGTAATCAAAATCTTTTTCCTATAAGCCTGTGAGCTACTGCAGTTGCAGGATAATGGGGAATGAAACTGCAATTGTATCTGAATTGTATGTACAAAATGCAGGATTTGAACTCCCCTTATGCATAATTGAAAAGCTCTTTATGCAAATCAAACAGTGGTGTTTGAACTAGTATATATAGTAACATTATGGGCTGATATTTACAAGATAAGTTGAAAATTGCACACGTTAAAGTGAAAAAGAATGAATAATTTAATGACAGATTATTCAAAACAATAAAATCGTTGGGTGATTCTAAGGAAAACTTTTTTCCATGGGGTGGAATTCTCCTAGGAATACTGTTATAATGCATGTAACCTGAAATGAACGATTTCACCTATGTAATTTTGAACCTACAATTACTTTAAACGGGAATCTTATATTTCGAATTGGATGTCAGGCCTCTCGTCGTGGAAGACAGAAGATTCGTTGCGGACACCCACCTGGCCTTGGCTAGGAGTCAAACGCATAGGCACGTCATTTCGGGGCTATTTCAAATGAATTATGAAATGCTTTGATCGCACATAGTAAACTGTAGCCTCAGTTATCTTTATGATGGAGATAATTTAGAAGACAGAGAGAGTACATAAGACCAGCTGAGAGTACTCACGGATACAGCGAAGTTCATGCGGGAGTTGCATACCTGAAGGTTGGTTTACATTTCCAAGGGAGATGGATGAACTGGGTAGGGTATGACGGGTTGTACACGTCAAGTACCAATGAAGTGCCTGTTTCTTCTATATAATATGTAAGTAAGCAGGAATTAGGGTGGTAACGCGGATTCATTAAGAAGTCGTCCCTTTGCGGTAGCGCGCGAAGTAGGAACGGGTTCTTATTTTTTTGCGTTTTTGTTAGAAGGAGAGTAGAAGATGAACGACAAGTTGCAGGAGATTCGCGAGAAGGCGATTGCCCAGATCCAGGAGGCGAAGGACTTAGATGCACTGAATCAGATCCGTGTATCTGTTCTGGGTAAGAAGGGTGAATTAAAGCAGATCATGAACGGCATGAAGGATGTAGCACCGGAGGATCGTCCAAAGTTTGGACAGCTGGTCAATACTGCACGTCAGGCAATAGAGGAGAAGCTGGAAGAGGCGAAAAAGGCAATGGAAGCTGAGGCTATGAAGCAGAAGCTGTCCTTTGAGAAAATCGATGTCACCCTGCCTGCAAGAAAGCATAAGATTGGTAAGGCACATCCCAATACAACCACTCTTGAAGAGGTTGAGAGAATCTTTACTGGTATGGGCTTCTCTGTTGTAGAGGGTCCAGAGGTGGAGAAGGATTACTATAACTTCGAAGCACTGAATATCCCAGCAAATCATCCAGCGAAGGATGAACAGGATACCTTCTATATTACAAAGGATATCCTCCTTCGTACCCAGACCTCTCCAGTACAGGTTCGTGAGATGGAGAAGGGTAATCTGCCAATTCGTATGATCGCACCTGGTCGTGTATTCCGTGCAGATGAAGTGGATGCGACCCATTCACCTTCCTTCCACCAGATTGAGGGTATGGTTATCGACAAGGGAATCACCATGGCAGATCTGAAGGGAACGCTGCAGCAGTTCGTACAGGAGCTTTTCGGTAAGGATACGAAGGTCAAGTTCCGCCCTCATCACTTCCCATTCACTGAGCCATCTGCTGAGATGGATGTCTCCTGCTTCAAGTGTGGTGGTAAGGGCTGTCGCTTCTGTAAGGGCGAAGGTTGGATTGAGATCCTTGGCTGTGGAATGGTGCATCCTAGAGTATTGAAGATGTCCGGCATTGATCCTGAAGTTTATTCAGGCTTTGCCTTCGGTATCGGTCTAGAGCGTATCACCCTCTTAAAGGATGAGATTGATGACATGAGACTACTCTACGAGAACGATATTAGATTTATTGACCAGTTTTAACGATAAGGCAGCTGCAATGGTTCTGCTGCATGTGCTTGCACAATGCCAGCAGAACATTGCAGCTGCTAACGAAAATGAGGAAGTAGCCATTTCCGAAGGAAATGAGCGGATTCCGAATTTTCATAGAATTGCGAAAGCTTCGAAGAAGCGACGCAATTCGCCTTATCGTTGGATAAAAGATGCTAAAAAATGAAGAAGTAGCCATTTATTACACATACAAGGAGAATAAAAATGAGAACTTCATTACAGTGGATTAAGGACCTGGTACCAGGCTTAACCTGTACACCACAGGAATATATGGATGCGATGACAATGTCAGGTTCGAAGGTAGAATTTTTCGAGGAATTCGACCGCGACTTAGATAAGATTGTTGTAGGCCGTATCGAGAAGATTGAGAAGCATCCAGATGCAGACAAGTTAGTAGTCTGCCAGGTCAATGTGGGATCTGGGACCATTCAGATTGTTACAGGTGCACCAAATGCCCAAGAGGGCGCACTGGTACCTGTTGTATTAGATGGCGGCCGTGTTGCAGGTGGCCACGATGGCACCAGGACCGAGGGCGGCATTAAGATTAAGGCTGGTAAGCTTCGCGGCGTGCCTTCGAATGGTATGATGTGCTCCATCGAAGAATTGGGATCCAGTAGAGATCTCTTCCCAGAGGCACCTGAGTCTGGTCTTTATATCTTCGCACCAGAGTCTGGCGTACAGCCTGGAGATGATGCCATCGAGGCGCTTGGACTTCATGACACAGCCATTGAGTACGAGATTACAAGTAACCGTGTAGACTGCTTCTCCATCCTTGGACTTGCAAGAGAGGCAGCAGCTACTTTCCATCTGGATAAGAAGTTCCCTTATGTTCCAGCAACAGGTGACAGCGATGATGTGAATAATTACATCTCTGCAGAGATTGTAGATGATGATCTGTGCAGCCGCTATACCGCTCGTGTTGTGAAGGATGTGAAGATTGCTCCATCCCCAGCTTGGATGCAGAAGCGCCTTCGTTCCCAGGGTATTCGTCCAATTAATAATCTGGTGGATATCACCAACTACGTTATGCTGGAGTATGGCCAGCCAATGCATGCCTATGATCTAGACACCATCGCAGGCCATAAGCTGTCTGTGAAGCGTGCTTCTGACGGCGATGTATTCACCACATTAGATGGTCAGGAGAGAAATGTAGACCATGATACACTGATGATCTGTGACGGCGAAAAGCAGGTAGGCATCGCTGGTATCATGGGAGGTGAGAACTCCATGATTACCGATAATGTAAAGACTATGGTATTTGAGGCAGCTTGCTTCGATGGAACCAATATCCGTCTGTCCTCTAAGCGTATAGGTCTTCGTACGGATGCTTCTGGAATCTTCGAGAAGGGCTTAGATCCAAACAATGCAATGGAGGCAATGAACAGAGCCTGTGCATTGGTTGAGGAATTAGGCGCTGGTACCGTTGTTGGTGGTGCAGTAGATATCTATCCGCATAAGAGAGAGGGCCTTCGTATTCCTTTCGAACCAGATCGTTACAATGCAATGCTTGGTACAGATGTGGATCGTGAGACTCAGCTTCAGTACTTCAAGGCTATTGATCTGGTATATGATGAGGCAACAAATGAGATGGTTATCCCTTCCTGGAGACAGGATCTCATTACCTATGCTGATATGGCAGAGGAAGTTGCTCGTTTCTATGGCTATGATAAGATCCCTACAACCCTTCCCAAGGGAACCTCTACTGCAGGTAAGCTTTCCTATAAGAAGAGAATCGAAGCGAAGACAAGAGAAGTAGCACAGTTCGCTGGATACTCTCAGGCAATGACCTACTCCTTCGAGAGCCCTAAGGTATTTGATAAGTTACTACTTGCAGCGGATGCCCCTGAGAGAAATGCAATTACCATTGCAAATCCTCTGGGTGAGGACTTCAGTATTATGCGAACCATGTCCTTAAATGGAATGCTGACCTCCTTAGCAACCAATGCAAATCGTAGAAATAAGAATGTACATCTCTATGAGATGGCAAATATCTATCTGCCAAAGGCACTGCCTCTGACAGAGCTTCCAGATGAGCGTATGACTCTGACACTGGGATTCTATGATGAGAAGGAAGACTTCTTCGACCTGAAGGGTGTAGTAGAAGAACTTTTATCTACCATGGGAATGAATGAGAAGCTGTCTTATGATGCCAATGCTGGTAGACCATATCTGCATCCTGGCCGTCAGGCAAATATCATCTACAATGGTAAGGTGCTCGGCTTCATCGGTGAGGTACATCCACTGGTTCGTGCTAACTACAATCTGGGTGAGCGTACCTACATTGCAGTTATCGATATGCCTCAGGTTGTAGAGCAGGCATCCTTCGATCGCAAGTACACTCCGATTACCAACTTCCCAGCATCCACTCGTGATCTGTCTCTTCTTACAAAGAAGGATATGGAAGTAGGAGAAATCGAGGCTGTATTTGATCGTGAGGGCGGACAGTACTTAGAGTCCTATGAGCTCTTCGATGTATATGTAGGTGCAGGAATTGATCCGGACTATAAGTCTGTTGCATATTCCCTTACCTTCCGTGCGAAGGATAAGAACTTAGCAGATACCGATGTCAATGAAGCAATGGATCGCATCATTAATGGTCTATCTGCAATTGATGTCAACATGCGTTCTTAATTCATAACAAAAGTGATTTTGTAATCGAACAATTTATAAAGTTATGTATAATGATAGGGTCAACGATGTTGGCCCTACTTATACTGTAAAGGAAGATTTATATGTCAGATAAAGAATTTATGACCTTAGAGGATTTCGACTACTACCTGCCAGAGGAGCAGATTGCTCAGGATCCATTAGAGCATCGATCTGATTCCCGTCTTATGGTATTAGATAAGAAGACTGGAGAGTTAGAGCATAAGCACTTCTATGATATCTGTGATTACCTGAAGCCAGGTGACTGCTTAGTTATTAATAATACCAAGGTTATCCCTGCTCGATTGATCGGCGAGAAGGAAGGAACCGGCGGTAAGGTGGAGGTACTTCTCCTTACACGTAAGTCAGATAATACCTGGGAGACTCTGGTTAAGCCTGGTAAGAATGCCAGAATCGGCCAGAAGCTTTCCTTTGGTAATGGTCTCTTAAAGGCTGAGGTCATTGATATCGTAGAAGAGGGTGATCGTATCATCCGCTTTGATTTCGATGGAATCTTCGAGGAAATCTTAGACCAGCTTGGTCAGATGCCACTTCCTCCTTATATTACCCATCAGTTAAAGGATAGAAATCGCTATCAAACTGTCTATGCAAAACATGAAGGGTCTGCAGCAGCACCTACGGCCGGTTTACATTTCACAAAGGAACTCCTGCAGGAAATCCGTGACATGGGTGTCAATATCGCAGAGGTAACGCTCCATGTAGGACTTGGAACATTCCGTCCTGTGAAGGAGGAGAATGTATTAGAGCATCACATGCATACCGAGTACTATAAGGTCACTAAGGAGGCTGCAGACATGATCAATGCCGCCAAGGCATCTGGCAATCGTGTCATTGCTGTTGGTACCACATCTACACGTACCCTAGAGGCGGCAGCAGAAGAGGATGGAACCCTTCGCGAGAAGAGTGGCTGGACAGATATCTTCATCTATCCTGGTTATAAGTTCAAGGTGATTGATTGCCTGATTACGAACTTCCATTTACCAAAGTCTACACTGATTATGCTGGTGTCTGCGCTGGCTAGCAGAGAGCATATCCTGGCTGCTTACAATGAGGCAGTGAAGGAAGGCTATCGATTCTTCAGCTTTGGTGATGCAATGTTCATTACCAATGAACTACATGTAGGGAAATGAGAAGTACTATAGAGGGGTGAAATTATGAGTTATACCATTCGATTCCCGCATCTCCACATTGTGCTGAATCATGTGGGACAGAGCATTAATCTATGGGGCTATGAGGTTGCTTTTTATGGAATTATCATCGCTATTGGAATGATCCTTGGTGTCAGCATGATTCTAAGAGAGGCCCGTCGCTCGAACCAGTCTGAGGATAGTTATCTAGATATTGCAATCTGGACCATTATCTTCTCCGTAATTGGTGCCAGACTGTATTATGTGGTCTTCGCCTGGGATGTATATAAGGATGATCTCTTGAGCATCTTTAATATCAGACAGGGTGGCCTGGCAATCTATGGCGGTGTCTTGGCTGGTATCTTAACAGCTTGGATTATCGCTAGAATTAAGAAGATGAACTTCCTGCAGATTGCAGATACCTGTATCCTAGGACTTCCTATTGGACAGCTCATAGGCCGCTGGGGAAACTTCTTTAACCGAGAGGCTTTTGGCCAGTACACCGATAATCTCTTTGCTATGCAGATTCCAATCGATGCAGTGAGACAGCCGGAGAGTATTACATCAGAGATGTTGTCCCATGTACAGACGATCGATGGGGTAAGCTATATCTCTGTACACCCAACTTTCCTGTATGAATCCCTTTGGAATCTAGGTGTGTTCTTAATTCTCTTCCTTATGAGAAAGCATATTAAGTTCCGTGGCCAGCAGTTCTGGACCTATCTGGCTGCCTATGGCGCTGGGCGCTTCTGGATTGAGGGACTGCGTACGGATCAGTTAATTCTCTTTGGTACAGGGTTGCCTGTATCTCAGCTTCTTGCAGCAGTGATGGTTGTGATTGGGGTTCTTGCAATTCTAATTGGCCTGGCATATGCCAAGAAGCATCCCCTATCTGAAAGAGAGCAGGAGGAGATTGCTGGTAAGTATGCTGGACAGAAAACCAAGCAGGAAGCCAAGGAGAAGAGTGGATCGAATAAGAAGTCCTCTAATAAGAAGTCCTCATCTAAGAAGAATGCAAAAGAGGATGAAAAAGATCCTTCTAATGAAGGGACAGAGACTCTGAGGGTAGATCAGGTCTCAAATGAAGGAGATGAAGAGGGAATCCCTGAGGAACTGCCGGATGATGGCAGTGTTCTCACAGTGGATGAAGTCATTCGCCGTACAGATGAACGGATCAAAGCGGAGAAGGAAGGGGAGGAAATCCTCAGCCAGAACGTGGAGAAAACCACTAAAGAATAATTACTGATTGTACAATCTATATAAAAAGCACAAAATTGCTTGCGAAGATTTGTTTAAGTTTTCGCAGGCAATTTTTTTATACACAAAATTTTTTAACTAATACAAGATATCGTGAAACCACTGGATACCACCACAAGATATAGTGCTGGGAAAATCCCCCACCAGCCTCCACAATCCGCAAAGCCTTGATTTTACTGGATTTCTATACTTGCATCCCTGGGAACATATCTGTATTATGTACCTATAAGTGGTTGAAAGTGGAACCAAGTGGTTGGAAGTGGTGAATATATAGAAAGGGGGCATCTGACATGTTCATGGGTGAGTACAGTCATTCCATCGATCCGAAGGGACGACTGATTATTCCAGCAAAGCTTAGAGAGCAGCTGGGCGAGAACTTCGTAATCACCAAGGGACTAGACGGATGCCTGTTCGTATATCCACAGGAAGAGTGGGAGGCCTTCGAGGCTCGCTTCCGTGAAGTACCACTTACCACAAAAGATGCCCGTAAATTCTCTCGTTTCTTCTTCGCAGGTGCTGCCCAGATGGAACTTGACAAGCAGGGTCGTATTTTAATTCCTTCCACCTTACGTAGCTTTGCAGAACTAGAAAAAGACGTTGTACTTGTTGGCGTCTTAGACCGTGTGGAGATCTGGGATAAGGATCGCTGGGAAGCTAATAACGAATACGAAGATGACGATATGGATGAGATCGCTGAGCATATGGCGTCTCTTGGTCTTAGCATCTAAGAGGGAGATAGAAAATGGAATTTAAACATTATTCGGTTCTCCTGCAAGAGACCATTGATGAATTACATATCAAAGAAGACGGCATCTATGTAGATGGCACAGTTGGTGGCGGTGGCCACTCCTTAGAGATCCTGAAGCACTTAGGACCTAAGGGGAGAATGATCTGCTTTGATCAGGATGCAGATGCTATTCAGGCAGCCAGTGAGCGACTGAAGGATTATAAGGATCAGGTCACCATGATTCATTCCAATTACGAGAATATGGTGGAGGAGATCCATAAGCTTGGAATTGAGAAGGTGGATGGAATCGTCCTAGACCTTGGTGTCTCTTCCTTCCAGCTAGATACACCAGAGAGAGGCTTCTCCTACATGCAGGAGGATGCACCTCTGGATATGAGAATGGATCAGAGAAACCCTATGACGGCAAAGGATATTGTTAATTCCTACAGCAGAGAGGAACTCTATCGCATCATTCGCGACTATGGCGAGGACCGATTCGCCCATAATATCGCAAAGCATATTGTGGACGAGAGAGAAGAGAATCCAATCGAGACCGCTGGCGACTTAAATCGCATTATTGAACATGCCATTCCGGCCAAGGCTCGTAAAACTGGAGGACATCCAGCCAAGAGAACCTATCAGGCTCTTCGTGTAGAACTGAATCGTGAGTTGAAGGTTCTAGAGAATAGCTTAGACGGAATGATTGATTTATTAAATGAAGACGGAAGACTATGCATCATCACATTCCAGTCCCTTGAGGACCACATTGTGAAGAATAACTTCCGTAGAAATGAAAACCCATGTACCTGTCCACCAGAATTCCCAGTATGTGTCTGTGGGGCAGTGTCTAAGGGCAAGGTGGTTTCTAGAAAACCAATTTTACCATCCAAGAAAGAACTTTTAGAGAACTCTAGATCAAAGAGTGCACACTTAAGAGTCTTTGTGAGAAAGACTCCCCCTAAGAGGATTATTCCTGGGGCATAAGGAGAGAGACCTATGACTGAAGTTAAGAGATATTATTTTGAAGACGGCAATACAGTCCGCGTTACAAGTGAACCACTTCCTTCCCGTGAGGAGAGAGAACTGGCTGAGAAAAAGCGCAGACGTGAAGCACGTCGTAAAAAGGAGAGACGTAAGAAGGCAGCAATGGCACAGAGCCGTCTTCATACACTCATGCTCTGCTCAGTTGCAGGTATTGCTTGTCTCTTTTTCATGAGCTATGTATATCTCCAGGCGGAGACCCAGAATACCATGGGTTCCATCGCATCCCTTGAGAGCGAGATCTCAAGCCTGAAAGCAGATAATGCTGCAGAGCAGAACCGTATCAGCGCATCTGAGAATCTGTCTCAGGTGAAGGATGTGGCACAGAATCAACTTGGAATGGTCTATGCAGGAAATGGCCAAATCGTGTATTATACTGTTGAAGAGAGTGATTATATGACACAGTACCGGGATGTGAATTAATCTGGCTCCATTTTAGAGGCAGGGCGTATACATCCTGATTATTAGGAGAATAAAAGTGGCAAAAAAGGGTCAGAGAAGAAAGCCGCAATTACATAAGAGTCGTAACGGACAGATTGGATATAGGATGCAGACAAAGCTGATATTTATTTTCGGCATTATCTGCTTCCTTTTTATTTGCTTAATCTTTCGAATCATGTATATCGAAAGCACCAGTGGTAAGAAATATGAGAAAATAGTTCTGTCTCAGCAGGAGTATGCCAGCACCACAATCCCTTATCAGAGAGGTAATATCATAGACGCAAAGGGTACAGTTCTGGCATCTAGTATCGATGTCTACAATGTGGTTCTAGACTGTAAGGCCTTAAATAAAGAGCCAGATCTCATCGAGCCGACTCTGTCTGCCCTAGAGCAGTGCTTTGCAGAAGTGGATACCGACAAGGCGAGAAAGGCACTGAAGGAAAAGAAGGATTCCCAGTATACTGTTCTTGCAAAGAAGGTAAGCTACGAAGAAAAGAAGAAATTCGACCAGCTGAAGGAAAAACTCCAAGAAGATGATGTGAAAAATAATGAGGTCTATGGTATCTGGACAGAGAAGGAATACATCCGCCAGTATCCATACAATTCCTTAGCAGCATCTCTGATTGGCTTCTCTACTTCTGGTAATGAAGGTATCAACGGCTTAGAGAAAAAATACAACAGCGTCTTAAATGGTGTGAATGGTCGATCCTATGGCTATGTAAATGACGACAGTGATGTGGAGCGTACCGTAATCGAGCCTCAGAATGGTGAGAATATTGTCACATCTATTGATGCCAATATCCAGCAGATTGTAGAGAGTTGCATTACGGAATGGGCCGACTCCATCCGTGGGGAGAACCCTTTAGCAGCAGAGCATATCGGCGTTATCGTGATGAATCCAAATGATGGAACCATCTATGCCATGGCATCCTACCCATTCTTCGATCTGAATAATCCAAGAGATCTCAGCGCTTACTATACAGAGGACCAGCTGAAGGGTATGTCGGATGAGGACCAGCTGAATGTGCTAAATAATATCTGGCAGAACTACACTGTATCTGCCACCTACGAGCCAGGATCTACCTTTAAGCCATTTACGGTGGCGGCAGGCTTGGAGACGGGGGCATTTTCAACTGGGTCTACATTTAACTGTAGTGGTGTGACTCAGATTGGACCAGACACCATCCATTGCTGGAAGCACTCCGGCCACGGCATTGAGACTGTGGAGAATGCTTTGAGAGATTCCTGTGACTCGGCTTTAATCCAGATGGCCCAGTTAGAGGGAGGCGATACCTTCGCTAAGTACCAGGCACTCTTTGGCTTCGGTCAGAAGACTGGCATTGACCTCCCAGGTGAGGCATCTACGGCAGGCCTTATGTACGGGGCAGAGGATCTGAAGAAGACACCGGTTAACCTGGCTGTTAACTCCTTCGGTCAGTCCTTTAATACAACCATGATTCAGCTGGCGACAGCCTTTTCTTCTATTGTAAATGGAGGAGATCTCTATCAGCCTCATGTGGTAACGGCGTATCAGGATTTAAGTGGAAATGTGGTGAAAACCATAGACCCTGTTGTGGAAAAGCAGACCGTGTCCAAGGAAACCAGTGAAGAGATTAAGAAGGCCCTTCGCACCGTAGTTCGAAATGGTACAGGTAAAAAGGCTGGTGTGGATGGCTACAGCGTATCTGGTAAGACAGGTACAGCGGAGAAGCTGCCTCGAGGAAATGGCAATTATCTCCTTTCCTTCATTAGTGCAACTCCAGCAGAGAATCCACAGTTAGTGACCTATGTGGTTGTGGATCAGCCTCATGTGGATGGACAGGCGGATAGTACAGCGGCCAAGGATCTGACGAAGAATATCCTGACCCAGGTACTTCCATATATGAATGTGCCAACCATTGCAGAGATGCAGGCGAATGGCATTACAACCTATGATTCCCTGGCAGTGGGAGAGTCCGATTCTGATTCGGTAAACTCCAATCACTAAGGGTATGGGGTTTGCGAATCCCTCTCGAAAGGAATATAATTTCACGAGCAATAAAAACTGTTTTATTTAATATAGAGGATAATAAAATGACACTTCAGGTAATCTCAGCAATGTTCCTATCATTTGCAATTGGAATCGTGGTACTTCCATTCCTAATTAACTTCTTAAATCGAGAGAAAGTTGATCAGACAGAGCGTGAGTACATCGAATCCCATAAGAAGAAGAACGGCACACCAACCATGGGTGGAATTGCAATCCTTGTTGCAGTGACTGTAACTTCTATTGTATTTGGATTCAACTTCCCACGCATCATCCCAGTTCTGATTCTGACTCTGGGATTCGGATTGATTGGATTCTTAGATGACTTCTTAAAGGTTATCCTGAAAAGAGCAGATGGCCTCTTAGCATGGCAGAAGATGCTGCTTCAGATTGTGGTTACTGCAGTATTTGCAGTATATATCACCCAGTATTCTCATGTATCCCTTCTCCTTCGCCTGCCATTCACTGGGGGTAAGATGTGGGATATCGGCTGGTTTGCAATTCCAGTTATGTTCTTCGCAGTCATTGGTACGGTTAATGGAACCAATTTCACAGATGGATTAGACGGCCTGGCATCTACTGTAACACTTGTCGTTGCACTCTTTTTCGCAGCTGCATCCATTGCACTGAAGGGTGGCGTGGAGCCAATGGCTATGGCCATGGCTGGCGCATTGATGGCTTTCTTGTGCTTCAATTGTCATCCAGCGAAGGTTTTCATGGGAGATACAGGCTCCCTGGCATTGGGCGGATTCGTAGCAGGTATGGCCTACATGCTTCAGATGCCTCTATTCATTCTGATTATCGGAATGATCTATCTGATTGAGGTTCTGTCCGTTATGCTTCAGGTTGGTTACTTCAAGCTGACCCATGGTAAGAGAATCTTTCGTATGGCTCCAATCCATCACCATTTCGAACTTGGTGGATGGTCAGAGACGAAGGTGGTTACTATCTTTGGCCTAGTGACTCTGATCCTTGCATTTATCGCATGGATTGCTTTATAAAAGTAGACCGGGATTTAGATTGCAGCAGGGCTAGTCTCTACGGCAGATCGAAAATGATAGAAGATTATCGAAAATTATATTAGAAAGAAGATTGTTATGTCTGAAAAGTATCTTGTAGTTGGCGCTGGTAAAAGTGGTGTGGCAGCCATTGATCTATTACTTCGTCTGGGGAAGGACTGCCTCCTCTATGATGGAAATAAGGACTTAGATATTACTGCCCTTAAGGCTTCTCATCCCAATTGGGACTCTGTTCAAATCATTGCAGGAGACTTAGATGATTCTGTTCTAGAGGCCTGCACGATTGCAGTATTAAGCCCTGGAGTTCCTACAGACCTGCCAGTTGTGGATGCAATGCGTTCTCACGGATTGAAAATCTGGGGAGAAGTAGAACTGGCTTATCAGCTAGGTAAGGGTCAGGTATGTGCCATTACAGGTACCAATGGTAAGACCACAACTACCGCCTTAACAGGTGAGATCATGAAGACCTATTTCAACTCTACTTTTGTAGTTGGTAATATCGGAATCCCATATACTGGTGTTGCAGATCAGACCAAAGAGGATAGTGTGGTAGTAGCAGAGATCTCTTCCTTCATGCTAGAGACCATCGATGCCTTCCATCCACATGTATCTGCCATTCTGAATATTACGCCAGACCATTTGAATCGCCATCACACCATGGAGAACTACATTCTGGCTAAGGAGAATATTACTAAGAATCAGACAGAGAAGGACATTGTGATTTTAAATTATGACGATCCGGTGCTTCGTGAATTTGGTAAGACTGCAATCCCTCGGGTGGTTTACTTTTCCTCTAAGGAGAAAGTTCCGGGGGGCATGTATGTAGAGGGCGAGAAGCTGATCTCTGAATTCTCTGGTCAGAGAGAAGAGGTGGTTTCCATCACAGAATTAAATATCGTTGGTTCCCATAACTATGAGAATGCCTTAGCTGCAATTGCTTTCGGCCAGGCCATGGGAGTACCAATGGAGAATATCCGTAAGGCTCTTCGCAGCTTCCAGGCAGTAGAACACCGTATCGAGTTTACTGCAGAGAAGAGAGGGGTTCGCTTCTATAATGATAGTAAGGGAACCAATCCTGACGCTGCCATTAAGGCAGTGGATGCGATGCAGTGGCCAACCTGCCTAATTGGCGGTGGATATGATAAGCAAAGCGACTTCGATGAGTGGGTAAGTCACTTCCCAGGTAAGGTGAAGAAGCTGACCCTTATCGGTGTAACAGCAAAGCAGATTGCAGCATCCTGCGATAAGATTGGTTTCAAGGACTATGAGTTCTGTGAGACCTTGGAGGAGGCAATCGATCACTGCTATGCAGCAGCAGAGAAGGGAGACTGTGTGCTCCTGTCTCCAGCATGTGCAAGCTGGGATATGTTCAAGAGTTATGAAGAGCGTGGTGAGATCTTTAAGGACTATGTAAGAAAGCTTCCAGAATAATGAGTAAAAGAGCGAGACGTAGAAGTATCCCTGAGGCAGGGAAGGACAACTCCATATGGAAAAAGGGCATCTTTAAGTGGGTGCAATGGCCACAGCCTGGACAGTTCTTCGACTACCAGACGGTGTTCTACATGGCTTTTCTCTTAGCTTTTGGAATGGTCATGCTCTACAGTGCCTCATCCTATACCGCATCCTTGCGTTATGGAAATGCAGCCCATTGGGTGCTGAGACAGCTCTTGTTCGCGGGACTTGGCATCGTAGGAATGATTCTCTTTTCCCTGGTGGATTATCACCTTTGGATTAAGCATGCGTCGATCATCTATTCTTTGTCAATTCTACTGTGTATCTATGTACTAATTGCTGGACATAGTTCCCATGGTCAGGCTAGATGGATTGCAATCGGCGGATTTACCATCCAGCCATCGGAGATTGCCAAGGTTGCCATCATTCTCTTTTTCTCCCGTATGTTTGTAAAACTAGGGGATCGGATCAATGAACCACTGGCAGGAACGAAGATTATGTTTGGCTTTTTGGCGCTTCCTGTTGGACTAGTAGCGAAATCCAACCTGTCCACTGCAGTTATTATCTTTGGCATCTGGTTTGTTATGCTAATGGTTGCGTCCCGTAATGTGAAGGACTTTGCTGCTATTATACTTATGATGCTTGTGGGTCTTGCTTTGTTTATCACCTTTGCAAGCTACCGAAGTGACCGTGTGAAGATCTGGCAGCATCCAGAGCGGTATGAGAAGGGATATCAGACCCTGCAGGGCTTATATGCCATTGGTTCCGGTGGAATCTTTGGTAAGGGCTTAGGAGAGGGTATGCAGAAGAAGTTCGTGCCTGAGGCTCAGAACGATATGATTTTCTCCCTGATCTGCGAAGAACTTGGTATCTTCGGAGCAGTGATTTTGATTATTTTATTTATTCTGCTTCTGTCACGACTTTTATTTATCGCAAGACATGCAGCAGATATGCAGGGATCCTATATCGCTATAGGTGCAATGGCACAGATCGCGATTCAGGTATTTTTAAATATCGCCGTTGTAACCAATACCATCCCCAATACTGGTATCACCTTACCATTCATTAGTTATGGTGGTAGTGCCTTGATTATTCTGATGTGTGAGATTGGTATTGTACTGAATGTATCACGAGGCATTAATTTCTATGCGTAATGAGAAGAACGTAAGTAGAGACAATCAAAGCGGCAGAGAGCAGGTGGTAGACACCCGTAATAAGGTCCGCAGGAAAGGTAGACCGCACTCTAGATTCTGGTTCTATTTTCCCAATATCGTCATCGGAATGATCCTGGTGATACTGTCTGTCTATCTCTTAAATATCACCCTGTTTCGGACCACGAAGGTGGAGGTGACAGGGAACCATATCCTATCGAATATGGAAGTGGAGAAGAGAGTTGTCACAGGAAAGTATAAAAAATACGGCCTGGTGATGGTGGTGAAGAATCTGGTATCTCCAGCCAAGGATGTGCCGTTTACAGATAAGATTACAGTGTCTGTTCAGATCACATCTCCAAGTGTCCTTCGGATTCATGTGAAGGAAAGCGAGATGCTGGGCTATGTCCCACTGGATGATGGAACGTATGCCTACTTTAATGACGATGGAAATGTGGTTGAAGTGTCAGAACGCTTAGTGGATGGATTGCTTCCAGTAAGCGGAATCACCTGCAAGAAAGCAAAGAAAGGGGAGACCCTTCCGATCAATGAGAAGTGCCGAAAGACCCTACTTCACCTCACCAAGTCTCTTAAGAAGTATAAAATCGCTGCCAATGCAATTTCCTTTAAGGATGAGAGAGAGGTAAGCGTACAGAGTGGAAGTATCCTTTATGACTTTGGAACCTTCGATTATTTAGATGAAAAACTGATGCGTCTATCTTACATTACGCCACAGTTGTCGGGTTTGACAGGAACACTACATTTAGACACTTGGACCCCAGAAAATACAGATATTGTGTTTCAAAAGGCAGAATAGTTCACTTTATTTGTGAAAATGTGCAAAAAGCGGTTGATATCATTGGCTAAAAATAATATTATATTTTGTAGATTGTCAGGATTATGTATGAGGAAAATCCCTGATTGTTAGAAGGAGGAACGACCTTGTTAGAACTTACACCGAGTGAAGAAGCTCAGTCCAAGGCGAAGATTATAGTAATTGGCGCAGGTGGCGCTGGTAATAATGCAATTAATCGCATGGTTGATGCGAATATGGATCAGGAAGTTACCCTGATTGGCGTGAATACAGATGAACAGGCACTTTCCCTATGTAAGGCACCTACCGTACTTCAGATCGGTGCGAAGCTTACCAAGGGTCTTGGCGCAGGTGCTCACCCAGAAATTGGTGAGAAGGCCGCTGAGGAGAGCCAGGAGGATATCGCAGCTGCAATTAAGGGTGCGAATATGGTATTTGTTACCTGTGGTATGGGTGGTGGAACCGGAACTGGTGCTGCTCCTGTAATCGCAGCAATGGCAAAGGAGCAGGGCAGCTTAACGGTTGGTGTTGTAACCAAGCCTTTCTCTTTCGAGGGTAAGACTCGTGCTATGAATGCTGAGGCAGGTATTGAGAGACTGAAGGCTGTAGTAGATACACTGATCGTTGTACCAAATGATCGTCTGCTTCAGATCGTTGCTCGTAACACTTCTATGACAGAAGCACTGCAGAAGGCAGATGAGGTTCTTCAGCAGTCTGTACAGGGTATTACAGATGTAATCAATAACCCTGGTAATATTAATCTGGACTTCGCAGATGTTCAGACCGTAATGGAGAATAAGGGAATCGCTCATATCGGTATTGGATATGGTAAGGGCGATGAGAGAGCTCAGGAAGCTGTTAAGATGGCAGTTGAGTCTCCACTCCTTGAGACAACAATCTCTGGTGCAACAGATGCACTTGTATCCCTGAGTGGTGATATCACTCTGGTTGATACCAGCGATGCGATTTCTTACATCCAGGAACTTGCTGGTGATAATGTAAATATCATTTGGGGTTCTCGTCAGGATGAGTCCATGCAGGATCAGATTTCAGTTACTGTTATTGCAACTGGCCTTGAAGCGCATGAAGAGGAGAAAAATGGTCTCTTTGCTAAGATGAACTATGCAGGTATGCCTAGCCAGCGTTCGCAGAGCCGTGTAAGCAGCCAGCCAGCAACAGGCTTTGCTCGTCCAGTTGCTCCGCAGCCTACAGTACGTCCAGTAGCTACACCTCATCCTACAACAAGCTCTGTAGGCATTAATCCAAATGCGCGTGCGGATTTCCAGCGTACACTGAACACTCCAGTTCAGCCTACACCAACTGTAAAACAGGAGGATATTCGTGTTCCTGACTTCTTAAAATCTAAGAAGAAATAATTACTTCTAAGTAATCAGGCATCTAGGAATACATAATCTACGAAATATAAGAACCAGCTGGTTCATTCTAAGGAATGAACTGGCTGGTTTTTTTGCTGGAGAGGGGATTGGAGATGAAAAAACGGTTTCCTTTATCGTCAAAATGTACGAAAATCTTGTGCAACTGAAATCGTGGTTCTGGTCATACCACATTTTTGGTAAAATACCAGAACCTAGTGAATTTTGTGGTTTCAACTCAGTCGGAGAAATCCCCCACCTCTAAGCGTTAGCGGGGTACAAGCTCCGACTGCGTTAAACGCTCCGCGAGGATGCGCACGGATTCGGACAGGAATTTGTCTGCTGAAGCAGACCCGAATCCGGCGCGCAAGAGTCGCGAGCGAGTCTTGACGTGAACCACCACATGTGGAATGTCAGGCGGAGTTAGTAATACTGCACAAACTTTCCAATATTAGCCTCGAAAAAACAGTTAATTGTACAAATTGTTAAAAATTTGTCATAGAATAGTAGATGAAAAAGCCCCACTAGGGGTTGCATTTAATTATTAAATTTTTGTGTGTTTGTAGTAATGGAGGAGTCATATGCCTAGAACATTAGAGGAATGGAAAATCGGCGATCCTATGATCAACGAGAATGATTTCTGGCCAGATCCAAATTATAAGGCCGAGGATCCTGAGAAGGAGAAGATGGTACTTGAATTAGCTACCAGAATCACTGATCGTATTCCTAAGAAGCTGAAGAAGTCTATGAATAACCAGGATCCTGAGTACTGGATTCTTGATCGCTTGTTCACTAAGGAGCAGATCTGGTTCGTATTAAAGGGATTCCCTAAGCTTCGCACACCATATTCTATCCCTGAATTGGCTCAGCGTGTAGGCTGGGATGAAGAGAAGACAACCAAGATGGTACATGAGCTTCGCTATGTTGGTCTGATCGAGCAGAATCGCTCTAAGGATGCTGATCATCATAAGCAGTATGAGCTTCCTATTTTCGTACCAGGTTCTGCAGAGTTCATGATGATGCAGCAGTCTGTTACAGACAAGCATCCTGAGATGGCTACTTTCTTCAACCTGATGACACAGCTGCCACTGGGTGGTATTACTCAGATGGTTCCTCCAGGAGGAGCTGGTATTGGTATGCATGTCATCCCTGTAGAGAAGGCGATTACTCTTGAGAACCAGTCTGTTCCTGTTGAGCATCTGTCTCGTTGGATTGATATGTATGATAAATACGGTATCTCTGAATGCTCTTGTCGTAAGCAGCAGGCCATCCGTGGTGAGGGTTCTGGTGAGATCCGTGGTAACTACTGTATCGGAATGGGCGATATGGCTGAGTACATGGATGACAGAGGAATCGGTCACTATGTATCTAAGGAAGAAGTATATGAGATTCTTGAGCGGGCTGAGCGCCATGGTTATGTTCACCAGATTACCAATATCGATGGTGAGGGTAAGATCGTAGCGATCTGTAACTGTGCTCCTGGCGTATGTAACGCTCTGAGAACTTCTCAGTTATATAACACACCAAACCTGTCTGCATCTGCTTATCGTGCACACGTTAAGACAGAGAAGTGTGTAGCCTGTGGTAAGTGTGTAGAGGTATGTCCTGTAGGTGCTGCTAAGCTGGGTCAGAAACTCTGCCATAAGAATGGTCAGGCCTTCACATATCCTAAGACTGAGCTTCCAGATGCCAAGAAGTGGCCAGCAACAAAGTGGAACTACAACTACCGTGATGATGCGAAGCTGAATGTCTATGAGACTGGTACAGCTCCATGTAAGACGGCATGTCCTGTACATCTGTCTGTTCAGGGTTACATCAAGATGGCAGCTGAGGGACGCTTCGAAGAGGCTCTTCAGTTAATCAAGCAGGATAATCCACTTCCAATGATCTGTGGTGCAATCTGTAACCGTCGTTGTGAGGATGCTTGTACACGTGGTACCATCGATCAGCCTCTGGCAATCGATGAGATCAAGAAGTACATCGCCTCCCTTGATATGAATAAGGACACACGCTATGTACCTCTCTGCGAGAAGCATGATGGTGGTATGTGGGATGAGAATTATAAGGTAGCTGTTATCGGTGGTGGCCCTGCAGGTCTTGCAGCAGCTTACTTCCTCCGCTTAGATGGTTACCCTGTAACAGTATTCGAGCGTGAGAAGAGAGCCGGCGGTATGATGCTGAATGGTATTCCTTCTTACCGCTTAGAGAAGGAAGTTGTTCAGTCTGAGATCGACATTATCGAGGCTATGGGCGTTGAGTTCAAGTACGGTGTGAATGTTGGATCTGACGTAACCATCCAGGATCTCCGTGATCAGGGATACAAGGCATTCTTCATTGCAATTGGTATGCAGGGTGGTCGTATGGCAGGCGTACCTGGTGAGGATGCAGAGGGTGTTCAGACTGGTGTTGATTTCCTGAGAAATGTAAACCAGGATCATTCTGTGAAGTTAAATGGTGAGACTGTTGTCATCGGTGGTGGTAATGTTGCAATCGACGTTGCTCGTACCGCTGTTCGTGCAGGTGCATCCAAGGTTACAATGCTTTGCCTAGAGGGCGCTAATGAGATGCCAGCAGCAAAGGATGAAGTAGAAGAAGCTAAGGAAGAGAGCATTGTTGTAAACAATGGCTGGGGTCCTAAGGAAGTTCTTACTGAGAACGGTCATGTATCTGCTGTTGTATTCAAGAAGTGTACACAGGTTAAGGATGCAGATGGCAGATTCAATCCTCAGTACGACGAGAATGAGACCATCACAATTCCATGTGAGAACCTGCTTCTTTCTATTGGTCAGTCCGTACAGTGGGGAGACCTCTTAAAGGGAACTAAGGTTGAACTGAATAGAAATGGTACTGCACAGGCAGATCCGCTGACACTTCAGACTGCAGAGCCTGACATCTTCGTTGGCGGTGATGTATTTACAGGTGCTCGCTTCGCAATCGATGCAATCGCTGGCGGACGTGAGGGTGCTGTATCTATCAACCGTTTCGTACATCCTGGTAACCGCCTGGATCTGGCTCGTAATCGTCGTGAGTTCATTGAGCTGGATAAGGATGATATCAAGATTGAGAGCTTCGACAACGCACCTCGTCAGATCCCTGGCAAGAAGGCTGGCGTTGCAAAGGATACTTTCGATGATTTGCGTATGACTCTGACAGAGGAGCAGGTGAAGATTGAGGCAAATCGTTGTCTTGGTTGTGGTGCATCTGTAGTAGATGAGAACCGTTGTATCGGCTGCGGTCTCTGCACAACAAAGTGTCACTTCGATGCCATCGAGCTTCGCCGTGATGTACCAGAGGCATCTACTATGTATCGCTCTGAGGATAAGATGAAGGCTGTTCTTCCTTATCAGATGAAGCGTGCTGGTAAGATTGCTATCCATAAGATCACTGGTAAGAAATAATTAAAAATAAGACAGGATCCCTGCATTGGAAGGAAGGCTTGGCTAGGCAATACCTGGCTGACTTTCCCTGCAGGTGCGGGGGCCTGTACTTTTTTTACCCTTTTTTGGTAAAAAATCATTGAATTATTAGATTTTATCGAGTTTAAAATTGGAGTTTTAAGACAATAGGGGGATTGCTTTGGATAATGTAAGTCATCATCATGGGGATGATCATCATCATATGCATTTGGAGGCTGGTTCTAATACACCAGCTAGCAAAGAGGAAGCAGAGGTACTGCTTCACTATATGGTGCACCATAATGCATCGCATCTTGCAGAATTAGAGGACCTTGGCGAATACTTCCATAGCTGTGGCATGGAGGAATTACATATTCTTCTTCATAAGGCGGCAGATTTTTATGCTGAGGGTAATCAGATTCTAGATCAAGCCTTATCTCGACTCCATGTAGAGTAAATACAATCATACAAAATAGAAACACGGTTTACATTTCTAAGATAAGTGGGTAGATCGATGGAATGTGAACTGGATAATAAAGTTAGGAGGGGAGAAGCATGTGTTTATCAACGGCCTACCAGAATGTGGTATCGGCGGATGCAATTCTGATGAAAAATGTTATGTCCCTGGAAGTGAAACCAGATCGGGTAATCCTGAAGGACCTCATGGAACGGACTCTGTCTGTGCCTGGTAGCCTGAAGGAAGTCAATCTGGTGGATGGCATCGTGGTCTTAGAACCAGTAGCTGGTGCAAGTAAGACTGTTGGGAGGGCACAATGAGTGATGGAAAAAAGCCAACAATTCTGGCATTTACCGGAAAAGGTGGCGTGGGTAAGACATCACTGTCGGCTCAATGTGTGAGACTTTTGTCTGAGATATATCCCGACAGAAGAATACTTGCCATTGATGCAGACCCTGCCATTGGACTGGCAACAGCCCTAGGCGTAGAGGTTGGTTCTACAGTGGATGACATCCGTAAGATGTTCGTTGAGACGGCGGAAGAGGGTGAGAAGAAGGCAGCCATTGAGCTATTAGGGGAAGCGAAGTTTCGCATGGTAGATGCAATGGTGGAGGAGAAGAATATCTCCTTTCTAGCGATCGGAAGACCTGAGTCTGCAGGCTGCTACTGTAAGGTAAATGCCTATCTCAAGGAGATTATCGGTTCCATCGCTGATAATTACGACTATGTGGTAATTGATGGCGAGGCAGGAATCGAACAGGTGAATCGACGGGTTATGGAAGAGGTGACACATCTAATCCTGGTATCCGACGCAAGTAAGAAGGGGCTCTTGGTTACAGAGACCATTCATAGAGTGGCAGAGGATCTCACAATGGCACAGCACAGTGGACTGATTATCAATCGCATTCCACAAGCTGTGGATCGAAGCCAGTTGGATACCTATGGCCTTCCGATTCTGTCTATGATTGGGGATGATCCTGAGATGGCCCTATCGGATATGCGTGGTGATAGCGCCTTTATGGTGCCTAGAGAGGATCCAGTTTGCTCTGGCATGGAGCAGGCACTAAAAGTACTTGAAATCATCTAATGATTTCGAAAAGGGAGGATATATATGAAAGACCTGAAGCATTTGTACCGCCTAGAAGAATTGCTGATGGATGCGGATAATGAGCTGGTACGTGAGGCACAGGCAGAAGGGAGAAAGTGCGTTGGTAATGTATGTTACCAGACACCAGAAGTCCTGATGGATCTGCCTGGAATCTTTACGGTGCGCTTACGTGCGCCGAGAACAGGTTCTCTTGAGATGGGAACCTACTATATGACTAGCTTCTTATGCGAGTACACAAGAGCTCTTTTAGAGCGGGCAATTGAAGGTGGTTATCAGTTCCTAGACAGCTTGATTACTCCAGATGGTTGTACCATGATCAATCGCTGTGTTGAAAATATGGAACTTTTGAAAGTAAATGATAAGCCTGACTTCTTCTATGAGTACCTTGAGGTGCCAATGAAGTGTGATGACAATGCATTGAATCTCTACATCTCACAGTGTAGGAGTAAGATCCTAGAGCCACTTCACGAGCATTATGGGGTGGATGTCTCTGATGAGGCACTTCGTAAGGCAGTGACGGAATACAATAAGATCTGTGATGTGATCAACGCTATTGGAGACTATCGTAAAGAGGATAATCCTCGTATCACAGGATATGAATTCCATGTACTGTGTATGGCATCCTATGTATGCCCAAAGGATAAGATCCTCACAATCCTTGAGGAGACTCTTGAAGAATTAAAGACCCGTGAGCCAGATCCAAAGCCACAGTACCGTGCAAGAGTTGCAGTGGTTGGCTCTGAAATCGACGACATCGATATGATTAAGCTCATCGAGGAGTCCGGTGCTCTGGTTGTAGCAGACCGTTTCTGCTATGGATCACTTCCTGGAAGAAAGCATATCGAATTAAATGATAGTGAGGATGTACTGACACAGATCTGTCGCCAGTATATGCAGAACTCCATGTGCCCTCGTCACATGAATCTAGAGCGTGTCAATGGCCGTAAGGCATATGTCAATCGGATCGCTAAGGAATATAAGGCAGATGGTATCATCTATGAGCAGATGAAGTTCTGTGATCCTTGGGCATATGAGAGAGTAACCGGTACCTATGTCCTTCGTGAGGAATATAACTATCCAGTTCTTACCATCGATCGCCCTTATGCAGTTGGTAACTCTGGGCAGATCCGTACCCGTGTGCAGGCATTTGTAGAGAGTATTGAAATCAAGAAGATTCAAGAGAAGAAGGAGGCGTAAGTATGGGAGCAAAAGCTGGAAGTGAACGCCTCGGTGATCTCTATACCAAAGGCAGAGTAAAAAAGAGAAGAGAGTGGCGTGGATTCAAGGATACCATGTATGATTATGGCCGCTGGCTGAAGATCATGGGTATGCTTGGTAAGTTCATGCTGAAGCCAAATAATGTAAAGGGCTTCTTCCGTTATCGCTGGATGTTAAATTATCTGGCAGTACCTCACATGATTGATAAGCATACGGCAGGCCTTCGAGGCAACTATCTCCGTATCGCTCATGAGGAATATGATCTGGTTGCAAAGGACGTAGCAGACCTTCTTACCAATGTATTCCGTGCAGATAAGAATGTAGGTAATGATGAGGCCTTCTCTAAGAAGTGCGTTATCTTAGACGAGAATGAGATGTTCACCATTATGTGTGGATTCCCGAATCTGAAGGCAGTCAGCTGGGAGACAGCAGCAGTCTATGTATCTGTCCTCTTAAATGGTTCGGCAGTTACTCATTATCTGGATGTCGTCCAGGAGATGGGGATGCCTGGTGACGTATGTCCAATGCCTGCAGCAGAGGCTGGTGTAGCCATCGATGATGATATGCCACTTTTTGGTGCATGTGCAATCCAGTGTAACACCACTTGTGATGGCTCTCTTATGGGTAATGGTATTATGTCCCGTGCCTATGATGCAGCTGGCATTCCATGTTTCCAGATCGCAGCACCTCTTCGTCATACAGAGGAGGGTGTCCAGGATTACTGTGCACAGGAGATCCGTAATGCCATTAAGTTCATCGAGGACAATACTGGAGAGAAGTGGGATTGGGATGCATATTTCACCAATATCAAGCGCTTCAATGCAGAGAATCGTCATCGCTTTAGCTGGATGGAGATGTCTCGTACCGACAATCCACAGGTTATCGGTGCTAACTTAGCTCTCTATGCAGAGACCACCTATATGGCAGTTGCAGGACGTGCACCAGCATTTCTTACAGCCGATGAGAAGATCTCTCGTCTGGCCCAGGAGTCCTTTAAGAAGGGAGAGCATGTCATCCCGAATGCTCGTCATAGAGCAATCATCTGGGGTGTACAGGCCCAGTACTATACCGACTTTTTACCATGGCTGCAGAACTGCTGGGGAATTCTCCCTTTAGTAGATATGCTGAGCCTGGTATACTTCGATACTGTTAGTGAGGATGATCCAGAGCAGGCTATCTACGATATCGCTAAGCTCTATCAGGAGATGATCATGCGTAACCGTACCCATGGTGGATACGAGGTACTGTTAGATGATCTCTGGAGATTCTGCGACTACTATAATGCAGACATGGTTATCCTCTGGGAGCACATCTCCTGCAAGGCCTTAGATGGTATGCATGGCCTTTTCGAGGAGCGTGCAAGAGAGCATGGCGTCCGTCTGGTTTGGGTTAACCATGACCTTATGGATCCACGTGTTATCCCGAGACAGAACATTCGTGATGATGTCAACCGTTACATGAGAACCATCATGAATGAGGAGCCAATCGATCCAAGTCTTGAGGTAATCGATGATGTGAATGCATGGTAAATGGAAACCATGCCGTCATGAACTGCGAATAGAAGAAGTAACCTGGGCATCGTAAAAGAGATGCCCAAAAAGGAGGATATATGAAATACTTTGGTGGATGTGATTCAGGAAGTACCTATACAAAGTGTGTCATCATTGATGAGACAGGTAAGATTGTATCTGATGTAACACTGCGTAGTAGAATCAATTCTGTATTAAGCTGTCAGGATGCATTAGATCAGGCTGTTGCTAAGGTTCCAGACTTAAATGATCCCAAGGATCTGACCTACTTGGTAGGTACAGGTTATGGACGTAATAAGGTTCCATTTGCAGATGAGAATATCTCAGAGATCAGCTGCCATGCCATGGGTGTACATGTGGCTGACCCAAGTGTTAAGGCTATTATCGATATTGGTGGACAGGACGTTAAGGGTATCGCCGTAGATACCGACGGAACTGTACTGAATTTCGCTATGAATGATAAGTGCGCCGCTGGTACAGGCCGTTTCTTCGAAGCAATGGCTCGTGCCTTCGAGATGGAGCTTACGGACTTCTCTAAGCTGTCTCTTCAGGCGAAGAATGTGATTCCAATCACTGCACAGTGTACTGTATTTGCTGAGTCCGAGGTTATCTCTCTTGTAGGAGAGGGTAAGCCAATGGATGAGATCGCAGCTGGTATTGAGTTGTCAGTTGCCAAGCGCTGCTTCGTAATGGCGAAGAAGGCTGGTGCAACAGATAAGATCACACTGACTGGCGGATGTGCGAAGAATGATGGTCTGAAGGAAGCAATCGAGAAGGTACTGCACCTGAAGGTGATCGAGCTGCCAATCGATCCTCAGCTGATGGGAGCACTTGGTGCTGCAGAATATGCACGCCAGAAGGGCATGAATGCCTAGTGATAGGAGGTAGAAGATGGAGTTATTTCTACATATCGTATTGATTATTGCAATTGTAATTGCAGTATTATTTGTACTTTCCTTTGCCGTATATTTCTTTAATTTAGACATGAAACTCTGCGCTAAGCTAGAGGGTGTCCTGGGTAAGGGATACGATAAGAGGGAGCGTAATCGTAAGATCTGATGTTGTACTAAGGTATTTTTATGAAGTTATATGATAAGACAATACAATTGATCAATGGATTATTCACTTCTAAAGAAATGAAGACCTATATGAAAAAGACTGCCTTATGGCCAGACGAAGGCCGTAACCAGTTGATTTTTGCCAATGAAACTGCTTATGAATTAGGTGGCAGTGGTAAGGCTGGTCTAGGTGGTGTAGCAATCACTGAGGACAAGGGTCTCGTAGAGGGAGATGGAATCTATGTGTATGGACCAGAATTAGCAGAGATACAGGGAGATATGCCCTATGCCAGAATCGCACTGATTCGTGTGAAGGAGGGCTCTGTAGAGGATACAGATCATCTCTATAAGCTGGTTCGTGCCTTAGAATATGTCCGTTATCATTTGTATCCGAAAGGATTCATGATGAGAATATCTGCCATGAAGAATCAGGAGAGTGTTCGCCTTAGAAGGGAAGACCTTGAATGTGGTCTATCTTTCCAAGAAGTGGGTAGCATGTTTCTCGAGGCCTATCATAAGCTTCCAGAAGTAGAAGCAGTACAATTGATATTCGTTACAGATCCAGACTTCGACTATAGCGAGGCTGGTCACATTCTAGAGAGATCTGAGGAGATCACACAGGCCCTAGATCATCTCACAAGTAAGGTCCATATGGACTGTGATGCTTGTAAGATTCAGGATATCTGTAAGGAAGTAGAGAAGATGCTGTGATCTAGAGGATCCAAGTAGAGTATGGAAGGCACTTCAAGTCCCGAATGACTTGAGGTGTCTTTTTTGTATTTTGCCTTCCTTGAACAGTGCCCAGAACGCTCTAGTGTGTTACAATGGAAGCAAATAAAACCTGTAAAATGGACAAAAGCATCCAGAGCCAAAGGGAACTCCAAGGATGCACATGAAAAGGGGGTAGCTCTATGAAGATTGTATTCTTAGGCGCGGATCATGAAGTCACGGGCAGCTGTCACTATCTGGAGGCAGCAGGGCAACGGTTTCTAGTAGATGTGGGTATGGAGCAGGGGGCAGATATCTATACCAATCAGGAGATACCGGTGAATGCATCGGAGATTGATTTTGTCCTGATTACCCATGCACATATTGACCATAGTGGATTGCTTCCACTTCTTTATAATCATGGTTTTCGTGGACATGTCTACGCCACAGAGGCCACCACGCAGCTCTGCCAGATTATGCTGAAGGACTCCGCACATATCCAGGAGTCAGAAGTAGAATGGAAGAATCGTAAGGCTCGTCGTTCAGGCGGCGAATTAATCGAGCCTCTCTACACCGTAGAGGATGCAGAGAAGGTATTAGAGCACTTCGTCCCCTGCCATTATCACGAGAGAGTTTCGGTGGCAGATGGGATAGATATTCGCTTTGTAGACGCAGGACATCTTCTTGGTTCCTCATCCATTGAAGTATGGATGACAGAGGAGGACCAGGAGGTGAAGGTGGTCTTCTCAGGAGATATTGGAAATGTAGACCAACCCCTCATTCGGGATCCTGAGTTCATATGTGATGCAGATTATGTACTAACAGAATCTACTTATGGAGACCGGGTACATGATAAGCCACAGGACTATGCAGTGGCACTGGCTGATGTGATTCGGCAAACCATTCAGGGGGGTGGTAACTTGGTTATCCCAGCCTTCTCTGTAGGTCGAACCCAAGAGATGCTTTACTTCATCCGACGGATTAAGTCAGAGAAGATTATTCCAGATCTGCCAGACTTTGACGTCTATATGGATAGCCCCCTGGCATTGGAAGCCACACATATTTTCTCCATGAATGTATCGGAATGCTTTGATACAGATGCCATGGAGATGGTGAAGAATGGAATCAACCCCATTTCCTTCCCAGGCCTACGTACGGCAGTATCTCCAGAAGAGTCGAAGATGATTAACTTTGATAAAAAGCCGAAGGTTATCATCTCTGCATCTGGTATGTGTGAAGCGGGTCGTATCCGTCACCACTTGAAGCATAATCTGTGGCGACCAGAATCAACCATCCTATTTGTAGGCTATCAGGTTCCAGGGACACTTGGATTCAACCTCCTACATGGAGCGAAGAAAGTACATATCTTCGGTGAAGAGATCGAAGTCAATGCCACCATTAAGAATCTCCCTGGTATCAGTGGACATGCAGATCAGCCACATCTCTTAGACTGGATTAGTCACTTTAAGGAGAATCCTCCGAAGAAGGTATTCGTGGTCCATGGTCAGGATGAGGTCACAGATAATTATGCTGCACTGGTTCATGACACCTATGGATTCGATGCCACAGCACCTTATTCTGGTGATGCATGGGATCTCCTTACAGGAGAACAGATTGCTGCAGGCAGTCGTGAGCGCCGAGAGAAAGTATCTGTCTTTAAGCACCTCAGTAAGGGTGGTAAGACCTCGATGCAAATCTACAACCGTCTGGTGGCAGCAGGACAGCGTCTTATGTCTATTATTAAGCGCTCTGCAGGGCTTGCCAATAAGGATATGGGTAAGTTTGCGGATCAGATTAATGATCTCTGCGATAAGTGGGAGAAATAGGAATTCTGCAGCAATAGCTGTTCATGAATATTAGGTAACAATGAAATTTTAAATAAAGTAGTTAGAAAGAAAAAAGAAATGACAGTAAGAGAAAGATTAGAGGCTCTCCGTCAGGAGATGAAGAAGAGAAACATTGGCGCTTATCTAGTAACTATGGCGGACTTCCACCATTCCGAATATGTAGGTGACTACTTTATGGAGGTGCGCTACATTTCCGGATTTACAGGCACCAATGCAACTGTTGTGGTAACAGAAAAGGAAGCTGGTCTCTGGACGGATGGTCGATATTTCATCCAGGCCAATAAGGAATTAGAGGGCACTACTGTGAAGCTCTATAAGATGGCTGTAGAGGGTGAGCCTACTGTCAATGAATTCTTAGAGGAGAAGCTGCCTGAGGGCATGAATATCGGTTTTGATGGCCGCTGCATCATGGAGTCTCAGGCAAGAGAACTAGAGCGTATTGCATCGGCTAAGAATGGTAAGTTGTCTGGATCCGAGGATCTAATCGACCTCTTCTGGGAGGACAGACCTGCTATGGCGAAGTCTGAGATCTGGGAGCTTAAGAAGGAGTTCTCCGGTGTGACGGTAGAGGAGAAGCTGACCTGGCTTCGTGGTGAGATGAAGAAGCAGTCTGCCCAGGGTCATATCCTGTCTAGTCTCTGTGATATCGCTTGGGTGCTTAATATGCGAGCAGACGATATTCCATCGGTTCCAGTATTTTTGTCCTTCCTCTATGTAACTGATCAGGCCTGCACCCTGTATGTGCAGGAGGATGCTTTGAAGGCAGAGACCAGAAATTACTTAGAAGAGAATCATATCGCTATCCGTCCATACGATAGTGTGTACGAGGATATGGCCAAGGTATCTGAGAAGAATATCCTCTTCGATCCAAATGAGACCAGCATGCGTATGGTTCGATCCCTTCCTGAGGGTGTCCACTTTGCAGAGGATGCCAACCCTTCTACTTATCAGAAGGCTATTAAGAATCCTGTTGAGATCGAGAATACGAAGAAGGCTCACGTAGAGGATGCAGTGGCAATGATCCACTTCCTCTACTGGTTAGATCAGAATAAAGAGAAGAAGTCTATGCAAAATGACGGCCCTCTGACTGAGATCGAGGCAAGTGATTATCTGGCAGATTTAAGAGCCAAGGCACCAGACTTTATCGAATTGTCCTTTGAGACCATCGCAGCCTATGGCCCTAATGCAGCCATGATGCACTATGAGCCAACTAGAGAGAAGTATTCTGCTATCCAGCCGAAGAGCTTCCTCTTAGTAGATTCTGGCGGAACCTATATGTCTGGAACCACAGACATCACACGTACCATTACCATGGGACCTCTGACAGATGAAGAAAAGCATGCTTATACCACTGTGCTTCGTTCTAATCTCCGTCTGGCAGCAGCCCACTTCCCAGATGGCTGTGTTGGACAGAATCTGGATATCCTTGCCCGGGGACCTGTATGGGATGAGGGCTTAGACTATCGCTGTGGAACTGGTCATGGTGTGGGTCATATCTCCAATGTCCATGAGGGACCGAATGCCTTCCGTTGGAAGGTGCCAGATCGCGGACGTGCCTGGGTCCTAAAGCCTGGCATGATCACCACCAATGAGCCGGGTCTCTATGTAGAGGATGGCTACGGCATCCGTATCGAGAATGAGCTTCTCTGCGTAGAGGATCAGAAGACAGAGTATGGTCAGTTCTATAAGTTTGAGACCCTTACCTATGTACCAATCGACCTTCGCCCAGTTATTGTGGAGGAGTTGACCTACTTAGAGAAGAAGACTCTGAATGAATATCATGCCATGGTCTTTGATACCATGAAGGAATACTTTACAGGCGATGAGTTAGAGTGGCTCCGCCAAGCAACACGGGAGATTTAAATGAGTAAATTGTTATTGATAGATGGCCACAGTATCCTGAACCGTGCTTACTACGGACTTCCGGATCTCACCAATTCCAAGGGACAGCATACCAATGCGGTCTATGGATTCTTAAATATGATGTTCAAATTCATCGATACTGAGAAGCCAGACCACTTTGCTGTTGCCTTCGATATGAGTGCGCCAACTTTCCGTCATGAGATGTATGACGCTTATAAGGGAACTCGTCATCCAATGGATCCAGAGCTCCGAGAGCAGGTGCCAATGATCCAGGAGATGCTGGCTGCTATGCAGGTACCGATTCTTAAGAAGGCCGGCCTCGAGGCGGATGATATCCTTGGGACGCTGTCTGTTCTAGGAGAGGAAGCGGGATATGAGGTGACCATTGTATCTGGTGACCGGGATCTCCTGCAGCTGGCTACCGATAAGGTCAAGATCTGTATCCCGAAGACCAAGGCTGGCGGAACCATCATCGAGAACTATTATGCCAAGGATGTCATGGAGAGTAAGGGTGTAACTCCTCAGGAATTCATCGATGTGAAGGCCCTCTGGGGTGATACAGCCGATAATATTCCAGGTGTTCCATCCATCGGTGAGAAGACCGCCACAGCCATTATCCAGGCCTATCACACTGTGGAGAATGCCCATGCCCATCTATCAGAACTGAAGCCGCCTCGTGCTCAGAAGAATCTGGAGGAGTACTATGAGCAGGCCATTCTCTCTAAGAAGCTGGCTACCATAGAAGTCCATGCAGATATCCAGTTCTCTTTAAAGGATGCGGAACTTAAGAATCTCTACACTGAGGAAGCCTATACACTTTGCCGTGAATGGGACTTTAAGAACCTCTTATTTCGCTTTGATGTATCCCAAGCTCCTGCAGAGGATCTTACAGAGAAATATAAACCAATCCAAAGTAAGGATGCTTTTGACCAACTGCTGCAACAGTTGTCCCGTGAGCTGGTAGGGAAGAGCCTTGGTTTACATTTCACCATCCATGAGGGCGTATTACGTGCCCTGGCCCTCTCTGACGGAGAGACCTCCTGGTACATGGTTCCTCAGGCGGATGTCAGTGTCATGGGCTTCGCCCAGGCAGAGAAGTGGGCAGGTGTCCCTAGACTAACCCAGGATGCAATTATCCAGGGTCTGTCTCAATTGAGACAGGCAGGAGTAACCCTTGCCATGTCAGATCTGAAGGAAGCCTTAGCTCTGATTCCAGACCTGGCAGCTGACCGATTCAGCCGTCCATACACTGGATTCTATGATATCGGAGTAGCAGCTTACCTCCTGAATCCGCTGAAGAGTGACTATCCAATGGATGAGATCGCTAAGGATGAATTAGGCATCTTCATCCCATCCTGGGAAGAGACCTTCGGCAAGCTGAAACTGGATAAGATCATGGATCCAGAGGATGACAGCCAGGTAGATAAGGTGCTTGAACTATCAGCAGCCAATGCTCTCGTGGCAGCACGTGCTGTGGAGAAACTGAATGAGAGACTCATTGAAAATGATGCCATGAAGCTCTATCAGAACATCGAATTACCACTGGTATTCACCCTGTCTGATATGGAAAAAGTAGGGATGATTATGGACCGAGAGGCCCTGATCAGCTATGGCGAGGAACTGTCTGTCACCATCCATCAGCTGGAAAATTCCATCTATGAGGAGGCTGGAGAGGAATTCAATATCAATTCCCCTAAGCAGCTTTCCATCATTCTCTTTGAGAAGATGGCTATCCCTGGTGGTAAGAAAACCAAAACAGGTTACTCTACCGCAGCAGATGTATTAGAAAAACTAGCTCCATGGAATCCAATCATAGAGCATATTTTAGACTATCGTAAGTATGCCAAGCTAAAGTCTACCTATGTAGATGGCTTAGCAGACTGCTTAGGTCAGGATGGAAGAGTACACTCCACCTTCCAGCAGAAGGTAACTGCGACTGGACGTATCTCAAGTACCAATCCAAACCTGCAGAATATCCCGGTTCGTATGGAGATCGGTAAGAAAATTCGTAAGGTATTCCATCCAAAGGAGGGCTATGTATTTCTGGATGCGGATTATTCCCAGATTGAGCTCCGCGTATTGGCACATCTGTCTGGAGATGAGAACCTGATTAAGGCCTACTTAAATGGACAGGATATCCATAAGTCCACAGCGTCTCTGGTATTCCATACACCGTTTGATGAGGTTACACCATTGCAGAGACGTAATGCCAAGGCGGTTAACTTCGGTATTGTCTATGGAATCAGTGCCTTTGGTTTGTCTGAGGACCTGAAGATCTCCCAGAAGGAAGCTAAGGAATATATCGAGAACTATTATGCAGCCTATCCAAAGCTGAAGGAGTATATCGACGGATTGGTATCTAAATCTAAGGAGACAGGCTATGCAGAGACCCTGTTTGGTCGCCGCCGTCCAATTCCAGAATTAAAGAGTAGTAACTTCATGCAGCGTCAGTTTGGTGAGCGTGTTGCTATGAACTCTCCAGTTCAGGGTACAGCTGCAGACATTATTAAGATTGCCATGGTTCGTGTCCATGACAGATTAGCAGAGGAAAAATTGTCCTCTCGTCTGGTTCTCCAGGTACACGATGAACTCTTAATTGAAGCCAAGCAGGAAGAACTAGAGCAGGTGAAGGCAATCCTGAAGGAAGAGATGATGGGTGCTGCCTCTATGGCAGTTCCATTGGAAATTGATATGGAAGTTGGCGATAACTGGTACGACGTTCATTAAACTATCCCCATTAATGGGACAGAACATTTGTTATCCTTTTCTCAGAAGTTAGAGAAACACTACTGAGAAAGGAGTATCAATTATGAAGGGATACGCAGTAGCCAATGGATATATGGGACTTGTAGACGGTGATTATATGCTATTTGCAACAGAGGATGAGTATTACGATTATGTAGGTTAACAGAGGGGAGTTTATACGATGGAGGGGAGCCGTAAGCCTAGGATATCTGTATTGATGCCAGCCTATAATGTGGAGAAGTATATTGCTGCATCTTTAGACTCATTATTACAGCAGACCTATCAGGACTTTGAGATTGTTGTGGTGAATGATGGATCTACCGATCAGACAGGATCTATATTAGAATCCTATAGGAAGAGGGATCCAAGGGTTCGGGTAATTCATCAGGAGAATCAAGGAATCTCAGTCACTAGAAATCGTACGCTAGAGTTAGCAGAGGGAGAATACATTACCTTTATTGACTCAGATGACACGGTGAAGCCAGAGTATCTAGAGAAGCTGTATGAGACTGCCCTTGAGAAGGATGCCGATATGGTATTTTGCCCTTACTATGGGTTTCTAGAGGAGAAGGGTACCTTCCAGATGCCCTTACTAGAAGACGGGTATCTCACGAAGGAATTTACCGGGGAAGAGCTCTATCACATAGCCTATATTCCTGTGAATACCTATGAGGTCGTATCTGCTGTGATCTGGGGCAAGCTCTTGAAGAGGTCTCTCTTAGATGGAATCGTATTCCCTGCTGGTAAGGTCCATGAGGATAACTTCACCACCTATAAGATCTATCTCAAGGCAAATCGCATCATCTATTACAATGAAGCCCTCTATATGTATCGTAAGAGAGCAGGAAGTATTGTCACAGGTGCATGGTCGAGAGAGCGTATTCGAAACTGTTATGAGTTCCATGAGGAGCGAATGGCCCTTTTAGCCGCTGCTGGGATTCCAGTGAGTCAGGATCAGATTGCAGACTATCAGAGAATCCTTAGAACCACCATGAAGATCGCTCTAGAGAATGGCTACGCCACAGAGTATCAGTGGATTAAGCAAAAATTAGACTTCATGAATTTCATGAGAAGCAAAAATAATTTATCGTAAATCAATAAAAATATATTGACATATGTCTCCCAAAGGCGTATTACTATGATAGTAGATATCTATGAATCAAGTATGACTTTTGGGAGATTTTTTTATGGAAAGCAAGTGGAAGAAATTAGGTAGAGATAAGCAGTACCAGTTATCCCTCTGGTTAAAGGGTGTGGATCTAATACTTATGATTCTAGTTTTCTTAGCCTTCGGTGTATTCACCTGGTATGGACAGACGGGAGTTGGTCAGAATGCTGAGAATATCGCAGCCTATGGTGGCTTTATCTATGTCAGTGAAGTCTTGACCCTTCTCATGCTTCTAATCTTCTGGAGAGTTGCCACAGAGATTGGAAGAGATAATAGCTTTTCCATGGAGAATGTGAAGCACTTCCGACATATTGGTTACTGTGCTGGCTTAGCATCTCTCGGCTATCTCATCCGAATGATCTATGTCATTATGAGCAAGCAGTTTACCCTGTTTCGTGTGGGCTACTGTATTTTTCTTATGATCTTCGGCCTCTTAGTTCTGTCGATTTGTATGATCCTCTCTTGCCTCATTCAGAATGCATATGAAATGAAGCGGGAAAACGATCTGACGATTTAGGAGGTGAGCCCCATGATCATTATTAATATCGATGTAATGCTGGCCAAGAGAAAGATGAAAGTAGGAGAGCTGGCAGAGCAGGTGGGAATCACCAATGCGAATCTCTCTATTCTTAAAAATGGTAAGGCCAAGGCAATTCGATTAGAGACACTGAATGCCATTTGCCAAGCCTTGGATTGCCAGCCGGGAGATATCCTAGAGTATCGACCAGACTTGTGATCCCATCAAAAGCCTGTACTAGTTCACGCTGTATTATTACAGCAGTAAGTATCCCGTCATTTATTACAGTCGTACTCCTTAGGAGAAGGATTGTATTCGTAGTATTTCAAGCAGAGAAAACTGCATAGGAGGAACAGTATGAATTCGAATGAAGTGAATCATCCGGACTTTATTAAGTGCACCCAAAATCAGGGGAATACCTGGCAGCAGGACTATTCCATGCCACAGCAGAATATGGTGTCACAGCAGAATATGATGTCACAACAGAATATGATGCCACAGCAGAATATGATGCCAATCCAGCAGAGAGGATCCTATGAATTCTTCCAGAAGGTATTCTTACCAAGTATCATCTATGCTCTGGTAACTACATTCTGCCGCTATCATAATCCAGCCTCAATACTTAGCCCAGTCTGGGTGATTGGTGGTCTGGTCTATATCGCGGTGGTACTAAAGGGCTTAGGTCAGTCCTGGAACCATCATATGTATTTCCCAGCAGCTAGTATGGTGCTCCTGGGGCTGTCTAGTATGATGACCACCAATTCCACCATTTATTCTATGAATAATTTCCTATGCAATGTACTTTTGGTACTGACTTTGATCCTGGCATTCTATCCAGAGGAAAAGTGGCAGATTCATCAGTGGATCTATGCATTCTTAGCGTCCATAGTCGGTGCGATTTCTAGTCTGGGTGACTGGGGAGAGGACTTATCGGCAGCAAGCAAAGAGAAGAATCGTAAGAGTGGTGCATTCCTAGCTGTTCTGGTAGGTATTGGAATTGCTATTCCTCTAACCATTGTGATTGTGTTACTTCTGGCATCGGCAGATTCTGTCTTCCATCAGATGGTGAAGACGGTTTTTGATATGGATTATGACTTCACAGACTTCATTCTATCTGCCATGATGTGTATCTTTGTATTTATAGGATCCTATTGCCTCATGCGTTATCTTCATAAGAAGAATCCGCTGGTGAAGGCCTCTAAGGAGAAGTCCTTCCCCCAGGTGACAGCCTATGTGATTCTCCTTCCCCTGACTCTGATCTATTTACTTTTTTCCTGGATCCAGTTCGCATATCTTTTGATTGGGAATATGAAGTTACCCCAGGGGATGACCTATTCCACCTATGCCCACCAGGGCTTCGACCAGCTTCTGGTAGTGGTTGTCATTAATCTAATTGTGGTGTTACTTATCATTGCATGCTTTGGTCGGCGGACAGGCTTACAGCTGCTTCTGACTCTATTTACTCTCTGCACCTATGTGATGATTGCTTCCGCTTATGTTCGAATCTTCATGTATATTGCCGCCTATCGCCTAACAGAGCTTCGTTTCCTAGTTGTCTGGGGATTGTCAGTGATGGCTGTGCTCTATCTCATGGTCTTGGTTTACATTTATAGAGAGTCCTTCTATCTGGCCAGGTGGTTTATGGTGATTGGCTGCCTATCCTGTATCGGACTGTCCTATTGCCGCATGGATGTGATCATCGCCAAGTATAATCTGTCCCATATCCAAGAGCTTCGGGAGAAGCATCCTGTGGATACCGATGTGCGATTCCTAGAGGGAGACTATGGGAATCAGGACATCTACTATATGTCCACCCTGTCTACAGATGCATGCGATGTGATCTTCACCTCAGGGAATGAGGACCTAATCATGGCCTATATCCTGAGAAATAATAAGGAATACTTAGGCCAGCCCTATAGCTACCGCATGACAAATCTCTCCTATGAGAACTTCAAGAACCGGGTGGATGATACCAAGTACCAGCGCTTGATGAGGGAAGCCCTAGAGAAGGAGCAGTCCGAAGAGAGTGTAGAAGAGTAGGACATGCTACGGTGGATAGAATTGATTGCGAGATGATGGGAATTCTACTCCTATTGGGATCAGATGCTAGGAGCCTAGTTATAAGTAGAAACTATAGTGAGGGATAGAAATAGATTATTACCATATAGCGCCAATCTATGATATATTGTTAATCGGTGCTTGGAAATGTAGACCAAGCCTACAAATGACTGAATCGATTATGTGACGCAGCATAAGATGCGAAGCCGACGAGCAGACATGTATCATGTGACATGAATACTGCGGGTGGAGCCTAACAGGGAATCCAGTGAGAGCCTGGAGCAGCAACCACTACTGTGTAGCATGGAGACATGCGTAGTCAGGAACCTGTCTTATGATGAGAATAAAATTGCCTGGGCCAAGGGGTAGAGTTTATTCGGGTCGATAGAGAGTGGTAGCTATATGGAACGCTGGTAGGTGGTTTTCGTGCTTATTCAGTGAGTCCCTTATTTTGTCACCCATATCATCCCAAGAATATACTCCTTCGCTTTTCAGGCGGAGGAGTTTTTTATTGAAGAAATTAGAGGATCTCTGGAAGAAAATCAGCTGGCAATTACTGCATAGGAAGGCCGTGCGCTATATCGCAATTGC
>ONIO01000080.1 GCA_900317915.1 uncultured Lachnospiraceae bacterium | reverse complement strand
GGATGGATGCAGACTCTTGCGTTATGAAAAGCATTATGAATTTTGCTGTGAATAAGGATAGACATGTCTGAACAGAACAATGTAAGACGTCAGCCCACAGTTCATCGAAATGGGCAGCGTCGTAAAGTTAGTAGAGTTAGAATGAGGGAACTGAAGCGAAGGCGGAGAAATTTCCTGATCGCTATGGCGGTTGCAATCATTCTAGTCATCTGTCTCATTCGATTTTTAGTCATACAGTTACTTCCTAAGTCGGATGTAACCACACTTACTGTGAAGGGTAATGGTCAGATTGTTTTAGAAGAGGTCATCGACCTAAGTAAGTCTGCTGGCAGTGAGTCAGAACTAAAGTCCTATGTGAAGAATCTGGTGAAGGATTTTGACAAGGACAATGGAAGAGATGCGGTGAAGATCCGTAGATTCTCCCATGTGAAGGGCAAGATGTATGTGGAGACACGTTACAAGAATGCCAAGACCTATAGCAAGTTCACAGGCTACACCCTCTACACTGGTACAGTGAAGGAGGCCATGAAGTCTGGTTACGATTTCAATGATGCTTTTATCAAAGTAGAGTCCTCCGGTAAGGGAGGTGCATTGAAATATGGTAAGGGTGATTATATCGATTCCACGAAGGTTACCAAGGAGAAATCTGACAAGGTTCTCATTATCCGTGAGAATATCAGGGTAAGAATTGACGGGGATCTTCGATACATCACAGATGTAGCTACGAAGGTGGATAGTAAGGATGCGGTTTCCATTGCCCAGGAAGAGAGCTTTCGATAAATAGATTTGTATGAAGAGAGGAAGAGAAAAATGGAAAAAACCATGGATAAGATCGTAGCTCTCGCTAAGTCCAGAGGATTCGTATATCCGGGCTCTGAGATCTATGGCGGTCTGGCAAATACTTGGGACTACGGTAACCTGGGTGTTGAACTGAAGAACAACGTAAAGAAGGCATGGTGGCAGAAGTTCATACAGGAGAACCCTTACAATGTAGGTGTTGACTGTGCGATTCTTATGAACTCCCAGACTTGGGTTGCTTCCGGTCATATCGGCGGTTTCTCTGATCCTCTGATGGATTGTAAGGAGTGCCACGAGAGATTCAGAGCAGATAAGATCATCGAAGACTTCGCTCAGGAGAATGGCATCGAATTAACCTCTTCTGTAGATGGTTGGTCCAATGAAGAGATGCAGAACTGGATTGCTGAGCACAACGTTCCATGTCCATCCTGTGGTAAGCATAACTTCACAGATATCCGTCAGTTCAACCTGATGTTCAAGACATTCCAGGGCGTCACTGAGGATGCGAAGAACACGGTATATCTCCGTCCTGAGACTGCACAGGGTATCTTCGTTAACTTCAAGAATGTACAGCGTACATCTCGTAAGAAGATCCCATTTGGTATCGGTCAGATTGGTAAGTCCTTCCGTAACGAGATCACACCTGGTAACTTCACTTTCCGTACCCGTGAGTTCGAGCAGATGGAATTAGAGTTCTTCTGTAAGCCTGGTACAGACTTAGAGTGGTTCCAGTACTGGAGAGCATTCTGCCGTGATTGGCTCCTCTCTCTTGGTATCAAGGAAGACCACATGAGACTTCGTGATCATGACCCGGCTGAGTTAGCATTCTACTCTAAGGGAACGACCGATATCGAGTACACCTTCCCATTTGGTTGGGGTGAGCTGTGGGGTATCGCAGATCGTACAGACTATGATCTGGGCCGTCATCAGGAGACTTCCGGACAGGATCTCACATACTTCGATGACGCTACCAATGAGAAGTATCTCCCATACGTAATCGAGCCATCACTTGGTGCTGACCGTGTTGTTTTAGCATTCCTGTGCGAGGCATATGACGAGGAGAATATTGGAACTGAGGAGAAGCCTGACATCCGTACCGTCCTTCACTTCCATCCGGCACTGGCTCCAATTAAGATTGGTGTCCTGCCTCTGTCTAAGAAGCTTGCTGACCCTGCAACTGAGGTATTCCAGCAGCTGTCTAAGAAGTACAACTGTGAGTATGATGACCGTGGAAATATCGGTAAGCGTTACCGCAGACAGGATGAAATCGGTACTCCATTCTGCGTAACTTATGACTTTGACTCCGAAGAGGATCATAAGGTTACAGTTCGTGACCGTGACACCATGGAGCAGGAGCGTGTAGCGATCGATGAGTTAGATGCATACTTCGCTGATAAGTTTACATTTTAATTTCATATAAGAATTGTATTAGCGCCCTGGTAGTTCTGCCAGGGCGTTATTTTATGGTATAATGAGGTGCATTTGTGAGGCGCACTTGTGAGGTGCACTTTCTTTCGAATGAATGCGAAGAACTATGATTTGAAACATATAGTATCCAAATAGATGAGGAAATGTCATGCGTAATTTTAATCCTTATGAGATCCTGGCCACCGTCACATTAAAAAAGGGCGAGGGGCGGACCATTAAGTCTGGCGGCGCCTGGGTCTATGATAATGAGGTGAGGGAGGTCTCTAGAAATGAAGACCAGGCACCATTTGATCCGGCAAATAATCCGACAGATTTCCCAGCAGTTGATTCCGAAGGAAAGACCTTCCGTAATGGTGGAATCGTATCTGTACATGACTTCGATGGCTACTTCATGGGCTATGGCTTCTACAATCAGAAGTCAAAAATCCGTGTCCGTATGCTGTCACGTTTTCGTAAGGAGCCAATCGATACTACCTTCATGAAGGAAAGAGCAAGAGATGCCTGGGAATATCGTAAGGCTACCATTGACCAGTCCTCTTGTAGAGTGATTTTTGGCGAAGCTGATTTCCTGCCTGGTCTTGTAGTAGATAAGTATGAGAATCTCTTGGTATTCCAGTCTCTTGCCCTGGGAATCGATTGCCTGAAGGAGGATATCCTGAACGGCCTGGTAGATGCCATGAAGGAAGATGGAATTGCAATTCGCGGAATCTTCGAGAGATCCGATGCACCGGTTCGAAAAAAAGAAGGCATGCAGCCGAAGAAGGGCTGGTATGTTCTAGACCGTGAGGACGGCTTGGCACAGCTGGACTCAGAAAACCCAGAGGATGTCCATGTGATCATCACAGAGAATGGTGTGAAGTATGATGTGGATGTGAAGGACGGACAGAAGACAGGTTTCTTCTTAGATCAAAAGGAGAACCGTAAGGCCCTGCAGCGCTTGGTTACTAAGATGAAGGCTGACAAGTCCAGACAGGCTATTCCACTTCGGGTATTGGATTGCTTCACCCACATGGGAACATTCGCTCTAAATGCGGGATTTGCCGGTGCAGATGATGTCACAGGATTAGATATCTCTGAATTTGCCGTAGAGCAGGCAACCGCTAATGCCAAGAGAAATGGCTTAGATCAGCAGGTGAAGTTCAAGGCAATGGATGTCTTCGATGCTTTGCCGAAGCTCCAGGAAGAGGGAGAGCAGTACGACATTGTGGTACTAGATCCTCCAGCTTTTACTAAGTCTAGAGAGGCAACCAAGCAGGCCATTAAGGGGTATCGTGAGATCAATATCCGAGGACTTCGTCTGGTGAAGAATGGTGGGTATCTCTGTACCTGCTCCTGCTCTCACTTTATGACTCAGGAACTTTTTTTGAAGATGATTCGTGAAGCTGCGAAGTCTGCCCATAAGAGATTGCAGCAGGTGGAATTCAGAACCCAGGGTCCAGACCATCCGATTCTCTTAAATGGAGATGAGAATTCCTATTATTTGAAGTTCTTTATCTTCCGTTGCATTGAGGAAAAGTAATAGATTTTGCGGTAATCAAAAAATACATTAATGTAACGCATTGAAGCAAAATTGAATTGTAGTATAATGAATAGGTCGCACCAAGAACCTTAGATGGATGAGAAATACTCATGCGTGTAGAAAAGAAGAGCATGGTTTACATTTCTCAAAAGAGAAAGAAAACATGGCTACCCAACTGGGGAGGTCATGGGAAATATGCAATATAGAAATCGAGGATGAAAAGATGAATCAGAAAGTAAATGAGTGGATTGATAGCCATCAGGACGAACTCCTGCAGGATATTAAGGATCTATGTGCAATCCCATCTGTTTTAGCAGATGCCGAAGAGGATGCACCCTTTGGCGCAGAGTGTAAGAAGGCTCTGAATGCTGCCATTGATCTCTGCGCAAAGTATGGCTTTGAGACAAAGAATTATGATAACTATGTAGGAACTGCTGACTTCGACTCTTCCCTTCCTCATACCTTAGATATGCTGGGACACACCGATGTTGTTCCTGCTGGCGAGGGCTGGACTGTAACGGAGCCTTTCAACATCATTGAGAAGGACGGTCGTCTCTATGGCCGTGGAACATCTGATGATAAGGGACCTATGATGTGTGCCCTCTATGCAATGCGCGCTCTGAAGGAGACAGGTTTCCCTCTCACGAAGGGTGTTCGTATGATCATCGGCTCTGATGAGGAGACTGGTTCTATCGATATCACCAAGTACTATGCAGTGGAAAAGGAAGCTCCTATGACCTTCTCCCCTGATGCTGAGTTCCCTCTGATCAATATCGAGAAGGGTCAGTTCCGTGGTAATTTTGCACAGAAATTCCACAAGTCTATGGCTACACCTGCACTGGTATCTCTGGATGCAGGTATCGCATTAAATGCGGTTCCTCAGAAGGCTACTCTGGTATTCGAGGGCTTAGATCTCACATCGGATGAGGTGAAGACTGCTATCCATGAACTGGAGTCTCAGTGCCAGGTGGAATGCGTAGTTGATGCAGCAAATGATACGATTACAATCATCGGTGAGTCAGCTCACGCATCTACACCAGAGCTTGGTAAGAATGCAGGACTTGCAGCAGTAATCCTTGTAAATAAGCTTCCTCTGGCAGTATGTGCACAGACGGAACTTCTGGCTAAGGTTCCTAGCCTCTTCCCTTATGGCGTAACAGATGGTTCTGGAATTGGCATCGCAATGAGCGATGCAGAGTCTGGTCCTCTGACATGTACGCTGGATCTCTATCATGTAACGCAGGATGAGATGAGCTTCTCCTTCGATGCACGTACCCCAGTGTCTGCGTCTAAGGAAAACTGCCAGGATGTGGCTTGTAAGAATGTGGAAGCAGCAGGCTTCAACTTCACTACACCTGGAATGGTTCCTCCTCATAATGTTCCAGCTAATAGCGAGCTCGTACAGACTCTGCTGAAGTCCTATACAGATGTAACTGGCTTAGAGGGTAAGCCAATGGCCATCGGTGGTGGTACTTATGTACATGAGCTGAAGAATGGTGTTGCCTTTGGTGCAATCCTTCCTGGCATTGACACCCATATGCATGGCGCAGATGAGTTCATGGATATCGACAATATCATGACTGCAACAAAGGTATTTGCAGAAGCTATTATGAATCTGTGTGCATAAAACAGAATACCTGAATTATTTGAAGGAAGCTCCGACAAGGATTTGCCGGGGCTTCTTTTTCGTGCTTAACCAGGGAAAAGGCGGACGAGTGTACTATACAACTAGTACAGCGGTACAGGACGAGTGAGATGCGCATATTTCTCGTCCATGAATTTAGAAACAGAGGAATCTATGGAGTATAAGAATAATATGCCAATCTATCTCCAGGTGATGGAAGACATCAAAGCGAGAATTGTTAATGGTGAGATCGCCCTTGGACAGAAGCTTCCATCTTCGAGAGAGTTAGCAGTACAGTATGAGATCAATCCGAATACAGCTGCTCGTATCTATTCGGAGCTAGAGAGAGATGGGGTGACATTCACTAAGCGAGGGATTGGAACCTTTGTGACGGAGGAACCTTGGATGGTAACAAAGATGAAAGAGGAAGCTGTCAGCAAAGTAGTAGAAGACTTTATCCAGACCATGGAGAGTATGGGTTTCAATTCAGAAGAGATTCTAAAGGAACTGCAGAAGAAGATCTAATCTTTGACACAGAAAGGAAAAAGCGAGTTATGAGTTTAAACTGTAACGGATTAACCAAGAAGTATTTTACCAAAACGGCGGTAGATCACATTGATCTAAATCTGGAAGCTGGACATATCTATGCCTTACTTGGACCGAATGGATCTGGTAAGTCGACTCTTATGAAGATGATTGCAGGACTGACCACTCCCACAGAAGGAACCATCACACTTGATGGTCAGCTAATCTCTTATAAGACCAAGGCAGAGATCACATATGCGCCTACCGAGGCATTCTTTTTTAACTACATGACCATCGGCGAGGCTGCCAAGTATTACGCAGATTTCTTCCAGGATTTCGATTGGTCTACATTTCGCGAGATTCTGGGGTTTATGGATCTCCGTGAGGATATGAAGGTTCGTTCCCTGTCCTCAGGTATGATGGCGAAGGCGAAGATGACCATCTCCATGGCGCGTCGTTCCAAGCTGATTCTCTTAGATGAGCCGCTGAATGGTATCGACCTTATGGCGAGAGATGCAATCCTGAAGCTGATGATCCATTATGCTCCACAGGATGGCGCTATCGTAATCTCAAGCCACATGGTAGAAGAGTTAGAGCAGACGATCGATCATGCAATCTATATGCAGAATGGTCATATTGTCTGTGATGTAGATGTGGAGGAACTGAGAGAGACAGAGATGAAGTCTGTAGCCGATAAGTATCGTGAGATTTACAGCGGGGAGGTAGCATAATGTTACGAATGATGAAGTATGAATTTCGCAAGAGCCGTTTTTCCTATGCAATTCTTCTGGCAATCCTAGGTATTGTAGAGGTCCTCTTCCTTGGACTGAATAAGTTCAATGTACACTATGCAATTATTCCAATCATCTTACTTATTGTGATGGGAATCGTAGCTGATGTATGGATTATGCTTTCTGGCGTCAGGATGTTCAGCCGAGACCTGAAGGAGAAGTCAGGGTACATGGTCTACATGACCCCAGTTCCAATCTGGCAGATTGTTCTAAGCAAGGTGTTAGTAACCTTCTTAGTAAGTGCTGTTTTCTTCATCGCATATTATGCCCTGGGTATCCTGGATATGCATCTCTTCCATGATGCGCTAGAAGCCAACGGTGACACTAGTTTGATGGAAGTCATCGCTAAAACGATTAATACCTATGTTGGCACAGAGACACTGATTGCTTTGTGCAAGCTCTTCGGTAATCTCCTGTGCAACCTCTTCTGCTTCCTTGGAATCGTGTACTTTGCAATTGCAATGTCTAACACCTTACTGAGAGGCAAGAAGGGCGAGGGAATTGTTGCATTCATCCTCTTCTTAGTGCTTTACGGCCTATCCATCTACATCCGCTTCAAGGTACTGCCATACGGCGGTCAGTTCCGAATGGAGATGACAGAGAGTGGTGTAGACTTCGGACTTCCAGGAAGTCAGTTACAGGTGGCTCTGTTCTATATCCTAGATGTAGTCTTTGGTTCTCTGTCTATCTTTGGTGCGTCTCAGCTACTGAAGAAGCATATCGATCTCTAAGGGGTAAGAAATGATTCAGATTATCACTGCTTACTAAGAAAGTAGATCTATAGTCCCACTTGGTGCCATCATCCCCCTAGCCGATAGCACCGAATTTGCACAGAAAATCATAGAGTCGATGCTAGACAAGAATTCTCTTTCCTCGTATGATGTGGATGTGAAATGATGCATGGGACAATAGATTGACAGCCCTTCGTGATCATCATGATCATGGAGGGCTTTTTATATGCCAGGAAGTATTATTTCTACATGGATGAAGGCAAGTAGATACCTTGGATGAAGGCAAGTAGATACCTTGGATAAAGGCAAGTAGATACCTGACGGAGGAAGAAAAAGATGCTGAGAGAGGCACTTCGCGATAAGAACTTTGTGGAGAAATTAATTCGACTAACCATCCCCATTGCACTGCAGAGCTTACTGGTGGCTTCTGTGGCAGCAGCGGATGCTTTTATGCTAGGACGATTAGACCAGAATTCTATGGCAGCTGTATCGCTGGCCTCCCAGGTGCAGTTTGTTATGACCATGTTCTTAGCTGCTGTGACTGGAACAGGCTCCATTTTAGGAGCCCAATATTTTGGTAAGCAGGACTTTGAGTCTCTCGATGATATCTATCACATGAGTCTTCGGTTGGCGGCAGTGATTGATATTCTCTTTTTCATCGCATGCTTCTTTTTCCCACAGTATCTCATGGCTTTTTTTACCAATGATTCGACATTGGCAGGGATAGGAATTGACTATTTACGGATGGCATCCTTTTCCTACCTTTTGGTTGGATTCTCCATTGTGATAGAGATCATGATGCGTGTGACAGATCATGCAGTCGCTGGTGCGTGGATCTCTTTTAGCGCAGTGATCTCCAATGTGATTTTAAATGCAGTCTTTATCTTTGGCTTATTTGGAGCCCCCCAGATGGGAGCAAGAGGAGCAGCACTGGCCACCACCATCTCAAGAGTAATCGAACTTGCCTTATGCATCACACTTACTTTGATGCCACGGTTTATTGGCCCGAACCCCAAGCATATCCTCCGCCATAATGCACTTCTGGCACATGACTATATCCGGATCTCCATTCCGATTCTTGGCGCATCTCTGCTCTGGGGTATTGGCTTTACATCCTATACCGCCATTATGGGGCACATGGGTAAGGATGCAGCCGCAGCGAATTCCATTGCTGCGGTGGTAAGAGACTTGGTGTGCTGTGTATGTAATGGTATCGGGTCGGCTGCAGCTATTATGATTGGAAATGAATTAGGAGCAGGAGAGTTAGATCGAGCCAGAACATATGGCTATCGTCTTACCCGTTTGTCCTGGCTCATTGGATTTCTCTCTATGGGAGTGGTGTTACTACTTACACCACTGGTGGTTCATTTTATGAAGCTTACCCCTCAGGCACATTCCTACCTCTTGGGTATGATGATTATCATGTCCATCTATATGATTGGTCGCTGTGTAAATACCATTGCCATAAATGGCGTCCTAGATGGAGGTGGCGATACCAAGTTTGACATGTATTCTCTTTTTGTTATGATGTGGTGCTTTGCTATCCCGGTAGCACTCTTAGGTGCCTTTGTATTCCATTGGTCTGTACTATTGGTGTACTTCTGTACCTGTCTCGATGAGGTGGGTAAGCTTCCTTGGGTCATGGCCCGTATTCGAAAAGAGAAGTGGGTACGGAATCTCACCCGTAACTTCAATGACCAGAGATAAGTCCCTTCAACCATACACCGGTTTCTGACAAGTCATTATCTGTGAAACAATCGGTGGAAGAGCAGCTTGGCTTAATCAGAGCCGAGGTCTCATTCTTATTAGCGAAGGACCATCCACAGTAGGATACATTGGTCTCATTGATGAGCTTCTTCCATGCGTCTGCTGAGGTATAGTCGATACCCCCATTACCAGAGGCATCACAGATGGAGAACTCGGAGATGAAGACTGGAGTTCCAGCTGCACGTGCAGTGGTTAACTTGTTTCGGATATTGTCCTTATGTGTGCCAGCATAGAAGTGGAGGGTGTACATGATATTACTATAATGGCATCTGGTGCATTTGCACGGATTGCCGGTACCACAGCCTCTGCATAGTCATGGATGGTAGACCAGCTGGTTCCACCATTTGGCTCATTACAGATCTCGTAGAGCACATTGCCATTGGCTGCGTATTTCTGAGACATACGAGTGAAGAAGTCAATGGACTCTGCCTGATGCTGGGTAGGATTACTGTCCGATAGGATATGCCAGTCGATGATGACATACATTCCGAGAGTAGTAGCAGCCTGGACACCTGTATCGATGGTGGCTTCTAACTTAGACTTATCTCCACCTGCGCAGTAGCCGCCCTCGCCGGTATACATGGCCAGACGAACCACATTGGCACCCCAGCTATCCCGGAGATACTGGAAAGCACTCTGATTGACGTATTGTGGATACCACTGGAGACCGTGGGTAGAGACGCCCTTTAACTGGAACTTATTACCGCTCTGATCCACCAGATCCACGCCGCTGACAGAGAGCTTACCGTGGTTACCGTATGGTGTACCTAAATCACCTGGTTTTGTTGTCTTG
>ONIO01000122.1:1822-2671 GCA_900317915.1 uncultured Lachnospiraceae bacterium | reverse complement strand
ACAATCAAGGACTATCCAGTGACAAAAGTAATCCAGAAGTAGACATTGATATTTAGAAGAGATGCCTCAGTAGGCAGCGCAACCTCGCTGATGAGGAATTTGAATTCTATCTGTATTGATGAACTTGGTTTACATTTCAGGACATGCACCCGAAGCGGTGTATGTCCTGCTGTCTATTTATATATAACGGGAGAAGCAATAATTTATAAGAGGGAGAAGAAATGGGACTTTTTGACACACTAAGAAAAGCAACAGAAGCAATCAACAACACACCTGAGGGCAACGCTCTTTTCAAGGAATTAAAGGAGCAGACTACACGTGTCATGACGGATGGTTTGGGAGTAGATCTGGGTGGTAATATGCAGCAGGACGTAGAACAGAGCGCTCCAGAGACCCGCTACAATGAGCTAGGCGCTGACCCAGTCTCTCAGGAGACCGGTAATATGGAGGATGCAATGGATTTCTATAATCATATTATGGAAGTCTATCCAGAGCCAGGACATAATGAGTATGAGTGTGATGAGCAGGCAGAGAATGAGGGCCTTATCGAAGTTCTAGAGTATGGACTTCGTGAGGATGCAACCAATTGTTACGAAGAGGATCTCATGCCATTTGTAGTCCGTTTTGATAATGCTGATCACGCGAAGGCATATGTGAAAAAATGTATCGGAAGTAGTGACTACACCATACAGAGAGACCCAGCTGGTCGACCAATCTATACACTGCCAAATAATGATAATCAGATGTTCTATCGCAGAGGAAATATCCTACTAGAAACACTTGGTGATTACGATCATAGGGAGTATGAGATCCTTAAGAGAGAGTTACTGAAATTGTCTCAGTGGTAAT
>ONIO01000122.1:0-1745 GCA_900317915.1 uncultured Lachnospiraceae bacterium | reverse complement strand
CATGGGCATTGTAGTTGTAGGTGCAGTTTTCGTTGATATTAAGGGACATCCAGAGGCACAGTATATCCCAGCTGGTCGTAATGTGGGACGTGTCATGCAGGTGCACGGTGGTGTTGCCCGTAATGTGGTTGAGGACATTGCGAATGTAGAGCTGAAGCCTACCTTCGTTAGTGTGGTAGATCGTTCTGGTATCTCTGATGACGTTATTAATAAGCTAAACCGCCATAAGGTGGACACCACTTATGTGGCTAGAACCGATGATGGACTTGGCACCTGGCTTGCAATTTTTGATAATGAGGGTGATGTGGTTGCATCTATTTCAAAGCGTCCTGACCTCTCTGCAATCGGAGGAATCTTCGAAGAGCATGGAGATGAGATCGTGAAGAATGCAGACTCTATCGTAGTAGAGGTAGATATGGATGCTGCCATCTTGAAGACCATCTTTAAGCTAGCTGAGAAGTACAATAAGCAGGTCTATGCAGTTGTATCAAATATGACAATTGCTATGGAGCGTAGAGATCTCCTGAAGCAGACTGGATGCATCGTATGTAACCAGGGCGAGGCTGGCCTCCTTTTCTCTGAGGATTACTGTGATTTAGAGCCAGAAGAGATGAGTAAGATCCTGGCTCGTAAGGTCGAGCTGGCCCATATTCCTAAGATGATCATCACTATGGGCGATAAGGGTGCTGTATGGGCACAGTGTGATGGTAGCCATGGCGTATGTCCTCCACAGAGAGTATCTGTTGTGGATACCACTGGATGTGGAGATGCATTCTTCGCTGGTGCGGCAATTGGACTTACCTATGGTAAGTCTCTGGCAGAAGCCTGTGCAATTGGTACCAGACTGGCCTCTTCTGTTATTGCTACAAAGGAAAATGTATGTCCTCGATTCCTCCCTGAGGAGTTTGCACTCGAGGTATAAGGGATATTGCTTGAAGAAAGGAAGTCATGGTAAAACCTATCAATCACAATATAATGTCCCTGCGACGTAAGGCCAGTCCTATTAAGAAGACAGATAAGGACGTGGCAGAACTAGTGCAAGATCTTCGCGATACCTTGAAGGCTCATCATGAAGAGTGCGTCGGCATGGCTGCCAATATGATTGGTCAGAATCGCGCAGCGATTATTGTTTCGGTCGGTCCCTTCGATATGGTGATGCTGAATCCTGAGATCATTGAGGCGAGTGAACCATATGAGACAGAAGAGGGCTGCTTATCCCTGAATGGGCTGCGATCAACCACTCGCTACCATAAGATTACCGTACGCTTTGATACTCCTGACTTCCAGGAGCAGATTCAGGAATTCACTGACTGGACAGCACAGATTATCCAGCATGAATGTGATCATCTAAAGGGGGTAATCATCTGATGACAAGCCTAGAGCGCGCAACAGAGGACCTTATTCAGACCCTTCGTAAGATGGGCTACCCTGAGAGCTTTGGCCTGCTAATTGCTGCGAATCTCCGTACGGAGAAGATGATCGGACGAATGATTGGATATCTGAAGAATGCCAAGCCCCAAAGTGATGCAGAGATCGCAGATGAGATGCTGGCGATCATGGATGACAGAGATCGCTGGACCCAGAAGAAGATGAGCGAATATTATAACAGTAAGTATAATGAGTATCTGAACTCAAGCCTGAGGGAAGAGTAGAGAAAAGGATGTAAAATAAGGGAAAGAAACTTGAATGAAATCCCATAGGTAGCAAAAACACGGATATAATATGGAGAAAAATGAATGAATAAT
>ONIO01000078.1 GCA_900317915.1 uncultured Lachnospiraceae bacterium | reverse complement strand
AATGTGAAGACTGGCGTCTTCCAGCAATGGTTAGAGGATCAGGTTCCAAAGCTGGTATCCTTTGCTACATTAGTTGTGCTGGCTCTGATTGTCTGGATCGTTGGTATCAGAGTAATTGCATTCCTACGTAAGCTGGTGAAGAAGTCCCTGGTGCGACATGACGTGGAGGTAGGTATCCAGACCTTCGTAGACGGATGTCTGAAGGCCGTCTCCTATATTATTTTGATTGCTTGCGTCCTTCGGGTATTTGGTATCGAGGCCACATCCTTAGCAGCTGTGGTTGCATCCTTAGGTGTGACAGCAGGTCTTGCTCTCCAGGGATCTCTGTCCAACTTCGCTGGCGGCGTGTTGATTCTGATCCTGAAGCCTTTTGTGGTAGGCGATTACATCATCGAGGACACCCATAAGAATGAGGGAACTGTCTTTGAAATCTCCATCTTCTATACCAAGCTGAAGACCATTGATAATCAGATTGTGGTCATCCCCAATGGTACCCTTGCGAATTCGTCTCTGACCAATGTGACCCATGCAGACAGGCGCCTCGAGGACTTCGCTATTGGCATTAGTTATGAGGATGATATCCGAACAGCGAAGAAGGTTCTCATGGACCTGGCGAAGAAGGAAGAGAAGCGTATCCCTGAGTCGGAGCCCAAGGTATTCGTAAAGGAGCTTGGAGACTCAAGCGTGGTGTTAGCTCTTCGCTTTGAAGCAAAGACGGAGGACTACTGGGATGTTCGCTTCCGCATGCTTGAGGAGATTAAGTATGCCATTGAAGAGGCTGGACTCCATATTCCATATCCTCAGTTGGATGTTCACACGGATAAGTGATGGAAGCATACGAGATAAGGATTGGATGCAGATGACATCTCAAATGGGAATCATCTGCCTGGTTTATATTTGATAAGAGAAAGGATAGACATAATGAATATTCCCGCTAGTTATGAACTGGTCCGAGAAGAGGACCTGTCCGATGTACATTCTAAGGGCTATGTGCTTCGCCATAAGAAGTCTGGTGCACGCTTAGCTCTGATTGATAATGATGATGAGAATAAGGTATTCTTCATCGGATTCCGCACACCACCAACAGATTCTACTGGCGTGGCTCATATCATCGAGCATACCGTGCTGTGTGGTTCTAAGAAGTATCCTCTGAAGGATCCCTTTGTTGAGTTGGTGAAGGGATCTCTCAATACCTTCTTAAATGCCATGACCTATCCGGATAAGACCCTGTATCCTGTTGCATCTACCAATGATCAGGACTTCAAGAATCTGATGGATGTCTACATGGACGCGGTGCTTCATCCCAATATCTATGACAAGCCTGAGATCTTCCGCCAGGAGGGTTGGCACTATGAGATGGAGGACAGGGACTCTGATCTCACCATCAATGGTGTCGTCTATAACGAGATGAAGGGGGCCTTCTCCAATCCTGACGATGTCCTAGAGCGTCAGATTATGAACTCCCTCTTCCCAGATACTACCTATGGAATTGAATCTGGTGGAGATCCTAAGGTGATTCCAGAGCTGACTCGTGAGAACTACTTAGACTTCCATAGGCGCTACTATCATCCAGTGAATTCCTATATCTATCTCTATGGAAATATGGACTTCGAGGAGAGACTGAACTACCTGGATCAGGAATATCTGTCCAATTATGATGCCATTGATGTGGACTCCCACATCGATATCCAGGCGCCATTTGATTCCATGCATGAGATCAAGACCTACTATCCGGTTTCTGAGAATCAGGACCTGGCTGGACAGACATATCTGTCTAAGAATATGGTGGTTGGTAATGCCTTGGATCTAGAGCGTGTTGGTGCCTTCGAGGCATTAGAGTATGCCCTTTTATCTGCACCTGGTGCACCACTTCAGAAGGAACTTCTGTCTGCAGGCATCTGTAAGGATGTCACCGGTGGATTCGATAGCGGTACACTGCAGCCGACCTTTTCCATTACCATTAAGGGTTCTGATGAGGATAAGAGAGAGGAGTTCCTCTCCATTGTAGACAGAGTATTAAAGGAGCAGGTTGCAAAGGGAATTGATAAGAAGTCCTTAGAGGCATCCATTAATAATTCCGAGTTCAGATTCCGCGAGGCTGACTTCGGTGGCTATCCAAAGGGTCTGATCTATGGACTGAATATGATGGAGACCTGGCTCTATGATGAGAATGAGCCATTTGCAGTTCTCCATAGTCTCGATGTGTATAAGTCCCTTCGTGAGAAGCTTACGACAAATTACTTCGAGGAACTGATCCAGAAGGAATTAATTGACAATACCCATGCATCCATGGTGATCGTTGCTCCTGAGGCAGGCCTGACTGGTAAGGAAGATGCTGCCCTGCAGGCAAAGTTAAACCAATATAGAGATACCCTCACAGCTGAGGAGATCCAGACCATCGTAGATGAGACCAAGGCTCTGAAGGAATATCAGTCAAAGCCAGAGACAGAAGAGGCTATGAAGACCATCCCTGTCTTAAAGAGAGAAGACCTTAGAAAAGAGGCCAAACCATTTACCTATAAACTGAAGCACTATGGACGTGTAGATGTACTGCACACCGATATAGAGACCAATGGTATCCTCTACCTGATATACTCCTTCCGTAATGTGCGCCTGTCTACTTTAGACATCCCGGTTCTGGCCTTCCTAACCAAGGTGTTGGGCTTGGTAGATACGGATAAGTACAGCTATCAGGAACTGTCCAATGAGGTAAATCTACATCTGGGTGGACTGAATATTGGTACCAATGTATACCGTATGAAAAATGATGAGCCATCTGCAGAGTTAACTGTAGATGTAAGCGCTAAGATGCTGTCTGGTAATACAAGTTACTTCTTAGACTTAGTGGATCAGATTCTCTTCCACAGTCATACCAGTGATAAGGACCGTGTCCATGAGATCCTCCTCCAGGAGATCTCATCCATGGAGACAGTCTTTGCATCCAGAGGTCACTTAGTAGCATCCCTTCGTGCCATGTCCTACTTCCAGGATAGTGCAGCTATGTCTGATGCTCAGTCTGGTATCACGTACTATGACTATCTGAAGAAGTTCGAAGCAGACTTCGATGACATGTACTATGACTTTAAGCATAAGGCTGTGGAATTAGTCCTTATGATATTCAGACCAGAGAATCTCTTCGTTCATGTAACAGGACGTGAGGACCTCTACCAGGAGGCAGAATTAACACTGCCTGTATTTGAAGCAACTCTGGCAGCAGGAGATCTGGTTATGAGTCAGCGTGCCCTGGCCAATGCTGGTGGTGCAGATGCAACATTCCTGGATGTAAATGCACTCTTTAAGAAGCTTCATACCCTGCGGAATCCATCAGGTAAGGGCGCAAGTTATGACCTCTACCATGGAGAACTGCCAAATGAAGGAATGAAGACGGCAGCTCAGATCCAGTATGTCTGCCGCGCAGGAGACTTCCGTAAGGCAGGCTATCCATATACTGGTGCCATGAGCATCCTGAAGGTCATCCTGGGCTATGACTACTTCTGGCTCAATATCCGTGTGAAGGGTGGAGCCTATGGCTGTATGAGTAACTTTAGTCGGGATGGTGCAGCCTACTTTGTAACCTACAGAGATCCTAACTTAGAGAACTCTGTAGAGATCTTCGATAAGACTCCAGACTACTTAAGAGACTTCGATGCAGATGAACGTGATATGACAAAGTACATCATCGGAACCATTAGCGGAATGGATGCACCACTGACACCATCTCAGCAGGGCTTAAGAGACTTACGGATGTACATCGAGGGAACCTCCTTCGACACCATCCAGACCATTCGTGATCAGGTACTGAACGCTACAGTAGAGGACATCCAGGCACTTGCAGAACCAATCCAGAAGATGCTGTCTCAGGGCGTCATCTGTGTGGTAGGTAACGAAGGCAGGATTGAAGATGCCAAGGACCTCTTCCATACGGTACGTGCACTTACGGAATTACAGAATTACAGAATTACAGAATTACAGAATAAAGAGTAGGAGAATTCATGGGAATTGAAGATTTAGACAGCCCAGGCCAGTCACAAAATAGCAGTTTCAAGTCCGGCTTCGTCACCATGATTGGACGCCCAAATGTAGGGAAGTCCACCCTCATGAATCAGCTGATTGGACAGAAGATTGCCATCACATCCAATAAGCCACAGACTACACGTAACCGTATTAAGACCGTCTATACCGACAAAGAGCGGGGTCAGATTGTATTCGTAGATACTCCAGGTATCCATAAGGCCAAGAATCGTCTGGGGGAATACATGATGAAGGTAGTCAAGGAGACCCTTGGAGATGTGGATCTGGTTCTCTGGTTAGTAGAGCCTAAGAATAAGGTATCCGAGGATGATCTAAAGATTGCAGAGACCCTGTCTCAGATTGATCAGCCAGTCATCCTGATTATTAATAAGTGTGATATGGTGAGCCGTGATGCTCTGCTTCCAATTATTGAAGCCTACCGTCATGCAGGTGAATTTGCAGAGATTATCCCTCTGTCTGCCCGTAAGGGAACCAACTGTGATGACCTGATGGATACCATCTATAAGTATCTGCCATACGGTCCAGCCTTTTACGATGAGGACACTGTCACAGACCAGACGGAGCGTGAGATTGTTGCAGAGATTATCCGTGAGAAGTCCCTCTATGTACTGCAGGATGAGATCCCTCATGGCATCGCAGTTACAGTAGATAAGATGCATCCACGTAAGGGAAAGCACCTGATGGATATCGAGGCAACCATCTACTGTGAGAGAGAGTCCCATAAGGGAATTGAGAGAGAGTCCCATAAGGGAATTATCATTGGTAAAAAGGGTGCCATGCTGAAGCGTATCGGTACCGATGCGCGCTATGAGATCGAGAAGCTGACAGGCATGCACTGTGATCTGAAGCTCTGGGTGAAGGTTCGTAAGAACTGGAGAGATAGCGAAGCACAGCTGAAGAACTTCGGTTACAGAGAGAAAAACGACGAAGAGTAGTTTCCTAGAGCAGGGTTTACATTTGTGGAAAACAGATGTATAGAAATATCCGCTGTGGAAAAACAGAAGTATAGAGTAGCCGCTGTAAAAAAGCCGATATATAGGAATAGTCACTGTGGGAAGCATAGAAAGGAGGACTAGACGTGTCCGAGAGAACAGTGTTACATGGATGCGTATTGTCCTCCATGCCAGTGGGTGAAACCGACCGGCGAATTGTGCTATTAACTCGTGAGCAGG
>ONIO01000081.1 GCA_900317915.1 uncultured Lachnospiraceae bacterium | reverse complement strand
ATTCTTAGAGGATTATTTAATTATCATCTTAAGTCATATTTAGTAATATCCACATTAGCAATTCCATCAACCACAAATGAAATACCATCTGCGCTTTCATCCGTATACATAGTGACAGTCATAACCTGTTCACCATCATTGATAAAGATTTCTGCGCTATATCTATCCAGGATTATACGAAGCTTTAATTCATCTTTGAAGTTCACCTTCATTTCACTCTGATGAATAACAGCTATTCTGCTGCCTGAATGTTTTCTGTCCACTTCAAGTGTAGATTCATAAGGTCTAAAATTAATAGCCGTATAATGCTCATCATCTTGCGCAAAATGCATAGCGAATTTCTGGAACAGATCTACACCATATTCTGGTCGAATAGTTAACTCTATATCTACCATTCTACCTTTGATACCGTCTAGTGCTACAGTATCTTTAAGAGTCTGATTCTTATATTCCACCTGATTCGTTCTCATATCCTCAAGTTCACGAATAGGATTCTGATAGAGCCTTCCAATTCTTGATTCCTGTTGTTCCCCAGTTCTGCATCCATCCGATAAGAACTCTTCTTCCATCAGCTGTTTCAGTAGTCTGTGTAGCATAGAAGTCTATTCCCTGATCGATAGATTGATCAGCTTCTACTTTAAACACACCCTGTTCTTTATCAAAATCCCCGATTAGACCTACACTCATATGTCCATTATGATATTCATAGCCTTCTGCAAGCATCTCAACTGGATTAACGAGTAAAACCCACTTTCCATCCAGTTCAAACAGATCTGGACACTCCCACATATTTCCAAATCTATATTTATTCTCTAACAGAACCGATTTAAACTTCCAGTCAAAGGCATCTTTACTTTCATACAGAAGTATTTGTCCACTGCCATCTGCTGGTCTGTTTGCTACAACTGCATAATAAGTTCCGTCACAATCCTTCCAAATCTTTGGATCACGGAAATCATATTTGCTACTACCTTCTGGAATATCTCTACTCGTGATGATTGGATTATTTGAATATTTCACGTACTCTTCGCCATCACCTACAGCCAAGCACTGTGTCTGAACTTCTCTGACAGAACCATCCTCTAGAGTTTCCTTTGCTACACCTGTATACATCAACAGATGTCTGCCATCCTCTAAAGTGATAGCACTTCCGGAGAAACATCCATCTTTATCATAGCTTTCATCTGGCGCTAACGCTGCCGGTTTGTATTCCCAATGAAGTAGATCTGTACTGACTGCATGCGCCCAATGCATCGGGCCCCACTTTGATTCATACGGATAATACTGGTAGAACAGGTGATACTGTCCATCATAGTAGGAAAAACCATTCGGATCATTCATCCATCCCGTCCTGCTGGAAAGGTGAAATTCCGGACGATCTTTTTTCGCTATCTTATCGCCATATTCTTTCTCATATTTTCGAGCCTTATCTAATGCTTGACTTATCATTATATTGCCTTTCTAAAAAAGGGGATACTAAATCGTATCCCCTTGGTAAATCTCTGGAATTATAGATTGAAGGATTATTTACCTAAGTATTCATCCATATACTTCTGCTTAATCTTAAGATATTTAGAAAGTCCTAAATCCTCTAGTTTCTGCTTATAAGCCTCCCAATCTTTGTCCACTCCACCATTCAAGATCCAATCTGCCTTCTTCTGCTCTACATACTGCTTGATATCAGTTTCATACTTAGTAGCTTCAACAGCATCCTGCTCACTCATAAATACATTAGGATATACATTGTCATACTTCATGTCGCCTTCATAGCTCTCTACATCTTTCATTCTCTGAGTAGCATCTGGAGGGCATGTTGTATATTTGCCATAATATGTGTTCAATACTGCAAGTGGGCCACCTACCATCTGTTTAACACGAACATCGTATGGTGATTCGCCTTTGATAGTAAGGTGCTTCAAAGACTTGTCACTTGCAAGTTCAAATACGTTTGATTTGCCTTTTTCGCCATATGTTCCCCAGTTGTTCTGTACAGACTGAGTTGGTTCATACATTAGATCGATCCATTTTGCAGCAAGTTCAAGATTCTTACATCCACTTGTGATTACGCAACGACCTGCCTGGAATCCTCCCACATCACTTCCGCTCTGTCTAACGGCATTCTTTGTTCCATCTGGACCAGCTAATGCTGGAAGTGGAATATAATCATCAGGATTTCCTACGATACTAGCAGCATCCCAAGCAAAGAAGAGACCATATCTTCCGTTCTTTCCCTTTGCTGTATATGTTGCATAGTCCTGTGTATAACTTTCAGGATCGATAAGGCCCTGCTTCTGAAGTCCATTGAGCCATTCGATACCGTTCTTGTATCCATCATCAGTAGCAGAAAATACAACTTTACCGTCATTATCAACCATGATATGGTCTGGGTTATCACCATAACCGAACGCACCCATGATGAAACCTAAGTCTTCGTTACCACCGTTGATACGGAAAGACATAGGAATAGTTCCCTTTGAACCACCGAGATTTGAATCCTTGAATGCAACGAGAGTCTTCTCTAACTCTTCTGTTGTAGAAGGAACTGGCAGATTAAGCTCATCAAGCCATTTTTTGTTGATAAAAGGCATACCACCAATAGCCTGGATAGCTTTCTTGCCAACACCTAACTGCTCAATCCATGGAAATGAGTAGATATGTCCGTCTGGAGCTGTGATAAGCTTCTTATACTCTGGATTATCCTTTAAAACCTTCTTAAGATTTGGCATGTGCTTATCGATCAAATCTTCTACAGGAACGATAACTCCCTGCTTTGAATACTTGAGCAGATCAACATTTCCCATATCAGCGTTGAATACGATGTCTGGAAGAGAATTCTTCTTTGAAAGAGCTAGATTTCTCTTGTCAATAAACTGATCTTCTACATAGCACGTCCAATCGATGTCTACATTTGTCTTGTCATGAATACGCTGGAAGATAAGCTTCTCCTCTGGATTCTGTGTAGACAAAACTGACGCCTTTGTCATTACCTTTAATGTTGCTGCTTTTTTCAAAGGAAATGATACATTCTTTAACACTTCCTGGTTGCCTGAGCCTGATCCACACGCAGCTGCTGATACTGAAATCACACCAGCGAGTGCTAGACAGGCCATTCGTTTGAAAATATTCTTTTTCATTACTACTCCTCCTTTAGCCTCAATAATTAACCCTTTACTGATCCAACCATTACGCCCTTCTCAAAATACTTCTGGAAGAATGGAGCCATAATAAGCAGTGGCAAGCTTGAAATGATAATAGTTGCATACTTCAACTGTTCTGCAATCTTTGCCATTTCTGCTGCACTCTGAATGTCAGCTACCATACCTGGTTCCGGTGTATTCTGAATCAGGATTGAACGAAGTACTAACTGCAGTGGCTGCATGTTAGAATCATCTAAGTAAATCATTGCGTCAAAGTAACTATTCCACATTCCAACGAACTGATAAAGGAAGATAACGCAGATGATTGGCTTACATACAGGGAGCAAAATCTTAAAGAAGTGTGTTATCTCAGAAGCTCCATCCACAGCAGAAGCCTCTCTCAACTCCTTAGGAACCGACTGGTAATAAGTTCTAACGAGTATGATGTTCCACACATTTACTGCTCCAGGTAGCACTAGCGCCCAGATTGTATCAATCATATTCAAATTACTAACCAACAAATATGTAGGAACCAATCCACCACCAAAGAACATCGTGATAATAAAGAATATATTCAATATTCTACGTCCTACGAAATCCTTTTTTGACAAAGGATATGCAGCTAGTAATGTAATGGATACAGAGATTACCGCAAATACTGTTGAATAAATTAGAGAGTTTAAGAAGCCTCTCCAAATCATGTTATTTTCAAATACTCTCTTATACCCACCGAGAGACCATTTTGAAATATTAAACGAGATACCATTTGAATGTAATTCATTAGGATCCATAAATGATCCTACTACTACGAATACTAATGGAATGATGATCAATAATACGAATAATCCAAGTAGGAAATATCCACCACCTAAAACTAATTTATCTTTCCATGACATCCTAAAAAATTTCGTTTTCATAACTCTTCCTCCTACAGACCTTCGCCCTCGTTAAACTTCTTTACTACCTCGTTTACGAATATGAGCAATATTACATTGATTACAGAATTGAACAGTCCAACCGCTGTTGAAAAGCTGTAATCGCCCATCTGAAGTCCTAGCTTATATACATAAGTAGGTAGGATTTCTGATGTAGGAGTATTCATGGACGTCTGTAAAGCATAAGCTTTTTCAAATCCTAAGCTCATGATGTTACCAGCTTGAAGAATAAACTGGATAACTATGATAGGTTTAATAGCCGGGATATCTACGTACCACATCTGCTGGAATACATTTGCCCCATCGATGATTGCCGCTTCTTTTAGCTCTGCGCTTGAATTTGCCAAAGCAGCAGTGTACATGATTGAGCCCCAACCTGCTCCCTGCCAGATACCAGATGCGATGTAGATTGATCTAAAGCATTCTGGCATCGTCATGAAGTTTATGGATGTTCCCATCAATCTGTTAAGAGGTCCGATTGGTGACAAGAACAGGAACACCATACCGCAGAGAACGATAACCGAAATGAAATTGGGTGCATACAGTACTAACTGAATATATTTCTGCAATCTCTTGCTCTTCAGTCTGTTCAATAGCAAAGCTATAATAATAGGAATTGGGAATCCCCAGAGCAAACCGTAAATACTCAATTTTAATGTATTAATCAGGTAATTCATAAAGTCTGGTGAAGACAGAAATCTTCGGAAATGTTCGAATCCTACCCATTCTGATCCGAAGATTCCAGCCATAGGATTGTAATCTTCAAACGCGATTAGGATTCCACCCATCGGAATATATTTAAAGATAAAAGTTAGAACCACAGCAGGTAATGCAAATATTACATATAACTGCCAGTTCTTTCTAATGTAATTGAGATTATAGCGTAGTTTTGAGCTCGCCTTCTGATGCTGTGCCAACTCTTTTTCCTCCCCC
>ONIO01000077.1 GCA_900317915.1 uncultured Lachnospiraceae bacterium | reverse complement strand
GCTTTCCTTCATAGAGATTTCTGAATGAATTATATAAGGAATTACTCAGCAGACTCATTGTAGCAACATTCCTTTTTTACATACTATTCAGCAAAGAACTTGGCCTTTACTTCATCAACTGGCATGTCTACCCCCATCCATAGCTTGAATGCAGCCACTCCCTGCCAGAGAAGCATGCCTTTCCCATTCACCACCTTACAACCATGATCCTTAGCATCCTTCAAGAGCTTCGTTTCTAGTGGATTATAGACAGTATCGGCAACCACCAGTCCCTCATGGAAGACGGACATATCATCAACTACAGACTTATCGTCCATTGGTTTCATTCCAACGATGGTGGCATTGACCAGGATATCGCTATCTAGAATCTCACGCTTAAAGGCTTCCCTATCCTCTAGATCAATGACATTTACCTTACAGTCAGGGACCTCTGCCATAATCTTTTCTGCAGTCTCTTGGATTCGAGAGAAGAACTTATCCTTTCGATTAAAAATAGAGATCTCTCTTGCGCCGTCTAATGCACTCTGCACCTCAATGGCTGTGGCTGCTCCGCCGCCACCCACAACTGTAATCTTCTTTCCCTTTACTTCTACTCCGTGATCTCTTAGATTCTCATTGAATCCAACACCATCTGTAATGTGACCAACCAGCTTTCCATTTTCATTTACAATGGTATTCACTGCGCCAATAATCTTCGCAGCTGGTGACAGTTCATCTACATTCTTTGCTGCTGCAATCTTATCCGGCATGGTGACATTCACACCACGCATATGAAAGGTCCGAACCGCATTCAATGCATCTGGGACCTTCTCCTCTGGTACATCAAAGGCCACATAGACATAGTCTAGTCCCAGCTTATCAAAGCTATAGTTATGCATTGCTGGTGATGCGCTGTGACCAACTGGTGATCCTAGGAGTGCAAGTAGTCCTGTCTTTCCTGTGATTCTCTCTGTGCCCATGTGTTTGTCCTCTCTTTTCTTTTACTTCACTGCGTTAACGTGTAAAACAAGTATAGCAAAGAAAATGATATTTGCAAATATTGTTTCTCATTTTCTTACTTCAATTCTATTCCCATGAATCCTATAATTATTCTATCTAATTATACATCCATGGGGGGGAGAAATACATGACACCACAGGACTTAATTACTCTATGTAAGGGGCACAAGGTCTGGATCTAGACCCACAATTACCCAGATCCCGATGCCATCTCAACAGCATTCGGTCTCCAGCAACTACTAAGGCATTATGAGATCAAATCTCACATCTTATACTATGGAAAAATCGACAAGCTTAGTTCCCAGAAATTATTAAAACTCTGCGGTATCAGCATGCATTCTTATGATGATATCCGAGATACCATGCATGAGGAGGATATGATTATCCTTGTAGATTGTCAAAAAGGGACCAGTAATACCCTGGATCTCATCGGAGATGAACTAGCAGTTATCGATCATCATCCTGTAGTTGACGGAAGCTATGAGTATGCTGATCTTCGAATTACTGGAGCATGTGCCAGCATCATCTCTAGCTACTATCAGGAACTGGGAATCCGTCCATCTAAGAAGGTGGCTACGGCACTGCTCTATGGATTGAAGATGGATACCTTCCAGTTTTCTCGTGGAGTCACTCCTTTTGACATCCGCATGTTCAGTTACCTCTTTAATTTCACTGATCCGGCACTACTGAAGGGTCTAGAGACCAATAATATGGAATTTTCGGATCTAAAGGCCTATGGCGCCGCCATTGAGAACATCCATGTCTTCGGAAATATGGCATTCTCCCATGTGGACTTCATCTGTCCAGATGCCTTGGTGGCCATTCTATCGGATTTTCTCCTATCCTTAGAGGAGATTGATGTGGTCTGTGTCTATGCGAGAAGACGTGACGGCATGAAGGTATCTGTCCGCTCTGAGCGTCCCGATGTCCATGCTGGATCACTTGCTAGGGAGGCTCTAGATGGCTGGTGTAAGGCTGGCGGTCATGCCGTTATGGCTGGTGGATCCATCCCTGGTGATATTGTAAAAGAATTTGGGGACGGTATCGATGAGGCCATCGTGGGGCGCTTTCTAAAGGTGTTAAATATGTAAACTTTCACTATATTTTCTGCTATAATAATTACCATATTGGACACAACTAACAATCACTTGTCCATTTTATACATCATGCATCTACATCAAATAGGGGAAGGGGAGGATGTAATGGATTATAGTAAGTATTTCCTCATGATTAATGAGGAGGACGAGGAGGAGACTGCTCGTATTGTCATCGACTACACTTTAACGAAAACAGGGGAGTTCATCCCATGGGATCAGGCCACAATGGAAGCCCATATCCCATCGGAACATGGTAATCTCAATCATGTCTGTCGTGTCACAGATCAGGCTGGACACAGTATCTATATCAAACAAGCAGGTCTTGAAACCCGCATCTCTAAGGATCTAACTGCTACAGTGGATCGTAATCGTCAGGAGTCCGAGATTCTCCAGATCGAGGAAAAACTGGCTCCTGGCATGGTTCCTCATATCTACTTCTATGACACTACAATGAGTGCCTGCGGTATGGAGGACTGTAGTGACTTCACCGTCATGCGAGATGCAATGTTAGAGCATAAGACCTATCCACGCTTTGCAGATGATATCTCTACTTTCATGGTGAATACACTGCTCTACACTTCGGACATCGTCATGGATCACAAGGAGAAGAAGGAACTAACCAGACGCTTCATCACTCCAGATCTAGATGATATCACAGAGAAGCTGGTACTTATGGAGCCATACCTGGGTGCTAAGCGTAATCATATCTATGAGCCCAATCGAGACTTCATCCAGCGGGAGCTCTATCAGGATGAGGCTCTGCACCTGGCTGTTTCTAAGCTGAAATTCAACTTCATGAATAATGCCCAGGCCCTTTTACATGGAGATTTACACACTGGCTCTGTCTTCATCAAGCCAGATGCCATCAAGGTATTCGACTGCGAGTTTGGCACCTTCGCTCCCATGGGCTATGACATCGGTAATGTAGTTGCCAACATGATCTTCGCTTATGACAATGGCTTATCCACAGGAGACGACAAGTTCTGCGACTGGTGCCTAGACACCATCGAGGAGACCATCGATCTCTTCATTGATAAGTTCAATGCCGCCTATGACCAGGCTGTAACGGAACCTATGGCTAAGGTCCCTGGTTTCAAGGAGGACTACCTGGCCTCTATCCTTCGAGACACTGCGGGATATGCAGGCACTGAGCTCCATCGCCGGACAGTAGGTATGGCCAATGTCTTAGACGTAACCTCTATCACAGATCCCGACGCTCGCCTACGTGCGGAGCGACTGAATATCCTGGCCGGCAAGGAATTCATCCTGCACCAGGAGGACTACCAGACTGGTGATGACTACGTGAAAACCATCCTGCGATTGACAGAAGAGTTATAGGACAGGCTGGGAATTGGAGCATGGTATACATTTCTAAGAGGGAATAGATCGGCGATTCGACTGGGGAATTCATTTCCAGGAAAGAATAGATTGGCGATTCGACTGGGGAATTCCTAGTCCAGGTACATAATAGGAGGACATATGAATCAGAAACTAGACGACTTCTTCGAGAAAGTCATAACTGTAAAGTGGGGGCCCGATCGAGAGTCCGTGGACATCATCGACCAGACACTGCTGCCGGGCACCATCAAGCGCATCCAAATCCGTACTCAGGAGGAGATCTGGGAAGCGATTAAGAAGCTTCGTGTCCGCGGTGCACCAGCGATCGGAGTCTGTGCTGCCTATGGTATCGCCGTGGTGGCAAATCAGTTTCCTGACAGCGACTACCAGGACTTCGCCCAGCGCTTCCACGAGGCGAAGGAGTATCTGGCATCCTCACGTCCTACTGCGGTGAATCTCTTCTGGGCACTGAATCGTATGGAGGACACCCTCCGGGCAAATGTAGACCAACCGGTAGCCTCCATCAAGGAAATCCTCTATCGTGAAGCAGAAGCGATCCGAGATGAGGATGTGGCTATTAGTAGAAATATCGGCGAAATCGGCTTTGGCTTACTGCAGAGTCAGAAGGTGGATGGCGAGGAGTTAGGCATCATGACCCACTGCAATGCAGGTACTCTGGCCACTGCGAAGTATGGCACTGCCACTGCTCCGATGTACATCGCCCTAGAGCATGGCTGGAAGGGCACAGATATGCATGTCTACTGTGACGAGACCAGACCTCTCCTGCAAGGTGCGCGACTGACTTCCTTTGAATTAAGTAATTCTGGAATTACTACATCTGTACAGTGCGACAATATGGCCTCTCTTCTCATGAAGTCCGGCCGTGTGAAGATTATCTTCGTCGGATGTGACCGGGTCGCACGTAATGGCGATGCTGCCAATAAGATTGGAACCAGCGGACTTGCCATCATCGCAAAGCACTACGGCATTCCTTTCTTCGTCTGCGCACCGAGCTCCACCATCGACATGAATACTCCAACTGGTGATGACATCCCAATCGAGATGCGAGATCCTGAGGAGATCAAGTCCATGTGGTACACCGAGCCGATGGCTCCTGCTGGCGCAGATGCTTCCTTCAATCCTGCCTTTGATGTCACCGATCATAACCTGATCACAGGTATCATCACAGAGAAGGGTCTCTGCCAGGGTGACTATGAGAAGGCTTTTCTGGAGCTTGGGATTTAATTGACTGCTGGAGCTTGGATTCTGATTGACTGCTGGAACTTGGATTCTGATTGTTTTGAGAGCCTCTGCGGAGGCTCTCTTTTTTTGTGTTTCGCCCATATCCCCTGGCGCGTCAGGAAAAGGCGAACTCCCTGCCTACTTGGCCGCGAGAACTTGCTTTCTTTTTCGTTTGTTTCGCCTTTTTTGCTTGGTAAGCCAAATTTGGATGATACATGCCTACTTTCCGACCGCTGCAGGCCTGGATCTCCGGCTTATGTTTCGCCCATATCGCATGGTAAGCGGAATCTGGATGATACAGACCAACTCTCGGTCCTCGCTTCCTGTAAAAACACAAATTTTCTACAAAATACTTAAAAATTTGGTCAAAAACTGATTACGAAAAATTTTCTACAAAATTTCCCAAGAGGATTCGATAATAATTATTATTAATTTCGATATGGTAAAAAAAATTGTATCTGATATAATACATTTCAGATGTGTTAATTTTTTAACAAGGTTGTTTACAGTCCCACCTACTTAACACATACATTTTAGGTCATAATCAACCTCAGCAAATGTAAGGAGATCATTTTGAAGGTTTTAGTAATCAACTGCGGTAGCTCATCCCTGAAGTTCAGACTCTTAGAGATGGAGACAGAAAAGGTTTTGGTAAAGGGTCTGTGTGAGCGAATTGGTTCCCAGTTCGGACACTTCCGCTACGAGCCAACCAATGCCGAGCGTTTAGAGCGTGATGTGGATCTGCCAGATCACGATGCAGCGGTTCGCATGGTCATCGAAACCATGACAAGCGAGGACCACGGTGTTATCTCCGATGTGAATGAGATCTCTGCTGTAGGACATCGTATCGTACACGGTGGTGATAAGTTCTCTCACGCAGAGGAGCTTACTCCAGATGTTATCTCAGAGATCGACGAGTGCTCTGCACTTGCTCCAATCCATAATCCAGTAAACCTGATGGGTATCTACGCATGTCAGAAGTACCTGCCAGAGGTAACCATGGTTGGCGTATTCGATACAGCATTCCATCACACACTTCCTGAGGAAGCATATCTCTATGGTATTCCATATGAGTATTATAAGAAGTATAAAATTCGTCGTTACGGCTTCCACGGAATGAGTCACGAGTATGTATCTCGCCGTACAGCAGACGTTATGGGCGTTCCATACGATAGATGTAAGCAGGTTATCTGCCACTTAGGAAATGGTGCATCCATCACAGCTGTTCGTAATGGCCAGTCCGTTGATACCTCCATGGGTTACACCCCTCTCGAGGGTATCATCATGGGAACACGTTCTGGTTCCATCGATCCAGAGATCATCAATGTAATCTCTAAGAAGGAAGGCCTAGAGATGCAGGGTGTAATGGATGTCCTGAACTATAAGTCCGGTGTATACGGTCTGAGTGACTTCCTGTCCTCTGACATCCGTGACCTGACCATTGCCTATGGTAAGAATGATCCCAATGCCATCCGCGCGCTGAATACCTATGTATACTCTATCGTGAAGTACATCGGTTCCTACGTAACTATTATGGAGGGCGCAGATTCCATCACCTTCACCGCTGGTGTCGGAGAGCATAGTTCCTTCGTACGTAAGCTGATCTGTGAGAAGTTATCCTTCTTAGGTGTGAAGCTGAATGACGTAGCCAATGATAATGTAGAGGGCGAGGCACTGATCTCCCTTCCAGATTCTAAGATCTCTGTCTACGTCATCCCAACCGATGAAGAGTTGGCAATCGCACGTCAGACCATGGAATTAATCAACAGCAAGGCTGACAAAGCATAATACAATCCCCAGGTCACTTGTCAGCTGGCCTGGGGCTTTTATCTATTCGCAAATGTAAACCAGGCTCTAATATGCTTTTTTCAGCCAGGATGTCTGCAAATCGTTTGTTACAATCTACGATGTACTATAATCAATATTGGCCTGAAAACATGGCATCGGTTTACATTTCACAAAGGGGAGAATCTAGAAAAGGAGAGCACATGAAGGTACTAGTCATCAATTGTCGTAATGCATCCATGACTTTTGAATTATATGAGATGGAAACCGAAAAGCCACTGGTGAAGGGGGTCTGTAAGCGCATCGGATCCAAGTTTGGGCATCTCCGCTACGAGCCAACCAATGCTGGCCGTCTGGAACGTGATGTAGACCTTCCTGACCATGATGCAGCTATGAAGATCATCGTAGAGACCATGATCAGTGCGAATCACGGCGTCATCTCTGACATCAATGAGATCGATGTCATCGGACACCGAATCGTCCATGGCGGTGATAAGTTCAAGAAGGCCGCTCTATTGAATAAAAAGGCGCTAAGCGATATCGAAGCCCTGACAGAACTGGCTCCATTCCACAATCCACTGAATTTGAAGGGTATCTATGCATGTCAGAAGTACCTGCCAGGTATTCCGATGGTGGGTGTCTTCAGTACTGCCTTTCACCAGACCATGCCAGAAGAGGCTTACCTATACGGTATCCCATACGACTATTATAAGAAGTATAAGATTCGTCGCTACGGCTTCCATGGCATCAGCTACGACTTCGTCGCTCGTCGTGCAGCGAAGATCATGGATGTCCCATACGACCGCTGTAAGCAGATCATCTGCCACCTTGGTGATGGTGCATCTGTCTGTGCCATTAAGAATGGTAAGTCCATCGACACCTCCATGGGCTATACCCCATTAGAAGGTGTCATCATGGAGACTCGCTCCGGTTCCATCGATCCTGAGATTCTGAATGTGATCTCCAAGAAAGAGGATCTCAATATGGAACAGGTCATCGACACCATCAATACCAAGTCTGGTGTCTATGGCCTTAGCAACTTCCTGTCTTCGAATATCCAGGACATCTCCGAGGCCTATGGTAAGAATGACCCCAATGCCATCCGTGCTATGCATGCCTACACCTACTCAATTGCCAAGTACATCGGTGCTTACGCTACCGTCCTAGAGGGTGTAGATGCAATCACATTCACTGGTGAGGTCGGTGAGCACAGTGCTCTGGTTCGTAAGCTGGTCTGTGACCATCTCAAGTACTTCGGAATCGTCATCAATGATGTCCGCAATGTGACTATGAAGAAGGAAGCTCAGATCTCCCTTCCAGAGTCAGCAATCCGGAGTTAGCCATTGCTAGACAGACCGCAGAGCTCTATTCCACTCTGTGATAAATGTAAACCAAGTAGAGAACTGGTGCATTCCTTTTGTAGAGTGCACCAGCTTTTTCAACAATATCGATTTATCGTTTTTTTTATCGATTCTGATGACAGAAATGAAATTTATTCCATATTTCCTGCAAATATCTTTTCTATTACAATCTGTGTCATATCCTGCACCGACTCAGCAAATTTGTCAAGAATACTGCCTCCTGAGTTTTCACAAAATTCCAAACGAATCCTTTATCCTTTGAAGTTCTATTGCTTTACAATACCGCGTATATTCCATTCCTGCATCATAGAATGCTTTTTCCTTTTCGTTCTCCTCTGGATATTCTTCCGTAATTGGAGTTCCATATTTTCTACAGAATTCCTCATGATTAAATGTAATCAATCGTTCCGGATGTTCCTCGCATTCCTTAATCGATTCATCGAGTTGTTTCTTTTCTTCTTCAAGGTTTTCCTGATTATATCCAAAGAAAGATATTTCATGTAAAAAATCAACAATCACATCCATTATGTTATCCTGTGTCAGCTTATTATCTGAAACGAGGAAACTTAACGCCTCTTTTTGTTCCGTAAATTCATATGCATATAAAGGAAGGTTCTCAAACTCCTCCGTACACATTAATTCATCTGCATGAATTAGTCCTACCACCTCACCTAATACAATATCCTGCGTTTGCGATTTATACACAAATAATATTCCCTGCTTTTCCGGACTAGCTTCTGCATTCATCTCACATAGTCTATTCAGAAAGTCCTGAAACCTGGCAGATATACTATTATTAAATTCTCCAATCGTAATATCATCAAAGTCCTTTACTTCCCATAGATTAATCGGATGCTCATAAAAATAGGCAGATTCTATTGATTTGTGATCTGTTTCTATCAATATCTGTTGAATAGTTTTCATACTCTATGCAATAATGGCTCCTTCTTAGCTTATTCATTTTCCTTCTTGATCATCGCTTTTGTCCTTTATGGTTTCAATGTTCCTATTATTTTATCTTCCTCGAAACACCCTGTATATCTTGTGTTTTTCAGAAAAATAGAATCATTTTAGAATCACTCATATGATTCTGTGATTCTAAATACCCCCACCTTTGTGTGGTTCAGACAAATATTTTTACAATAATCAATCCAATCATTTTCCAACATATCATCAAATGCTGCTGTTACATCAGCTAAATCAATTGTCTTAACCTAATCATTTTTTTCAATTCTGTTACTA
>ONIO01000058.1 GCA_900317915.1 uncultured Lachnospiraceae bacterium | reverse complement strand
CTCAGCATTCAAATTATTTGCAGGTCTATTTGCACATTCAAGTGCCATGGTATCGGACGCTATCCATTCTGCATCCGATGTATTCAGCAGTATTATCGTTATCGTAGGAGTCCGAATCTCCTCCAAGGAAGCAGACAAGGAGCATCCTTACGGCCATGAGCGTATGGAGTGTGTGGCTGCCATTATTCTAGCAACCATATTGCTTATGACAGGTATCGGCATCGGATACTTCGCTTTGCTAAAAGTAATCCATGGAGACTATAAGAACCTTGGAGTGCCAGGAATACTGGCTCTATGGGCTGCAGTGATATCGATCGTTACTAAGGAGGGCATGTTCTGGTACACCAGATACTATGCGAAGAAGTTAGATTCCGGAGCCCTGATGGCAGATGCCTGGCATCACAGAAGCGACGCCCTGTCCTCCATTGGTTCTCTGCTTGGTATCCTGGGAGCACGGTTAGGCTATCCTGTAATGGATCCTATTGCCAGCCTGGTAATCTGCGTATTTATCTGCAAGGCTTCGATGGATATCTATAAAGATGCCTTGGATAAGATGGTAGATCGGTCCTGCTCTCCAGAATTCGAGGAGGAGATCTCCGACTTTGTAAGAAAACAGGACGGGGTATTAGGAATTGATTTATTACACACCAGATTGTTTGGTAATCGAATCTATATCGACATAGAGATCGAGGCAGATGGGGAACTCTCTTTACGAGAATCCCATGCCATCGCAGAGAATGTCCATGACAATTTAGAGGAAGCATATCCTAAAATTAAGCATATTATGGTGCATGTGAATCCTTATACTCCATCTAATCCGGAGTCCAATAGCGGAGAAATGTAAACCGAGCCAAGGAAATCTATGCTAGAATGTTCTCTATATGAATGATGAAGGAAAAAATATGAGAGAACAGACAACAAGTATTTGGCAAAAAAAAGCCGCAGTTATTTTAGGAGCAGTCTTTTGCTGCTTCTTATGGGGGAGTGCATCCCCAGCAATTAAAATTGGATATGAGATTTTCTCAGTAGCACCGAATGATACTGCCGGGCGAATTCTATTTGCAGGAATTCGATTTACGATTGCAGGACTTATGGTCATTGGCTATCAGTGTGTAACAGAGCGGCAGTTTATCTTCCCTAAGAAGACAGCCTGGGGCAAGGTATGTATCCTGTCCATTTTTCAGACTTCCATCCACTACATCCTATTTTATATGGGACTGGCCTATACATCGGGAGTCCGAGGCTCCATTATTAATTCCGTTGGAACCTTTTTCAGTATTGGACTGGCTGTATGGGTATTTCATTACGAGAAACTATCGCTAAGAAAGGCCATGGGAAGTGTCATTGGATTCTTAGGGGTAATGATCTGCGTCACAGGAGGATCCTTTTCTAGCATGCTTCAGGGGGGATTCCTCTGGCAGGGAGAAGGTGCACTTCTCTTATCCGCATTTTGTGGAGCCATGGCGAGTAACCTGATCAAGAAAATTGGTAAATCAGAGAATCCAGTCACCATGAGTGGCTGGCAGTTTCTGCTTGGAGGCCTGACCCTGACTCTGATTGCAGTCCTTATGGGAGGCCATTTAGAAATGAAGACCGCTCTAGGGATTCCACTGATCCTCTACATGGGCTTCATATCGGCAGGCGCATATACCGTATGGTCTCTACTTCTGAAATATAATGAAGTAAGTACAGTAACAATCCTTGGATTCATGAATCCGGTATTTGGAGTGCTTTTGTCTGTACTCTTCCTCCATGAGATGTCGGAAGCCACAAGCTGGTCTGGACTCGTAGCACTTCTTTTGGTAATCCTAGGAATAATCATTGTAAATCGTAAGAAGAAGGCATGATTGCATCGTAAGAAATAGGAATGAACATGGGATTTTACGCAATTTCTTTAAATTATAAATCTGCACCACTTTCTGTGAGAGAGAAACTGACCCTGTCCTTAGAGAAACAGGAAAGTCTATTGGAAAACTTGAGGGAAAATGGGCTGACCCAGGCTGCATATCTTACCACTTGTAATCGCAGTGAATTATATGGCGTGGGAGACTTCCATGATGCCCTAGATATCCTGGCTCAGGAAGCGGATATCCCTCGGTCTATGCTCTTAGCCTATGTTTTCACCTATGAGGATCAGAGAGCAATCCGACACCTTCTTCGTGTAACAGCCGGTATGGAGTCTATGGTATTCGGGGAGGACGAGATCCTTCGCCAGAGTAAGGAAGCCTATAACTTTGCTAAAGAGCATGGTATGGCAGGCCATGAATTAAATATGATCTTCCAGGCGGCATTTCAGTCAGCTAAGAGAATTAAGACAGAGACCCGATTGTCAAAAAGCTCCGTATCCGTTGCCACTCTGGCAGCAGCAGGTGTGAGAAAGTTCCTGAGAGAGAATATTTCCAGTGAGAGTAAGGGATCAGTTCTAATCATTGGTGCAGGTGGCGATACAGGGAATAAAGTGCTAAAGGATCTCCTATCCTACGGCGATAGCCAGATCATTGCTACGGAGCACAGGCGTCACATCTCAAATCACGGCGTTCAAGTAATCCCTTATGAGGATCGTTATCACTATATCAATCAGGCAGACGTGGTTGTCTCCGCCACCAAGAGTCCCCACTACACACTGTCTTATGCCATGATGGCACCAGAGGAATATGAGAAGAAGCCGAGATTATTTGTGGATCTGGCAGTTCCTTCAGATATCGATAGTGCAGTGCAAAGCATGGAGGATACAAATTATCTAACCATCGACGCCTTTGAGGCAATTGCTGCAGAGAATCAGCAGATTAAGTTAGAGGATCGACAGTTAGCTGAGGAGATTCTAGAGGAATGCCTGGATGAGACCTGTAAGGCTGTGGACTTTCAGTCCTTCCTACCTCGATTAGAGGGAAGTAGCATCTTAGCAGACCAGAGTCTCCGTCGGTTTATCTTTCACTATAAGGATGCATCTAATAAGGATGAACTCAGGAGCTTCCTGGAGGTCTTGTCTAGAATGGAGGGGGAGAGATGACCCTATTCCCATTTTTTCAGGATATTACGGATAAGACCTTTCTGGTGATCGGAGCAGGACATGTGGCTTCTGGAAAGGTAAACCAAATCCGAAAATTCACCAATCATATCATAATCATTGCACCGAAGACAGAGATGGAGATCCCTGGGGATATCCAGTGGATTGAAAGAGAATATCAGCCGGAGGACATCCAGCTGGGGGACTATATCATCGGTGCCACATCATGTCGTGAGGTGAATGCCCGAATTGCTGCAGATGCAAACCAGGCAGGAAAGCCTGTGAATATCGTGGATGCTCCTGGACTATGCACATTTATCTTCCCAAGCCTCATTAAAAGAGGGGATCTGACAGTTGCGATTACATCCAATGGAAAGAGCCCTTCCACCACCCAATATGTGAGAAAGCAAATTGAAGAGGTGGTGCCTGAATCCATCGAAGGGATTCTAGATCGAATGGGTGAACTCAGAAATGTAGTGCCGAGAGAGATTCAGGACTATCACACACGGGCTCTGGTCTATCGCCAGGTGCTATCAAGTCTGATCGAAAGCGATAATGAACTCAGTGATGAGGATGTGCAGAAGATTATTGAGGAGTACCGAAAGTAATTGCTGAGAGGGTAAGTAGAAGTGAGAACGATTCGAATTGCAACCCGAGCTAGTAAGCTGGCACTGGTACAGGCCCATATGACGGAAGATATGCTTCGAAATCTGGGCTGGAACACAGAGATAATAGAAGTGAGTACCCGTGGAGACAGAAATCAAACAGGAGCTCTGAAGGTAATCGGTGGAAAGGGACTTTTCGTCCGAGAGGTGGAGGAGATGCTTCTGAATGGGCAGGCAGATATTGCAGTTCATAGTGGGAAGGATCTCCCCTATGAATTGATGGATGGCCTGTTGATCGCAGGTGTCCCAGAGGCTGCATCTAGTAATGACTGTCTGGTTTCCTGTAAAAATGTAAGGCTAGAAGAAATCAAGGATCGCCCCATTGTGATCGGTACTGCCAGCCCTCGGCGAGAGGTGGAATTAAGTCGCCTCTTTCCAAATGCAAGAATCGAATTAATCCGTGGGAATGTGGATACTCGATTGAAAAAGCTAAGAGAGGGTTTATATGATGCTACCCTTCTGGCAAAAGCTGGTTTAGACCGCTTACAGCCAGATCTTACAGACATGGATGTCCGTGTGTTAAGCACCAGGGAGTGCATCCCATCTGCATGTCAGGGAATCCTGGCAATCGAATGCAGAGAAGAGGACCGGGAGATGGTAGAAGTCTTAAGGTCTATTAGCCATAAGAGGTCGAAGGCACGCTTTACAGTAGAGAGAAAGATGCTATCCCTGCTTCAGGCAGATTGCTCCATGGCCATTGGTATCTATAGCAAAATAGAGGAAGACAACTCCCTAGAACTCTATGGTATGTTCGATGGAAAGCATGGAGATGTGAAGGGAAATCTAGAGGACTATCCAAGCCTCTGCCTGGAATTATGTAAAAAGTTACAAGCTGTTTCAATTGAAACGGATTGAAGATAGAAAAGTCCTAAGATGAAAAGTTGGACGAAAAGGTTTTGGGCAAAAGGAAAAGAAATGAACCAAGGGAAAGTGATTCTGGTTGGTGCAGGCTGTGGACCTGATCTAATAACAGCTGCCGGCCTGAGAGAACTAGAAAAAGCAGAGTCTGTGGTCTATGACGACTTAATTGACCAGGGACTCTTAGAATACACACCAGAGGACTGTCATCGGATCTATGTGGGAAAGCGTAGTGGACGTCATTCCAAGGCCCAGGAAGAAATCAACCAGATTTTGATTGAGGAAGCAAAGAAAGGCTACCGGGTTGTACGCCTAAAGGGTGGGGATAGCTTTGTCTTTGGACGAGGCGGAGAGGAGATCCTAGCCCTGCAAAAAGAGGGAATCCCCTATCGGATGATTCCGGGAGTGACCTCTTCTGTTGCAGTGCCAGAGTCCTTAGGAATCCCTGTGACACATCGAAAAGTGGCTAGAAGCTTCAGCGTCATCACAGGCCACACGGCGGATTCCAATCCTCAGGAAGAAAGGGAGAGATGGGATGCTCTTGCTAAAGTGGGTGGTACCTTAGTCTTTCTCATGGGACTTCACTCTGCAAAAAAGATTTCGGATGGCTTAATGGCTGCTGGAATGCCGGGAGATCGTCCTGCTTCCATTCTCAGTCGAGGCTATGCTGTGGATGCAAAACGAATCGATGGAGACCTGGCATCCTTAGAGAAGATGGCAGAAGAGGCATCTACTCCTTCGGTTATTGTAGTGGGAGATGTGGCGGCTCTTCATATGGAGGCGACAGACCAGGGAGAACTGAGTAATCAGTCTGTAACACTGACTGGGTCAGACTTTTTCACGAAGCGCTTAGCATTAGCACTTGAAAAAGAAGGCGCCTATGTAAGGAGTTATCCCTATGTGAAACTCATAGCCGATAAGGATGCAATCCCTGAGATGGATGAATTGTCCAATCACTGGTTGGTATTCACATCCAGTAATGGGGTTCGAATCTTCTTCGAATATTTAAAAGAGAAGAAGTTAGATCTAAGATGTCTATTTGGAGCTAAGTTTGCATGTATCGGTGCAGGAACGGAAAAGACCTTAGCGGAATATGGATTCTATGCAGACCTTATTCCTGAGGACTACACGGCCAAGGCCTTAGGAGAGAAGCTGTCCAGAGACCTTCAGGGCTCAAATGAGAAGATACATATATTACGTGCTGCCAACGGTTCAATAGAATTAAATGCTGTATTGGATCAGGCAGGAATCCAATACCAGGATCATAAGATCTATCACACAGTAATTGCGACAGACCGATTACCGCAGGAAGAGATCCATACGAATTACCTGGTCTTCGCATCTAAATATGGAGCCAAGGGCTTCTTTGAACAGAGGGATCCACTGGGAATAGAGAGGATTCAGGACCTATATAAGAGAATTCACACTGGAGAAGTCAGGGTCATCTGTATCGGAGAGATTACAGGGGAAGAAGTGAAAAAGCATCTGTCAGATGAGGATAGTGAAAAGCTATTGATTGCAAAGAAGCATACAGTAGAGGGAATACTAGAACAGATAAGAGGTAGAGAAGAATGAGACGTTTTCGTAGACTAAGACAGACAGCAGAGATGCGTAGTTTTGTAAGAGAGCATGAAGTGTCTGTAAAGGATCTAATCTATCCTATCTTCGTAAAAGAAGGTGAGGATATCAAGGAGCCAGTAGACTCTATGCCTGGAGTGTTTAATTATTCTCTAGACCGCCTGAATGAGGTAATCGATCAGGTGACAGAGTTAGGAATTCCAGCCATCTTAATTTTTGGTATTCCAGAAGTGAAGGATGAAGTGGGATCAGAGGCCTACAATCCAGATGGAATCACCCAGCGGGCAATTCGACAGATTAAGGAGAGAGCTCCTCACCTAATCGTTATCGGAGATGTGTGTATGTGTGAATACACATCCCATGGTCACTGTGGAATCCTGTCCTGTGTTCGTTGTAATCCAGAGGCTGCGAAGAAGATTCGGATCGCAGGCAAGACCCTTCAGGATGCTGCTGAGGGACGAGTTGCAGGGGTAGATACCTCTGATATGATCTATGATGTAGACAATGATAAAACCATTCCTTTGATTGGAAAGATCGCAGTGTCTCTGGCAGAGGCTGGTGCTGATAT
>ONIO01000076.1 GCA_900317915.1 uncultured Lachnospiraceae bacterium | reverse complement strand
TCCTTCCAGGAAGTGGATATCGCTGGTGTGACAATGCCAATCACGAAGCATAACTTCATCGTTAAGGATGTAGAGTCACTGGCGAAGACCATTCGTAGAGCCTTTAAGATTGCAAAGTCTGGCCGCCCTGGCCCGGTACTTGTGGATATTCCTAAGGATGTCACAGGAGCTTCTTGTGAATATGAAAAGGAAGTTCCAGAAGTAGTAGAGCGTAAGACGGATACCATTACAACCAGCGATCTCAATGCAGCGAAGGAATTAATCGAAAAGTCCCAAAAGCCTTACATTTTCGTAGGTGGTGGAGCTGTCATCTCAGATGCAGCTCAGGAATTAAAGGAATTCGTAGAGAAGGTGGATGCACCTGTCTGTGACTCACTTATGGGTAAGGGCGCTTTCCCAGGAACAGATGAACGGTACACTGGAATGCTTGGAATGCACGGCACCAAGACCTCGAATCTGGGAGTGTCTGACTGTGATCTCTTAATCGCACTTGGTACCCGTTTCTCAGACAGAGTCCTTGGTAATCCTAAGAAATTCGCTCAGGATGCGAAGGTTCTACACATCGATGTGGATCCGGCAGAGATCAATAAAAATGTAGTTGTGGATCAGGAAGTCATCGGTGACTTAAAGGAAGTCCTGTCTAGGCTGAATGAGATGCTTCCTCAAGAGAATCATAAGGACTGGATGGCAACCATCCGTGGTAAGAAGGAGAGATTCAAAACTACGATTCCAGAGGCTGGACTATCTGGCCCAAGAGCTATCAATTATATCTATGAGAAGACCAAGGGAGATGCCATCATCGTTACAGAGGTGGGACAGCATCAGATGTGGGCTGCACAGTATTATCCCTTCAAGCGTCCACATCAGTTTCTGACCTCAGGTGGACTTGGCACCATGGGCTACGGCTTAGGTGCATCCATCGGTGCACAAATTGGTAATCCAGAGGCAACCGTTATTAATATCGCAGGTGACGGCTGCTTCCGTATGAATATGAATGAACTTGCCACTGCGTCTCGGAATAACTTGCCCATCATCGAAGTGATTATGAATAATCACGTGCTGGGCATGGTTCGCCAGTGGCAGGATCTGTTCTACGGCAAGCGCTACTCCGCAACTGTCTTAGATGATGGTGTGGACTACGTGAAACTGGCAGAAGCGCTGGGATGTAAGGGATTCCGTGCAACAAGCATGGAGGAGTTCCAGGAGGCCTTTGATCAGGCACTTGCCTCCAAACAACCAGCAGTTATTGATGTAGTCATCGACAGTGATGACAAGGTCTGGCCTATGGTTGCACCGGGTGCACCAATCCGGGAATGCTTCGACGGGGAAGACCTAAAGAGACATGAAGAAGAGAAAGGAATGTGAACAAATGAGTAGAGTGTACAACTTTTCAGCAGGCCCTGCAGTACTGCCAGTGGAAGTGCTTGAAGAAGCACAGAGAGATCTACTGGACTATAAGGGACATGGTATGTCCGTCATGGAGATGTCACATCGATCTCAGATGTTCGATGACATTCTGAAAACGGCTGAGGCTGATATCCGTGAATTAATGAATATCCCTGAGAACTATAAGGTACTTTTCCTCCAGGGTGGTGCATGGCAGCAGTTCGCAGCCATCCCAATGAATATGATGAATAAGCATCATAAGGCTGGTTACATCCTCACAGGCCAGTGGGCGAAGAAGGCTTATGGTGAGGCGAAGAAGTATGGTGAGGCAGTCGTTCTGGCATCTTCTGAGGATAAGACCTATAGCTATATCCCGGATTGCAGCGACTTGGCTATTACAGAGGACATGGACTATGTCTATATCTGTCAGAACAATACCATCTATGGAACTCGCTATCCTAAGCTTCCTAACACCAAGGGTGTAGATCTGGTAGCTGATGTATCCTCTATGTTCCTAAGTGAGCCAATCAATGTGAAGGATTACGCCGTTATTTATGGTGGCGTTCAGAAAAATGTAGGTCCAGCCGGACTCGTCATTGATATCATCCGTGATGACCTGATCACCGAAGATGTATATCCAGGTACTCCAACCATGCTTAAGTGGAAAACACAGGCCGATGCAAACAGCCTGTTCAACACACCAAACTGCTGGTCCATCTATATCTGCGGCTTAGTATTTAAGTGGCTGAAGAAGAATGGTGGCTTAGAGGCAATGAAGCTTAAGAATGAAGAGAAGGCAGCAGTGCTCTATAACTTCTTAGATCAGTCTAAGCTCTTCAAGGGCACTGTAGAAAAAGAGAGCAGATCCCTTATGAATGTTCCATTTGTAACAGGAGATAAGGACTTAGATGCGAAGTTTGTAGCAGATGCGAAGGCTTGTGGCTTAGAGAATCTGAAGGGCCATCGAAGTGTAGGCGGTATGCGTGCATCCATCTACAATGCAATGCCTAAGGAAGGTGTTGAGAAGCTGGTAACATTCATGGAAGACTTCGAAAAGAAGAATCTGAAATAAATCGGGAGAAGGAGAAAAAAGATGTACAAGTACCATTGCTTAAATCCGCTGAGCCAGACTGGACTGGCACATTTCAGCGATGAATATGAGGAGACCAAAGAAATAAGTGATGCAGATGCCGTCCTGGTTCGCTCAGCCAAGATGCATGACATCACATTGGATCCTAAGACGGTAGCTGTTGCTCGTGCAGGTGCTGGTGTCAACAATATCCCACTGGAAGACTATGCCAAGAAGGGTGTTGTGGTATTCAATACGCCAGGTGCCAATGCCAATGGTGTTAAGGAATTAGTTCTAGCAGGAATGCTGATGGCATCCCGTGATATCATCGGTGGAGCAGAGTGGTCTGTTGCCAATCAGGATGATCCTGATATCTCTAAGAATATGGAGAAGGCGAAGAAGAACTTCGCTGGAACAGAGATCTATGGTAAGAAGTTAGGTGTCATCGGTCTCGGAGCCATCGGTCAGCTGGTTGCCAATGCTGCAGTAAAGCTTGGCATGGAAGTCTATGGATATGATCCATATATCTCTGTTAATGCCGCATGGAATCTGTCCCGCGCTGTTCATCATGAGACAGATCCAAGTCGTCTCTATGGGGAGTGCGATTTCATTACGGTACATATTCCACTTCTGGATTCTACCAAGGGGATGATTGATCGCGCTGCAATCGAAAGCATGAAAGAGGGGGTTGTCCTCTTAAACTACTCTCGTGACATTATCTATGATGAGGCTGCTGTTATGGAAGGAATCAAAGCTGGTCGTATCAAAAAGTATGTAACGGACTTCCCAAATACTCTGACTGCAGGTAAGCCTGGCGTCATCGCTACACCTCATCTAGGTGCATCCACAGCTGAGTCTGAAGAGAACTGTGCAGAGATGGCTGTTAAGGAGATCATCGACTACTTAGAGAATGGTAATATCATCCATTCTGTAAACTATCCGGATTGCGATATGGGAATCTGTGGCACGGAGGGTCGTCTGGCTATCCTTCACCAGAATAGTAAGGGTATGATCGCTCAGTACACTGCTATCCTTGGAGATGCTGGCATCAATATCTCTGATATGACCAACAAGGGTAAAGGGGACTTCGCTTACTCCCTGGTTGATTACGAGGGTAAACTGTCACCTGATACAGTGAAGGCTCTGGAGGAGATTCCTGAGGTCTATAAGGTTCGTGTCATCAAGGGTTGATGCATCTAGTACACTTAAAAGTTCTATCGGCATTGCCCGATGGAACTTTTTTTATGAAATCTTCATGCCTTTCTCTGGTCCTATCGTTTATAATGAGAGATAGTTAATAACTCAGTCGGAGTACAAGCTCCGACTGAGTTAAACGCTCCGCGAGGATGCGCACGGATTCGGACAGGTATTTGTCTGCTGAAGCAGACCCGAATCCGGCGCGCAAGACTCGCGAGCGAGTCTTGACTTAGATGATAAGAAGAGGAATGACTATGAAATTAATATCCTGGAATATAGATTCACTGAATGCTGCACTGACAAGCGAGTCTCATCGTGCAGTTCTGTCCCGTGCAGTATTGGATACCCTGAAAGAAGAGAATGCTGACGCCATCGCAATCCAAGAGACCAAGCTGCCAGCCACTGGTCCATCTAAGAAGCACCTAGAGGAGCTGGAGAAGTACTTCCCTGACTATGAGATCGCCTGGGCAAGCTCCAACCCTCCAGCACGTAAGGGCTATGCTGGAACCATGATGCTCTATAAGAAGGGACTTACAGCAGAAGCAAATGCACCACGAATTGGTGCTCCAGATACCATGGATGACGAGGGAAGACTCATCACCTTAGAATTCGAAGACTTCTACTTTGTGAATGTCTACACCCCAAATGCAGGTGATGGCCTGAAGCGTCTAAAGGAGAGACAGGAGTGGGATCAGAAGTACGGGGACTATCTGGCCAAACTGGATCAGAAGAAGCCAGTGATCGCATGCGGTGACTTCAATGTGGCACATCAGGAAATCGATCTCGCAAACCCTGCAAGCAATCATATGTCTGCTGGATTTACCGATGAGGAGCGTGCAGGCTTTACCAACCTCTTAAGTCGTGGCTTCACAGATACCTTCCGTCATATCCATGGAGATGTGAAGGAGGTATATTCCTGGTGGGGACAGCGTATTAAGACGAGTAAGATGAATAACTCAGGCTGGAGAATTGATTACTTTATTGTGAGTGATCGAATCAAGGATAAGGTCACGAAGTCTGAGATGATCGACTCTGGTGAGAGACAGGATCACACGCCAATTGTGTTGGAAGTAGAAATTTGAATCGACACCCTCTTTACAGGACATAAAAATGCCCAGTAAAGAGGGTATTTTTATGCAATAAATCCAACGAAGTCCACTTCCTGTATACCGCTTCGTACATTATCCCCTATGCCCATCTTCTTTGGATTATGGTATGATAATCTAGATTAACTAGCGAAGTAGATAAGTAATAGAGATAGAGATTCCGTATAGAGGATTTGTGGCAGAGGGACTAGGACTCCCATGAAGCCTCACCAGGAACTCTAGATTAGGAGAATATATGGCAGAGATTAACTTTCCAGAGGGAATGAGCCCATACAACCCAGAGGTCTATAACCGTGCCCATGACATCCTGTGGGAGGAGATCCATGCAGGAGACTTTATCCAGGATAGGGACAAGTGCCTCTATCTCTATGAGCTTACCAGAAATGGACGTAGCCAGACTGGTATCGTAGGTCTTACCAGCGTGGATGATTATCTGAATGGTGTGATTAAGCGGAATGAGGAGACCATAGAACGTAAGGAGAATGACCGCGCCCATCACATCGACATTGTGAATGCTGAGACTGGCCTGGTCTCTATAACTTCATCACAGAGGATGAGGTCAATCATAAGGTGTATCGTATTTCAGACCCTGCTACCATCCAGACCCTGACCGATCTCTATAGCCAGGTTCCAGCCCTCTATATCGCAGATGGTCATCATAGAGCAGCGGCAGCAGTCCGTGTAGCAGAACAGCGTCGTAAATATAACCCAGGCTATACGGGACAGGAAAATTATAACTACATCCTGTCAGCAGTTTTTATGGAAGATGAGGTTCGATGCGCAGACTACAATCGTGTCGTTCGTGACCTGAACGACTTAGATACAGATGAGTTTCTTGCAAGTATCCTCTTTTATGCAGACTTCCAGCCAGTACTAGAGCTTGGCGGAATGAAGCAGATGGAGGCTATGGATTCCACCACTGCTATGGATGAGAAGCATCATGAGTTTCTTGAGACCACAGTTCGCCCGCAGAATAAGGGTGAGTTCTCTGTCTATGTAGGCGGCCGTTGGTATCTCTGCAAGTTCCATGATGATGTGAGAAATACGGACCCAGTGGATGGCCTGGATGTATCCCTCCTGCAGAAGTACATTATGGAAGAGATTCTTGAGATCGATGATCCTAGAAATGACGGATCCATTGACTTTGTCGGTGGCAGCCGTGGTTTAGAGGAATTAGAGATTCGCTGCACAGAGGATAGCTTAGCTGCTTTTGCTATGTATCCAACCAGTGTACAGGAGATGATGAAGGTAGCAGATGAGGGACGTCTCATGCCACCGAAGTCCACCTGGTTTGAGCCAAAGCTTTTAAGCGGCTTATTTATCTACCCTCTCGAGGATGAGAAATAATTAGACAATAGACAGAAAC
>ONIO01000074.1 GCA_900317915.1 uncultured Lachnospiraceae bacterium | reverse complement strand
CAGGTTTTGAGGTATAATGTGGGGTACGTAATTTCGTAATGTAATGTTAAGCACAAGAGGAGAATACAAATCATGTGTGGAATTGTAGGATATGTTGGTAATCGACAGGCCTCTGAGGTTCTCTTAGACGGTCTTGCTAAGCTGGAATACAGAGGTTATGACTCTGCTGGACTGGCTGTCCGTGATGGTGAGAAGCCAGCGGTTGTTGTCAAGGAAGTAGGCAAGTTACAGAACCTGTCGAATAAGATCGATGGTGGTAAGGCGCTAAAGGGTACTGTTGGTATCGGCCATACCCGTTGGGCTACCCATGGTGCACCAAGCGCAATTAATGCCCACCCTCATGTATCAGGTAACTGCACCGGTTCTGGTTCAGGCCCTGTTGAGTCTGAGGTTGTTGGTGTACATAACGGTATCATCGAGAACTACCAGGAGCTGAAGGAGAAGCTCCTGCGTCATGACTATGTCTTCTATTCTGATACAGATACTGAGGTTCTGATTAAGTTAGTGGACTACTATTATAAGAAGTACAAGATGGGTCCTATCGACGCCATTGCGAAGACTATGGTTCGTGTACGCGGATCCTACGCTTTGGAAGTCATGTTCACGGATCATCCTGGTGAAGTCTATGCAGCTCGTAAGGACAGCCCAATGATCGTGGGTGTCGCTAAGGGAGAGACCTTCATCGCATCTGATGTACCTGCAATCCTTAAATACACTCGCGATGTATACTACATCGGTAACTTAGAGATGGCTAAGGTCACAGCTGATGGTCCTGAGTTCTACGACCTGAATGGTGATATCATCGAGAAGAAGCTGGTTCATGTAGAGATGGATGCTGCAGCTGCTGAGAAGGGTGGCTACGAGCACTTCATGCTGAAGGAGATCCACGAGCAGCCTAAGGTTGTAGCTGATACTCTCCACAAGTACATCAAGGGTGAGGGCGAGGATCGTCACATCGACCTCACTGAGATCGGTATCACTGACGAGGATATCAAGTCCTTCAGCCAGGTATACTTCGTAGCATGTGGTTCTGCATGGCACGTTGGTATGGAAGTACAGTATGTCATGGAGGAGTTCACTGATCTCCCTGTTCGCTGCGAGTTGGCATCTGAGTTCCGTTATCGTAAGATGAGACTGAATCCAAACGGTCTGGTCATCATCGTATCCCAGTCTGGTGAGACTGCTGATTCCCTGGCTGCACTTCGTATGGCGAAGGCTTATAGCTGCCAGTTAGTTTGTGGATATATGCTGTCTCTGGAATTCGGTCGTGTACGCGGCACTCTGGAAGAGCCTAAGAAGTATGGTTACTACATCGATGAGATGCTGTCCATCCCTGAGAAGATTGAGAAGACTCTGGAGGATAAGGAGCGTCTGCAGTGGTTCGCTGCGAAGTTCGCGAATGCCAAGGATATCTTCTTCATCGGTCGTGGTATCGACTATGCGATCTGCTTAGAGGGTTCTCTTAAGATGAAAGAGATCTCCTATATCCACTCTGAGGCATACGCTGCTGGTGAGTTAAAGCATGGTACCATCTCCCTCATTGAGGAAGGCACTCTGGTTATCGGCTCTCTGACTCAGAGCGATCTCTATGAGAAGACCATCTCTAACATGGTTGAGTGTAAGAGCCGTGGCGCATATCTCATGGGCATCACCGAATACGGTAAGTATGATGTAGAGGATCAGGTAAGCTTCTCTGTATACGTACCTAAGGTAGATGAGCACTTCATCGGATCTCTGGCTATCATCCCTCTCCAGTTACTGGGTTACTACACCTCAGTTGCTAAGGGATTAGATGTTGATAAGCCTAGAAACCTGGCAAAGAGCGTTACGGTAGAGTAATCTGATTTCTATAGGGTATACAAAGTCCCAGGCCATTCGGCCTGGGGCTTTTCAATGTAAACCAGTCTATTATTTGGATAAGAAAAAAAGGGAATCCCTGCACCAGCTGGTGTGGGGATTCCCAGTATTTCGCCTATTCTATTATAAAATCTAATATAAGATCTATTATAGAATCTCTCCTAGCCTTCTTCGAAGGCTGTATCAAAGAGATGAGTCAGGTCTGCCATGGCAGCCTCTTCATCCTCTCCCTCTACCGTCAGACGGATGACATCGCCATATTGGATGCAGGCTCCCAGGATAGACAGTACACTCTTGGCTGGGAGTCATACTTCTGTGCCACATCACACAACATCCCAGCTGGACGAAGGTGCAGTCCTGTTGGATTCTTAATCTCAAATTCTTTTTCTAACATATATCACGCTTTCTACTACCGGTGTCAACTACCCCGACCTAAGCTATCGCTTTGAGGTCGAAACTTGTAACTGCCCTGTGGCGTTGGTGAAATATCTTAACTCAATCAATTACGCCATCACACGCTCGATTAAATCTGCTAACTGGCGAGCATCGGTTTCGATCTCATTCTGATTCTTGCCCTCGATCATGACACGAAAGCCAGCTCAGACAGTGGCTTCTTCTCCTGAACCATAACATTGAGGAGGTTCAGTGCAGACAGAAGTCCATCTCCTGTGGTATTCAGATCCAGGAAGATGATATGTCCAGACTGCTCACCACCGATATTGTAGCCCTCAGCCTTCATACGCTCTAACACATAGCGGTCACCAACCTGTGTGGTTGCCACATTGATGCCCTGCTCCTTACCCATAATGGTGAAGCCAAGATTCGACATAACCGTTACAACACAGGTGTCCTTCTTCAGAGTTCCCTGCTTCTTCATATAGTTGGCACAGATTGCCATAATCTGGTCACCATCTACCAGGTTACCCTTCTCATCACAAGCCAGCATTCTATCAGCATCGCCATCGAATGCGATACCACAGTCAGCCTTCTCATCACGTACGGTCTGCATCAGTTCCTCCATATGGGTAGAACCGCACTGGTCGTTGATATTCGTTCCTGTAGGATGTACATGGATAGGCACAACCTCTGCGCCCAGCTCACGGATAGCAGCCACATTGGTCAGATAGGAAGCACCCTCTGCACAGTCTACTACGATCTTCAACCCACTGAGATCAACCGGTACAGATGCCTTCTCGAATTCTATATACTGACGGCCCATCTCGAAGTCATAGGTCACATGGCCTACCTTCTCACCAGTTGGTATCTGGATATCCTGCATATCATGCTCGATCTGGAACTGGATCTCATCCTCCATAGCGTCTGGAAGCTTATATCCCTCGCTGTTGAAGAACTTAATCCCATTGAATTCCATTGGGTTATGGGAAGCAGAGATGACAACACCTGCATCGAATCCATTCTTACGTGTGAGATATGCAATAGCTGGAGTTGGAAGCACACCTGCATAGACTGCATCTGCACCTGCACCACAGATACCTGCGATGAGAGCATTGGCCAGCATGCCACCAGAGATACGGGTATCACAGCCTACCAGGATGCGAGGCTTGCCCTTGCTGGCAGCTTCCTTCGTTAATACATAGGCACCAGCCTGGCCTAGTTTCATTGCAAGCTCAATTCCTAACTCTGTACCTGCCACGCCTCTAACGCCGTCGGTTCCAAACATTCTTGACATGATTATTTTCCTCTTTTCATTTCATACTACAATCTATCCGGATGAGCGCTGTGCTGCATCCTCTGTCATGGTCTATCCTTCATTCTCACTCTTCACCTCAAGCTCCGTGGACACGTCATCTGCAGTTAGTCCACTATCCAGTATCAGATTCACCTCTACTGCATGCTTACCAGCAGTGAGTCCGCTGGCATCGACACTTCCTGTGATGGAGGATGCTGTGAGATTGGCCAGGTCTGTACGAGGTCCCTTGACGGTGACACTAATGCTTGTGGCCGTAAAGCTAGCCGTCAGACCAGAGTCCAGATTATTAATGGTGAGATTACTTACCGGGACATCTAGGGTCTTAGATCCACTGGACTTCAGTGTGACCTTGATCTTCGCCTGGGTAGCCTCATTATCCGCCAGCGTAACCCCTTCTGGCAGGTAACTAGACAGGTCCACGGTGGTCTCCCAGTCCTCTGTGATAGCACTTAGATTAATGATATCTGCCGGGATTGTGATCTCAGCGATACTATTCAAGCGCTCTGCATCTCCACAGATCACTACACTGGATGGATCTACGGTGATACCATCCAGTTCTAAGCCAGGCTGTAATTCGCCGCTGGTAGAGGTGGTGATATTCACCGACTTACTATTGGTGACACTTACTCGCAGTAGAACCGTGTCTACCGATAGCTGCAGCTTAGATGTATCTACTGCCTTACCATTCTTATCATAGAATTTCGGTACCACAGAGAATTCCTGATTCTGAGAGATACCCTCTACATTGGCTGTAGCAGTTACTGTCTCAATCGTTGAGACGATGGACTTAGGGCCCTCTACTGAGATCACACTTGGCTCTGCAGTCACTTCTGATACTACGAAGCCACTGTCAGGTTTGCCTGCGGTTCGAGTGTCTACGGTGAACTTACTAGACTTCAATTCTCCTACCTTCACCTTGAGATAGTGAGGTGTCGCAGAGATGGATACAGAGCTAGAGTAGTTTCTCGCTGTAATAGTGATTGGCACAGAGCCATCATCATCTAAGTAATTTAGATCTGCGATGGCAGAGAAGTCTGCATTACTCAGCTTCTGCTGCACGGTACGCTTAGCTGTTACACGGAAGGATACAGACTGAGCGCCCTCCACTTCATAGTACTTATTCTGTTCCGTCAGTGTGTCACCATGGGTGATCTGCACCTTAGCGGTGTAGGTCTGTGTGGTTGCTGGATTCTCTACATTCACCACAAAGAGCCAGATCAGGATGGAGGTCACTACGGCGATTAGCTTTAGACCCATATTAGAAAAGAGGGTCTGACGTATCTTCTTACCAGTGGTCATGACGCGCCTCCCTTCTTATTCTCTTTGGTTTCTAGGTCTCCCTCTTCCTCATCCTTTCTACCAAATGGTAGCTGAGCATCCTTGAGGAAGTCGGTGAGTTCATCGGGGGTCAGATCATGATAGAGCCTACCCTCCTTAGTTACAGACACCATACCAGTCTCCTCGGAGACAATGATGGTGGTAGCATCGGACACTTCTGAGATACCCAGAGCTGCACGATGGCGCGTTCCTAAGTCCTTAGACAGGTCCATATTATCAGACAGTGGCAGGTAGCAGGTTGCTGCCTCCACACGATCTCCTCTTACAATGATAGCGCCATCGTGAAGGGGAGTATTCTTTTCAAAGATATTAATCAAGAGCTGACGTGTAACCAATGCATCTACCGGGATACCTGTACGGACATAGTCCATAAGCTGGACATCTCCCTCAATGACAATCAGGGCACCTGTCTTCACAGCACCCATCTCATAGGAGCCACGGACCATCTCGGATAGTGTCTTATCAGAGAATCGCTGATCGATGCTCCTGCCGAAGTTGAAGCTGAAGAATCCGAAGAGATTCTTACGTCCCAACTGCTCTAGAGCCTTACGAAGCTCTGGCTGAAATACAACTACCAGGGCGACCAATGCTACGCTGAAGAGTCTCGATCCCAACCACAGGATGGTACTCATCTGCAAGAGAGCCGCAACCAGGAAGAATACCACGATAATCAGGATACCTCGAAAGAGCATCCAGGCTCTGGTAGACTTAATCCATTTTAAGAATTGATATAGGAAGAAGGCGATGATAATAATCTCGATAATATCCGTAATATGGATCTCGGGGATACCTAGCTGGAAGTAGTCCTCCAGAAAGCCCTCTATCCTCTGTGCCAATTTTGCCAAGGTGTTTTCCTTCTACTCTTTAAAACATTATCCACGTGTAATCTTCTTCACCGTCTTCTGCTCCTCGGTGACATGCACCTTAGGTACAGCGGTGACATAGTAATAGTATTCGTCATCCTCGTACTGGATGGTCTCCACACGGGCGTAATTCAGATCCATGAGGAAGTAGGTCACGAAGAGACCTAGAATCAGTGTCAGGAAGTTCCCCAGTAGAAGTCCTGGGATACTACTACGGTTACCACTGAAGAGATATCCTGCGAACATCACAGCGAACTCTAAGAGAAGGGAGCCTGCTACAGCAATCAGCCAGCTGAAGCGGATCTTGGCTGTGCGGCAGAGATAGGTCACCAGGAATACCACCATGATGGCTACCATATAGAAGTAGAATTCCTTATTCTGTAGCATCTTACTCATGAGAAGCTTCAACACATTCGTACCCGAATCCCTACTAGTTAACAGGCCCAGATTATCAGCGATGACGCCGATGGAGTATGAGGTGAAACCACCCACGATGACACCAGACAGATCATGCATCTGTCCAATCAGACCATTTACCATAGGTACTGTAAATGGCACACCCACCTGTCTGAAGATTGGCAGGAATACAAGCTCATAGCCAGCCTTCGACTGATAATAGGAAGTGATGAGGTAACCGATTCCCATAAGTACAGCTACCACTAAGGCTGCAGAGGCACTGCTTACTGCAATGTGCAGAATCATGATGATACTCAGCACCAGAACACAGCCTGACAGTGGTAAGAATGCGCACAGAACCGTAAGGATAAAGGTCAGAAAAGTGCTTCCAAATACTCCCTCAACAGGGAATGCCTTACCGATCTGGACTAAGCCAATCAGCATAAGGATACCATTCCACAAACAGCGAATCAGATATTCATGGTGAGATACGAAGGATCGTACTCTATCTCTAAACTGTATAAGTATTGGCATTATTCTCTCCCGTTTCCTGTGCTTGATAGTACTGCTTCAGCTGTTTCTTCAGTTCGGCGAATTCCTTATAGATTCTCTTCGCCCGGCGGTATACATTTCTCGCATGTCTCCCCGTTGTACGTAGTACGATGAAAATAAAGACCACGTAGCACACGACCCCTACGAACAGGGTTGTGATCAAAGTAGATACATGGATTGTTGTGAAGTATCGATAGTAGATAAACAGCACAATCATCCCATAGAAAATCAAGAACATCAGAGTACCTAAGACCCATGCACGTAGTAGGCGCATAGAGACATAGTTACGGCCGGTATACTCCTCCGCAATCTCGATATTATGATGCTCTTTTTTATCGTATAAGGCGACTTCAGTCATTCGTTTTACACGATTCTCGTCTAGCATGGCTCTTCCTCAAATGTAGGGCTTGGTTTACATTTCCTCACAGGATCTACTCTGCGACTCATCGTAGATCCCAATTCTCTCAGTATATTAACGGTGCTTCATGAAACGAAGCCTATCGGTCTCCTGTGCAAAAGGATTCGGACACTCCTTCTTAGGCTCCTCCTTATGAAAGGCCTTGGTCAGGTTATTCGCCATAGAAGCCTTACAGTTATCGCAGAAGCGACCGGTGTAGATAATGGCGCCACAGTTCTCACACTCTAAGTGGATCGGTGAATCCTTACTGAACTGCAGTCTCTCCTCACGGACCCACTGGTGCAACTGTTGCACACTCACCTCGTTCGCATCACAGATATCCTGAATGGATGCCTGGGGATTCTCTCTAATAAAGTTCTTCACCTGCTGGAACTTGACCTCCAGCTTATCACGACAGGCCTGGCAGATTTGTGGTCCCCCGATGTAGTTAAATAACCTACCGCAGCTTCTACAATTTCTTACATCCATACTTTAACTCCTCCTGTAAGCCCCTCGGCCGATAGCAATACAGAGAACATAGATCTCACGGGCGCCCATATCCCTCAATATGCGGGCCACTGCATCCACTGTCGTACCAGTGGT
>ONIO01000073.1 GCA_900317915.1 uncultured Lachnospiraceae bacterium | reverse complement strand
GTTTGTCCTGGGGACAACGGTTCTATTTGGGAAGAACGATTCATATAAGAATATTCTAGAGAATATTCGAAATATGAATATGTAACGATAAATATTAGAGCACGGTTGGAGAAAAAATAAGCTAGAGAAATCAAAAAGAAAGAGTATGTGCGTGAAAGCAAACAATGTGTTAGAAAAGACGGATATAAACTATTTACAGGATGAAGTAAGAAATGGTTTTTTGATTTCTACTCCGGTAAAGCAGGCTTGGAGTGCTGCTATAGAAGTGCTGTCTGCAATCGATTTAATATGCAAAAAATATGATATTAAATATTTTGCATGTTGGGGAAGTCTCTTAGGTGCAGTTAGGCATGCTGGTATTGTTCCTTGGGATGATGATGTAGATATTTGTATGAGAAGATGTGAGCTTAACAAGTTTATGCAGCATGTTGATGAGCTTCCATCTGAATACGCAATCCATAATTTTAGAACAAAAGAAAATCATTGGTTGTTTTTAACACGAATAGTCAATAAGAATCAGATATGCTTTGCAATAGATCACCTTGAACACTATCATAATTATCCATATATTGGTGGGATAGATATTTTTGTACTAGATAATTTATATATGGATGATCATAAGGAACGTAAAAGAGATGATGATATCATGCGATTATTAGCTGTTGCTGATGGCATAACTAATAAAACGCTTAAAGAAAACGCCATCCAAAGAGAAGTAAGACAAATCATAGAAAGATACAATAATGATAATGTTAGGGTGGGTTTTCAAGAATATTGTAAAGAAGCAAATATCATAAATAGAAGGGCACTTGCGATTGAACTATATTCTCTAGCTGAACTGAGAATGCAAGAAGTTCCAGACGACAAATGTGAGTTGGTAGATTTTATTTTTCCTTGGGTGCTTAAAGGATCAACCGGTTATCCAAAGGTGTGGTTTGAAAAGGAAGTAAGGTTGCCTTTTGAACAGATAACGATACCTGTTCCTCATATGTACGCAAAGGTAGTTCATTGTCTATATGGCGATTACCTTAAAGTAAATAAAGTCTGGGACGGTCATGACTATCCATATTTCTTGGGACAAAAGAAAGCTCTAGAAGAAGTGGCTGGAGGTCCGCTTCCAGACTATCGGTTTCATAAAGAGAGTTTCAGAAGTTATTTTTCCACAGAGAAAAGAAGTGAGATTCAGGATATTCAATCCCAATCCCTTAGAACAACCGTGGGAGAATGTATACAGGAGTTTGAGTCAAAGTATAAATACATCGAACAGTGTAACTCGGCTGATTGTATAGATTCTATTCAAACGCGTCTGTCGGATTATCAGCAGTTAGTTATAGATCTGGGCACTCTGATAGAGAGCGCTTTTGGACAGAATATGAGCATAATACCATATTTGGAAAAAACATGTGAGTCCATTTTTGTATATGCAAGTAGTAGTGAGGGTGCCTTTGAGGCCAATCGTAATAATCTACTATATGATACAAAAAAGATGATGGAAGCGCTTAGAGATGGTTTTATAAGAAAAAAAGAGATTCTATTTGTATGTACAGGACACAATCGTTGGGATGCTTATAAGAATCTTTATATGCAATATCTTAAACAAGACGATTGCCGAGTTAACGTTATTTATACGCCTTTTTATAAGAAGAATCCATTGGGTGAGTTGAGTGATGCAGAGCAAGAGAAAGATATAGAGATTCCTGTTACAATGAATTGGGAAAACTATGATCTTGGTCTACATTGTCCCGATACAATTTATATCCAGGATCCATATGATAATGAGAATCCATGTTATTCAATTCATCCTGATTTCTACGTTTCGAATTTGCAGAAGTATTGTAATCATCTGGTGTATGTACATCCCTTTTTGCAAGCAGATTTTACAGAAGCGGATGGTCCAGATATTTATAATCTTAAACAATTTGTTTGTAAGCCTGCAGCAATCAGTGCGGATCAAATCATTGTCCCCACGGAGAATTTGCGAGGACATTACATTACAGAACTTACAAAGTTTTGTGGGGATGAAACAAGACAGCATTGGGAAAAAACGATTGTTCATAAGGAAACGATAGATACAGTCCATTCCCCTATTAGAGAAATAGGACAGAGAGAACTGCTGCTATGCATCGGCTTAAATCGTGTGACTGAAAATGCGAAGGCCGGCTTATCTCGATTACATCATATTTTAAATGAATTAGAAGATAGACATGATCTAAAATCCTTTCAGTTATGTTTCTATCCTCAGGGAGAAGATGCATGGATGTATATCCTTAACAAGCTTCCCGATGTAGATCTATCAAAAGAGTGGAAATCATTGCTTTTAGATTTTAAGCAAAATGATAGAATAGTTACTTTATCCGAGAATCGTATTGTAAGATTACAAGAATTGGAAAAGTTTGACGAATACCTAGGGGATCCATCTCCATACATTCTAGAGATGTCTGAATTGAACCGTCCAACGACTTTGGCAGAGCAGGAAGCAATATGAAAACAATAGCAATATTACTGGCTGGCGGAACTGGCAGTAGACTTGGTGCAGATATTCCAAAGCAGTTTATTAAAGTGAATAAGAAGGAAATCTTTCAGTATTCCTTGGAGACACTCCAGAATCATCCCATGATTGATGGTATCTGGGTTGTTACAGAAGAAATCTACCAGGAGCATTTTCGAACCTACGATGTCCTTGGATACTCTCTGCCAGGAGAGACACGTCAGATCACTAGAATCCTGATTGGAATTGCAGATCATCAGGGCGTGATGCCAGTTTTACCAATGACTGATACCGTATATGAATGTGATGCAAATGGGAAAGTAACCAAACTCCTTGATAGGGAACGAATCTATGCAGGTCAGGCTCCAGAAGCATTTGAATTGAAGCCTTATAAGGAGGCTATGGATCGCCTGTCGAATGCGGAATTTCAGAGGATCAATGGATCTACAGAACCTGCAATTATAGCAGGAATGGATGTAGTGACTGTTTCTGGAGATAAGAAGAATTTCAAGATCACGACCCAGGAAGACTTGGCCCACTTTCAGGACCTAATGAAAGGGAATCATAGTAACGAATTACAAAGTCCCTTTTGACCAGCTTACAAAAAAACTATGTTTATGAAAAAACTATGTTTATGAACGGAGATAAGAATGAAAGCATGGGTTTTACACAATATAGATGATTTAAAATATGAAGATGTGGATAACCCTTCTCTTCAGGATGGTTGGTCCTTGATAAGAGTTGGTGCGGCAGGAATCTGCGGATCGGACATCCCAAGAATCTTTCAGACAGGTGCACATAAGCATCCCTTAATACCTGGACATGAATTTGCAGGAACAGTGGCGGAGACAAGTGACACAAGCGGCCGAATCCATAAGAATCAACCGGTTGGTGTGTTTCCTCTGATTCCATGTGGAAAATGTAAACCGTGCCAATCGAAGCATTACGAGATGTGTAGAAACTACAATTATCTAGGATCCCGCTCAGACGGGGGATTTGCGGAGTATTGCCTGGTACCTAACTGGAATCTACTTCCTCTTCCAGATGGGATAACTATGGAGCAAGCAGCTATGCTAGAGCCCATGTCAGTAGCTATGCATGCAATTCGTCAGTTGGATTATGGACATACAATTCCCATGATTATAGAGGGTGAAGTTCAGATGGGCGAACCTGGTGGACCTAGTGTTCTGATTATTGGATTAGGGACCATTGGTTTATTCGCGGCCATGCATCTGATAGCCCTTGGATATCAGAATGTACATGTAATTGGAAATAAGGATTATCAATTACAGCAGTTTATCCAGATTGGAGGAAAGCCTGAAAACTATCATGATGGTTTACATTTACCTGAGGTAGAAGCATTCGATATGGTGATAGAATGTGTGGGTAAGCCGGATACCATCCGCCAGGCTATTCGTATGACTGCTCCAGGGAAATCCATTGTCTTGGTTGGTAATCCATCAGAGAATATCGGTTTTCCTAAGGATGTCTACTGGATGATATTGAGAAATCAGTTACGGATATCAGGAACATGGAATTCTTCCTACCTGGGAGGCGACAAATTGGACGACTGGAATCTGGTGCTTCGGCTCCTTGCACGGGGACAGATTCATCCAGAGCGGCTAATCAGCCAGCGTCTATCCCTAGAGCATCTCATGGATGGGTTGTGTATCATGAGGGATAAAACCGAGAACTATACCAAGGTAATGGTAGTAAATAACTAGTTTATAGATGTAAAGAAGGTAATACAATGAAATACAAAGCAGTAATTTTTGACATGGATGGTACGATTCTAGACACTTTAGATGATCTCCATCATGCTATGAACTATATTTTAGAGCAGTATCAGATGCCAGTTATCACCAGAGACCAGGCCAGACGATATGTGGGAAATGGTATCCGTAAACTGATCGCCAGAGCTGTTCCGGAGGGTACTTCTGATGAGACAATTGATGCCATGTTCGCGGACTTCCTCCCATATTACAATGCCCATTGTAAAGAAGCGACCAAGGCCTATGATGGAATCGTCGACTTACTTACAGAATTAAAGAAGCGTGGTTACCATATCGCGGTAGTTTCTAATAAAGCAGACACTGCCGTTGGGATTCTAGCCGAGGATTATTTCCCAGGTCTATTTGAAATCACAGTGGGCGAGCGTCCTGGCGTGAAACGTAAACCAGCTCCAGACTCTGTGAATGAAGTCCTACGTATCCTGGGCATCGAGAGTAAGGATGCCATCTATGTAGGAGACTCGGATGTAGATATGGACACTGCTAAGAATGCAAATATGGATGCGATTGGCGTGGATTGGGGCTTCCGCGGAGAGGAATTCCTGCGTAACCACGGAGCATCTACTATCGTATATAAGCCAGAAGAGATTCTGGATCTGGTCTAATGGAATTAGTGCTGGAATCGAGAGATTGGTCTACATTTCAAAGGAGGAGAAATGGCCCAAGAGAAAGCAAGGGGAGCTTTAAATAATAAGTACGAAATTGATATGATTCATGGCCCACTACTTGGGAAGATTCTCCTATTTTCCCTGCCACTTATGGCATCCTCTGTACTGCAGCTTTTGTTCAATGCGGCAGATGTGGTAGTTGTGGGACAATTTGCTGGACCGAATTCTCTGGCAGCAGTGGGTTCCACAGGATCGGTTATTAACCTATTGGTAGCCCTTTTCATTGGTATCTCCATTGGTACCAATGTCTTAGTGGCCCGTTACTATGCGATGGGGCAGGATAGAGATGTGAGTGAGACCGTGCATACCTCTATCTTCTTAGCCCTCATTGGTGGCATCATTATGGGAGCAGTCGGCATCATCTTCTCTAGAGGAATCCTGATTCTCATGGCTTCCCCTAAGAATGTATTGGAACTATCTGCTACCTATCTCCGCATCTACTTCGCTGGAGTGCCTATGCTCTGCATCTATAATATGGGCGCTGCGACACTCCGTGCCATCGGAGATACTAGACGTCCTCTATACTTCCTGCTAATCAGTGGTGTGTTGAATGTGGTGCTGAATCTTTTCTTTGTCATCAGCCTACATATGGATGTGGCAGGAGTGGCACTAGCCACCATCATCTCTGAGGGTGTGTCGGCAGTGCTGGTTATCATGTGTCTCATGCGAGCCAGGGAGTCCTACCACTTTGCATTTTCAAGGCTTCGCCTCACTGGTTCTAAGGTGAGAGCCATCCTGGAGATTGGACTGCCAGCTGGTCTACAGAGTATGTTGTTCTCTCTCTCCAATATCCTGATTCAGTCCTCGATCAATAGCTTCGGTGCGACAGCTATGGCTGGAAGCGCTGCAGCAGGTAATCTAGAGGGATTTGTCTACATGTCCATGAATAGCATCTATCAGGCCTGCATCACCTTTACCAGTCAGAATTATGGTGTGAGAGATCGAGCTAGAGTCAATCGAGTATTACGGACCTGCCTGGCTGTGGTGATTGTGGTGGGAATTGTCATGGGAAATGGTTTCTATTTCTTTGGTGAGTCACTGCTTCACATCTACACGACAGATCAAGCAGCTATTGCTTATGGGCTTGAACGTATGCAGGTCATCTGTGTCACCTATGCCCTTTGTGGTATGATGGATGTAGTCTGTGGCTCATTGCGAGGCTTGGGCTATTCGATTGTTCCCATGATTGTGTCTCTCTTAGGAGCTTGTGGCTTCCGTATCCTTTGGATCGGAACCTACTTTCACACCCATCGGACGCTTCATGTGCTGTATTTGTCCTATCCCATTAGCTGGATTCTTACTGTGGCAGCACATATTGTATGCTTCTTCGTGATTCGAGAATTGGCATTTCGTAAGAGGGAATAATTGAACTGGGACATTATTGGTTTATTTCATATGGTATTCTATAGGTGCTTAGGAACCTAGGAAGAGGAGTTTGTAATGGAGAATTATACCTATCAACCAAAGGGTGTGTGTGCAACAGAGATCCAGTTTGGAATTGAGGATGGAAAACTGCATAATGTTCGATTCACCCGTGGATGTAATGGTAATCTGCAGGCTATTGGCAAGTTACTAGAGGGGCAGGATGCAGCACATGCTGCGGATCTGCTTCGTGGCAATGATTGTAACGGAAGAGGTACATCCTGCGCAGATCAGCTGGCTAAGGCACTGGATCAGGCACTAGAAGTTCATGGAGTTCAGGAATGAGTAGTTTCTACGCAACACTATCTAGAATGAAGTATATTGAGCGCTGGGCACTGATGCGCTCTAGTCGTTCCGAATCATTAAGTGAGCATTGCTTGGATGTGGCTATGATTGCTCATGCTCTATGCCTCATTGGGAATAAGCGCTATGGGAAGAATCTCAATGCAGAAAAGGCTGCCCTGATTGGTATCTATCATGATGCGTCAGAGATTATTACTGGAGATATGCCTACACCTGTGAAGTATGCCAATAGCGAGATTCGGGATGCCTACAAGGATGTAGAGGCCAAGGCAGAGAAGCGACTAGTTCATATGTTACCTTCGGATCTCCAGGAGGATTATCTGGGGATTTTCCAAGGGGACGGTTCCGAAGAGGATACCTATATGCGCCACTTGGTTAAGGCTGCGGATAAGATTTCTGCACTAATTAAGTGTATTGAAGAAGTAGATGCTGGGAATCCAGAATTCCGTACAGCCAAGGTTTCTACAGAGAAGGTAGTGGATGAAATGTGTAAAAAATATCCGGAAGTGAAAACCTTCTGTGAGGAATTCCTTCCGGATTATGGCAATACCTTGGATGAGCTCCTTTCGGCTCATTGATTGGTTATTATAAAACAGAAAAACCTGGTGAATCCTATCCCTCTATCAAGAAGGATATCATTCATCAGGTTTTATTGATTTGATGGGATAATTTAAAGCTGGGCAAGGAATCCTCTAATTTGAGATAAGGTACATTCCATAGAACCCTGAATCATGGCTGGCTGGCCGCCACCACGGGCCTGTAGATCATCATGTAACCTGGCTTGTAAGTCCTTACAGTTAGGCTTCTTGGTACCAGATCCAATAATATAAGAGTACTTTCGGACGACCTCAGAAGCTGCCTCGCCTGTATTTTCTCCAGTACCATTGGATAGGTCTTCATTATAGAAGATTCCTACATATCCACTGAATTTCTTCGCCATGTCATTTACTGCACGACGGATGGTATTACTATCTGTAATAGAAGAGAAAAGGAAAGCATTCTCACAATCCTCTATTTCATCTATCTGGAACTGGAGGATTCTCTCATTGGCCTGATTCAGAGCCATCTGGAGTTTCGTCTTTTCATCCAATAACTTACCGACAGCAGCTACTGTCTCAAGCTGAGGAACTTTTAAGGTCTGCGAGATTCCTTCTAATTCCTCATGCTTATGGATATAATCCAATTCTGCGCGCTCTCCACAGAGAATGGATAAGCGGACACCGCCCTTATAATTGGTGACGGACAGCACCTTCAGGATACCGATTTCAGATGTGGTCTTTACGTGAGGAGCGCAGCAGGCGCATACATCACATCCTGGGATGGTTACGATTCTTACATCTCCATCGATTTCCTTTTTGCTTCGGTAGTCGATTTTCTCTAACTCTTCTGCACTTGGATACCTGCATTCGATTTCTACATTTCGACGAATCCAGTCATTGGCTAGAAGTTCTAATTCCGCGACCTGTTTTTGATCTAACTTTCCATTGTAGTCCATGGTGACGATAGAGTCAGATAGATGAAAGCCTACATTTTCATAACCATACTTCTTATGGACTAATCCGGAGAAGATATGCTCACCACTATGATTCTGCATATTAGAAAAACGATAGTCGAAGTTAATGATGCCGTGTACGCGGACACCGGGATCGATTGCCTGATCTACAGTGTGATAAATAAGGCCATTTGCCTGATCTACAGTGTGATAAATAAGGCCATTTCGAATCTGTACATCAGTTACCTGGGTAACCAAGGTGAATCCCACCATGAGAAGGCCCCGGTCGGGCGTCTGACCGCCCTCTTCTGGGAAGAAAACGGTCTGATCTAATACAACCTGGTAGAGAGTAGGAGTGGAGTTATCACCCCTTTCAGAATTATCTTTTTCCCTCTCTGCATTATGGGTTACATTCATAATCGGCTCACAGGATAAGACCGTAGCATCGAAATCAGAGGCATATGCATCGCTATCATACAACTTAAGGGTTGGTTTACATTTCTCTGCCATATTAATTGCCCATCATCTCTCTAATCTCATCGGGTGTGAAGGTGTAGACGGTATTACAGAAGTGACACTTCAGCTC
>ONIO01000072.1 GCA_900317915.1 uncultured Lachnospiraceae bacterium | reverse complement strand
ACAAAGGGCCTGGAGGTTTTTGTCATCTCTTAAACATAAAAAAATCACCACCCATTGGATGATGATGAATAATGCGCGATCAGGGGTTCGAACCCTGGACACCCTGATTAAGAGTCAGGTGCTCTGCCAGCTGAGCTAATCGCGCTTATTAAATTAATATAAGAATTAACTTCTTATAGAGAGCGCGAAACGGGGCTCGAACCCGCGACCCGTGTGTTTTGTTTGTCACACGCGACTTGTATATAATACTAAATACCCTATAGTACGTCAAGCGCTTTTTTGTATTAATGCAAAAACAATTTTATTCTTTGTTTAGAATTGTAATTCTTTGTTGGTGGGGACTTACCTATCCTAGGGCTAAGCTACTTCTAGAGTAAGTACGAATCAAGTTTCTGTGATCTGTACTTACCTGTCACTGGCCTAGTCTCCTCCCGATGTAAGTATTAATCAGGTTCCTGTGATCTGTACTTACCTGTCACTAACCTAGTCTCCTCCCAGCGTAAGTACTAATCAAGTTTCTGTGGTCTGTACTTACCTGTCACTGGCCTAGTCTCCTCCTAATGTAAGTATGAATCAAGTTCCTGTGATCTGTACTTACCTATCTCTGGCCTAGTCTCCTCCCGATGTAAGTATTAATCAAGTTCCTGTGATCTATACTTACCTGTCACTGACCTAGTCTCCTCCTGGCGTAAGTACTAATCAAGTTTCTGTCTTCTGTACTTACCTGTCACTGGCCTAGTCTCCTCCTAATGTAAGTATGAATCAAGTTTCTGTGATCTGTACTTACCTGTCGCAAGCCAAAAGCCAAAGCCACAAGCCACAAAACAAAGCCCACAAAACAAACTCCCCGGAAATAAAAAAAAGGATTCCGATCACTCGGAATCCTTTAATAGAGAGCGCGAAACGGGGCTCGAACCCGCGACCCCGACCTTGGCAAGGTCGTGCTCTACCAACTGAGCCATTCGCGCATATCTTGTTGTCTGTTGCTTTCGCATCAGCTTGTTTATAATACAAAATCCAGGCAACAATGTCAATACTATTTTTTTACTTTTTTAAATTTTATCCCTAATCAGCATCTATATCAAATCAAAGACTAGTCCGAATACGAATCTACAGCTTAGTCCAAAAAGCTTTTATCAGCATCTATACCAAACCAAAGACTAGTCCGAATACAAATCTACATCTTAGTCCAAAGTGCTTTTATTAGCATCTATACCAAACCAAAGACTAGTCCGAATACGAATCTACAGCTTAGTCCAAAAAGCTTTTATCAGCATCTATACCAAACCAAAAACTAGTCCGAATACAAATCTACATCTTAGTCCAAAAGCTTTAATCAGCATCTACATCAAAATTGAAGATATCCTTGATATCAACCTTCACGGTAGATGGATTGGCTTCATGATGCTTCTCAACCTGCTGGCTAATGGAAAAGCCAAGCCAAATCAGAAGTAGGATTGCTACGATAATACCAACTACTGCTGCAACTTTTTCTCTACGATGCTCACGCTTAACGATCTTCTTACGATCGCGCTTCAATTGCTTATTGCGATCAACTTTCGCCTGACTCATTGAAAGTACCTCTTCCCTTTATTTTTCATATCTGTCTGCTACCAGGCACGGTCTTTATTTTACTTCATCTAGTGTGCAATTGCAATGCAAAGCCAGCCCTTTTCAAGCGCTTATAGAAGTAGATACAGATGATTACTGATACCAGAGATCCAAGAGGCGCTGCTGCTCCCATAGGTAACAGGGTACTAGGAAACCACATGGATGTAAGATATGCACCTGGGATTCGTACAGCGATCACAGAGATCATATTGTGGATAAAAGCGTAGGAACTTTTGCCATAGGCTGTGAAGAATCCGCTGAAGCAAAAGTGCACACCTGCAATCATGCAGTCCAATACATAGGTGCGGAAATACTCTGCGCCATAGGTAATGACCTCAGGATCTCCCGTAAACCAACTCATTGTCACTGGGGCCAGGAACTGAACCAGCACTGCAATCACAAAGCCGAATCCCAGACAGATCAAGATTCCGATACGTAGTGTCTCTCTGGTTCTATCGTATTTTCCAGCGCCCACATTCTGGGCAGAGATATCCGATACCGTCGAAAGCATAGCGGATGGAACCAGGAAGATAAAGCTAATCATCTTCTCCACAATTCCTACTGCTGCCGCGATATCCACACCACGATTATTTGCGATGGCAGTTATCACCAAAAAGGAGATCTGTATCAGCCCATCCTGCAGAGCAATAGGCGCACCGATATGTAGCATCTTATTGGTAATTCCAGAATTCAGGCGAAAATCCGCCCGCTTAAGATGGATTCCCGGGTTCTTACGAATCAGGGTAAGTACCGCTAAGAACACGCTAAATACCTGGGCGATGACTGTAGCCAGGGCCGCACCAGCAGCTCCCAATCCAAAAGGTCCCATAAAGAGATTGTCTAATCCAATATTCAATACACCAGATATTGCCACGAAGTACATAGGTGTCCGGGAGTCTCCCATTCCTCGAAAGACACCACTTACCACATTTAGTCCAGCAATGGCTGGTATACCCAGGGCCACAATTGTGAGATAGGCCTTGGCTGACTCCAGAGACTCGGTTGGAGTTCTAAGAGCCATTAATACTGGAGAGCGAAGTCCCACCAGAATTCCCAGCAGCACAATTGCAATTCCAATGAATAGTAGAATTGCATTTCCCAGAATCTCTGCGATATGCCCATAGGTCCGCTTGCAATCGGGATCCTCTGCTCGGTTTATCTTTCCCGACAGGGTGCCCATCTCATGGCTGATGGAGATGGTGGCGCCCATGGACAGGCCCACGATAATTAGGGTCACCATATGCATAATCTGGGAGCCTACGGAAACCGCCGTGATTTCTGCGGCACCATAGAACTGGCCTGTTATGAATAAATCCGCCAGGCCGTAGAAGGTCTGTAGGAAACTGGATATCAAAAATGGAATGGAGAATCGGATGAGAACCGGTAATATCTTCCCCTGAGTGAGATCTCTCTGCATGAATGCCTCTTCTTCTAGATGGTTGTCAATTGCAAGCCTTATAGGTAGCTCCCCCTTAGATATCCGTTTCTATAAGTCACTACCATGTCAAGACTCGCTCGCGAGTCTTGCGCGCCGGATTCGTGCTTCAGCAGACAAATTCCTGTCCGAATCCGTGCGCATCCTCGCGGAGCGTTTAACGCAGTCGGAGCTTGTACCCCGACTGAGTATAGTTTGTCATAATCCCCACCTACGCTAACGCTTAGAGGTGGGGGATTTCTCCGACTGAGTTAAGCAGCAACCCTTACACGCCCCTGACCTACGCCTGCACAGCACCTCTATCATAGCACAAACTGCACAGCACCTCCATCATGGCACAAGCTGCACCGACGTACCTAGCTTTCAACTATTCCATAATCCAGATGACATCTACTTCACCTCTCCTGCCACATGGGGTACAATAGTTACTATGTGAAATATAGACCATGCTTGAGGTTGGAGTGCATCGACACTCTGCATCAGCATCGTCATGAAGGAGGAAATAATGGATACAAAAGATTATCTCGCTTATATCGGCGAGCAACTGAAGGCACTGACTGCAATTCCTAGCCCAACTGGATACACCAGAGCCGCAACTGACTATCTGCTGAAGGTTTTATACGGGATGGGCTATCACCCAACTCGTTCACGTAAGGGCAATGTCCACTGTGAACTAGGTGGCGAAGGAAATGGTCTGGTTCTGGCTGCCCATGTGGATACACTGGGTGCTATGGTCCGTTCCGTGAAGGACAATGGACGTCTCCGCCCAACCACTCTAGGTGGTCACCAATGGCGTACCGCTGACGGTGAGAACTGTACTGTATTTACCAGAGATGGCAGACAGTACACCGGCGTGGTTCTGAATACGGAACCATCTGTCCATGTGGCTGATGATGCTGTCGAGGACATCGAGAAGAATATGGAGATCCTCTTAGATGCCAATGTCACTAAGAAGGAAGAGACACTGTCCCTAGGTGTACAGCCTGGTGATATCATCGCAATGGATCCTCGTACCGTAATCACAGAAAGCGGATACATCAAGAGCCGCTTCTTAGACGACAAGCTGTCTGCCGCCAACCTATTAGGCATCGCAAAATGGGTGCATGACGAGAATATCCAACTGCCACGTAAGGTCACACTGCTCTTCACCGTATACGAAGAGGTTGGTCATGGCGGATCCTATATCCCAGCAGATACTAGAGATATGCTATCCGTAGATATGGGTTGTGTCGGCGATGACTTAGGCTGTACTGAGCGCATGGTTTCCATCTGTGCTAAGGACTCTGGTGGTCCTTATAATTACGATCTGGTAACCGAGTTATCTACTCTAGCGAAGGAAAATCATCTGGACTATGCCATCGATGTCTATCCGCACTATGGCTCTGATGTAGAGGCCACTCTTCACGCTGGATATGATATCCGCCACGGTCTCATCGGTGCTGGTGTCTATGCATCCCATAACTACGAGAGATCTCATATGGAGGGTGTGAAGAACACCTTCATCCTACTGCAGAAGTATATCCTGGCTTAAGGATGGAGATTGTGGCTTGGTCTAGATTTGTCATCTCATAACCAGGCAAATGATCTGATATAGGCATAAATATAAGGCGAGTTCCAAACTGGTTTTTCCCAGCGGAGCTCGCCTTTTTATCGCAATTATGATAATTAGCGCTTTAATTCCTTCATTACACTACGAATCAGTCCCTTACGATACTCTGGATAGCAAGCCAGGCCTTTGTGAGTCTCCTTCACCTGGAATCCAAAGCGACGGAACATCTCTGCCACCGTCTTAGCATCACCACTGTCCTCTTCTAGGACATGACCATTGGTATTGGTGGCAAGTGGCTGGATCACAATGGTACCGCTATACTGCACCTTACGTAGATCTGCTGCCACCATACTTAGTCCCTCACGGTCCTCTAGACATACCACATGGACACCATCTAGGCCCTTCTCTAAGAAGGCCTCTCTCAGGTGATGATACATCGGGCGCATAGCATGATCTGTCTCATAGCCGATGAGGATGTAACGGTCATTCTTATGGATCTTCAGAGCCTTCTCAATAAGAGTAGCTGCTCGATTACTGCTCTCTAGGCTATCAGGATTCAGAACAGGTGGCATGATTCGCACATCATGCACCTTATCATCTGTGGCCTCATGAACTTCACGAAGCATCTTATCATACATGGGGCCATAGATCATGATGGTTGGGAAGATTAGAATCCTCTCTGGCTGATCCTCTACAGCTCGCTCACATGCCTCGCGAACACTCATGGTAGATGTGATAAATTCCTGTCTCAATTCCTGGCTTAGAACTGGAATACTCACTGCATCCGTGCCTGTTCGCACCTTGCGATTGATATCCTGTCTGACGTAATCTAGAACCACATCATTTGCAATCGCGGAGTAGAGAGTGACCTCTTCCGGCAGATGATGCTTCAGTTCCTTGTAAAGTTGATGTAATCCTTCTATTGCCTCTGTTAGATCTGTTGTTCCGTGGTTAACAATGACTACCGCTGTTTTCGCCATACCTACCCCGTTTTCTATCGAGCCTTCTCCAGCTCGCCCCTGCAAATTGACAATCATTTTTTCTTTTCCTTTAGTTTCCTCTAATCCCTCAAAATCCCCTATGCGATATCTGAATAAATTATATCACGTTTCCTAATAGATGATGCAAATATTTTAAGCGTTTTTGCTCATTTTTATATAAATTTTCTGCACATTCGCAGAATTTTCGGAATTTTTATTTAACGCAGGATAGATTATATCATCTTTCGTATATTTTTGAGGGAAATATAGACCAGATTCCAGTATGGTGTTTTTGTATGAGCTTAACTCTATGGAAGCATCTAATCAGACCTACCTCTAATACCCCTCAATAGAGAATTCTCTATCATCCTCCTGAAGGGGGATCTCCTTCTTCACTGTAGACATAATCTCAATCCAGCGGGAGCTTCTCTCGATATAGGTCCCGAAATCAGTGACCAGGGCTTCATCCCCTTGGACCTCTGCAATCACAGACCCATCGTATTCATTCTTCACCCAGCCTGTCAGGCCGAAGTGATCAGCAACCTGCTTTGCTGTATAGCGGAATCCAACAGCCTGTACTCTGCCATAGAATTGATAATGCATGCGTATCTTTTTCATCTTATTTACGGTCCCCTACTCTTCCTTGTATCTTTAGCCCGGTATTCTATTATCAATTATAGGAGGATTATCATCATGGGTAAAAGAGTTTTTGCGATTATAGCGTAGAAATAAAAAAGACCAAGCACCTAAGTACTTGGTCTTTGTCGTACGGACAATGGGACTTGAACCCACACCTCGTAGAGACAGGAACCTAAATCCTGCGCGTCTGCCAATTCCGCCATGTCCGTATAAAATATCCGGTGAAAGTCACCGGATATTATATTAACACATCCGTGTATGAAAAATAAAGTACTAATTTTACTTATTCTTCATCTTCTCCAAAACTCTGCAGAGCCTTTAATAATGCTTCGCTAGGAATCTCAGCGAAATCATCAAGTGCCTCCCAGAACTTCCCCTGGTTATCACCACAGTTCGAACCACAGGTACCACAATTATGGGTGCAATTCTCTGGCTCTTCGAACATATTATTTAAATCTGCCATGTCGGTTACCTCCTTCATCTGTATATCCATAATATACTAGGCCAAGGAATGATTTCAATGAACTTTCTCGGCAAAATGTCTATATGTCTACCCTACTCTTCAAGCACATGGTCTAGGACCTTCTTGTACTCCGGATTTCTGCGCCATACAGAGTCCTGATCTAAGCCACCTTTTCCTGCTGCCTTCTTATAATTCTCGGCATCAATATGGCGGACATAGGAGTGTGCATTCTTGCCGGAGTTCTGATCCATCAGCGCCTGATCAGAAAGGACCCATACCATCAGAGTGTATTCTGAGATATTCTGGTCCTGGTCCGCTGCACGATAAGTCACGCTGACTGCTGCGATATCTCCAAATCCTGCGAAGGAATTCCTATCGTAGTCTACCACCCACAGCTTATCTGCATCCTTTTTCTCCCAAGTCCTTCCATCAGACATCTTCGCCCCTGCTACCTTATCAAAGTACTCGCCTGGTGTGTCCTCTCGGTCTGTTGCAGATACCAGTTCTAATAGCTCCTCTTCACTAGGGATGTGATTATAATAGGCATTCTCTTTCCCACTGATCTCTGGTGCCTGATTCCATGTAGCATAGAGATGGATAATGCCATCTGCCTGATCGATTACCCCAGCCTCCTTGGCCAGGCTTCGGATAGAGACCTTCTTATTCCATTCCTGGTCCTCAGGATCCACTGGGATATCTGGTCGCAGCCGATCTGGCGAGAAGCTCCATCCACTAAATCGATACTTTGGCCTTCCATCCTCTGTACAGGCCGTATTCTTATACCCATTCTCAGGGATACCTGTGTCCTCCACGGTCCCTGTGATGTCCGCCATCTGCCCCTCAACTGTACCATTTTTACCATCCTGGCCATTACCATCGAATCGAATGGTATACTGATTGGCCTGCCACTGCGCGGTCAGTGTCACGCGTCCATCTTCCTGGACATGACCATAGTCATCACCTGGTTTATATACCTGGTTATTCGAACCATTCCACTGTATAAATGTATACCCCTCCAGATTTGGTGTATTCTCGTTGACCTTTGACTGCTTCCCGTAGATGGCGGTCTGCTCTGGAAAGTCACCACTTCCACCATTTAAATCATAGCTTACCTGATGAACTCCACGCTTCGGAATCTTCACAGTCACCATGTCTGAATACTGTCCTGTGTAGGACTCAGATACCATGTGGATATACCAGTCCTCGGAACTATTGACGTATTGTGAAGGCACCTGCATGGATAGACTACGAGTCGCTCCTGATACATCACTTGTCTCCCATCTCTGAAATCCGGATAGAGCCACATTGCTTGGTGTATGATCGATTCGATATAGGAATCCTGTGAGGTAATCTGTTGCATTGGTTGCTGTTCCACCCTGGGCATCATAACTATACTTTCCAGATCTCTTATTATGAGCCATATAGTCGTAGTACCAGGTTCCTGCTGCCACATTGGCCTTGGCACTTACAGTGATATCCACTTGATAGTTGGATGCATTTGTAAATTGAATACTTGGAGATCCAGGCTTGGCACCAGGGATTTCCATGGGCTGCATCCAGAAGGACTTATGTAATTCTACTCCACCAATATTTGCAACACAGCTATAATCCGCCAGGAATGCCCCACGATCCTGGGTTGGAAGCCAGATGACCGTTCCATCCTCCTTTCGAAGGAAATAGTCTAGATAATAGTTTCCAGAACTAGCAGACTTCTGCCAGCTACAACTATAAAGCATGAGATAGATATGACGATTCTGATAGATGGTTGTGGCTGCTGTATTGGTTGCATAATTGTAATCCAATGGCCACTGTGAAGTGTCTCCATCGTCTCCATATGAGGTTGGGATAATGGAGCTGGCAGTCATTGAATCCCTGGATGCACTTGCATAGTTTCCGCTATAGATTGAGATTAGAATCACAGCAAAAAATAGTACAATCACAGGATGTCTCTCCCAGCGCCTTCTCTTGGCTGATAATGTACTTCTTCTTTTTCGAAATTTTACTTTCATTGGTATCCCCCTACTATTATATAAAGTCATAGTCTTTCTTTACCTTTTCTATAGGTTCGACTATGCTATTTTAAGATACTGTGGATTGGTACAGTCCCCCTACCA
>ONIO01000066.1 GCA_900317915.1 uncultured Lachnospiraceae bacterium | reverse complement strand
TGCCTGGGGAGCGGATCTGATTCTGACCCATCATCCACTGATTTTTGGTGGAATTCAGGCTGTAAATGATCAGGACTTCGTAGGGAAGAGAGTGCTCTTCTTAGCAGAGAAGCAGATCTCTTATGTCGCTATGCATACCAATTTCGATAAGTATGGCATGCGAGATATGATTGATGAGAAATTAGGTTTTCATGAGGAAGCTATTGATTACAGGGGAGAGAGAGTTCCCACCTCTGCTGAGGTACTAGATCCTGAGGGATGTATGGGTAGCCTGGCCGAGCTGGAGGAGGAGACAGACCTCAAGTCCTATGCAGCCTTTGTAAAGGACGCCTTTGGCTTATCCCATGTGAAGGTTTTCGGGGATCCAAAGAAAAGAATCCATAAGGTGGCTGTCATCGGTGGCTCTGGTAAGTCAGAGATCCCGGCTGCGATTCAAGCCGGCTCAGATGTCCTAGTCACTGGAGATATCGATCACCACAATGGAATTGATGCCAATACCCAGGGCCTGGCTATCATCGATGCTGGACACTATGGATTAGAACATGTATTTACAGAGTATATGGAGCGGATTCTTAATAAGAAATTCCCAGAATTAACAATCTGCCAGGAGGAGAATCACGAGCCATTCTATATCGTCTAAGGGGGACTTACAATGGAGATACAAGTACAAGTAAAGGAGAAAAAATACCAATTAGAAGATGGGTCTACATTTCTAGATCTGGCAAAGCTGTGTCAGGGAGACTATGAAGAGGATATCTTGCTAGCAAAGCAGGACAATCGCCTTAGAGAATTATGGGAAGTAGTGAAGGAAGATAGTGAGGTAGTCTTCCTTACAGGGAAGGATCCAGATGGTCGACGGGCCTACCGTAGATCCATGATTCTCTTGATGCAAAAGGCAGTGGATAATCTCTTGCCAGAGGAGAATCCAGATATCCAGGTGCTTCATTCCCTTGACCAGAGCTACTTCTGTAGACTTGTGGCAGAGACCCAGGCGACGGAGGCCTTCTTAGGGAATTTAAAAACTGAGATGGAGCGACTTGTAGCCCTTGATCTGCCGATTCAGAAGGTGACCAAGTCTACGAGAGAGGCGAGAGAGATCTTTCGAGCAGCCAATATGCCCAATAAGGATCGTCTCCTTCGCTACAGAGAAGCTTCCACGATCCATCTCTATAATCTGGATGGCTGCATGGATTACTTCTATGGCTATATGGTGCCATCTACAGGCTATCTCAAGTACTTCGACCTGGAATGCTTCGATGGGGGCTTTGTACTGAAGATGCCATATCTAGAGCCTAAGAAGGTGGCAGACTTTCATCCTTCTATGAAGCTGCATGAGACCCTTATGACCTCTGGTGGCTGGAGCGAGGAACTGGGGATCCCTACGGTTGGTGCCCTGAATGATGCAGTAGCGAAGGGCAAGGCAAGGGATATCATCCTCATGTCTGAGGCCCTGATGGAGCAGAAGATTGGTAATCTGGCCCGTTCCATTGCAGAGAATCCAAGCCAGAAATTTGTAATGATTGCAGGGCCTTCCTCCTCTGGTAAGACCTCCTTCTCCTATCGACTGTCTACCCAGCTTCGCGCCCAGGGGATCACACCTCATCCATTGTCTCTAGATGACTACTATACGGATCGAGACAAGTGTCCAAGGGATCCAGTCACAGGAGAGATTGACCTAGAGAGCATCGACTGCCTGAATGTAGAGGAATTTAACCGAGATATGGTGGACCTCTTAAATGGCAAGCGTGTGGAGCTTCCTGTCTTTAACTTTAAGACTGGTAAAAGCGAGCGCCGCAATCGCTTCATGGAATTACATGAGGGAGATGTGATGGTCATCGAGGGCATTCATGGCCTGAATGATCGTATGTCCTATAGCATTCCTAAGGAGAATAAGTTTAAGATCTATATCTCTGCCCTGACCCAGCTCTCTGTAGATGAGCACAATCCATTGTCTACAACAGATGGTCGTCTGATTCGTCGATTGGTTCGTGACTCTAGAACCCGTGGTACCTCAGCAGAGGAGACCCTGGCTATGTGGAAGAGTGTCAGAAAGGGTGAGGAGAAGAATATCTTCCCATTCCAAGATGATGCAGATGTGATGTTTAATTCTGCTTTAATTTATGAGATGGCTGTTTTGAAGCTCTACGCTGTTCCTCAACTCTATGCTATTGATGAGTCCAGTCCTCAGTATCCAGAGGCCAAGCGACTACTTAAATTATTACAGTACTTTCTTCCAATTCCTCCAGAGGATATTAATAACACCTCTTTGGTACGTGAGTTTATTGGAGGATCGATCTTCCCAGTGTGAGGGATTGTATAGAAATGTAGACCTTGGTTTACATTTCTACATGGAAACTGTATAATAGATTTTCGGTAAAAGCAGGACAGGTGATCGCTGCCACGTAAGTGGGAGAGGAAAGTCCGGGCTTCACAGGGCAGGATGGCGGATAACGTCCGCCGGAGGCGACTCCCGAGATAGTGCAACAGAGATATACCGCCGGCTTCGGCCGGTAAGGGTGAAAAGGCAGTGTAAGAGACTACCGATCATGTGGTAACACGTGATGCCATGTAAACCTCATCCGAAGCAAGTCCTAGACGGAACATAAGGCGGCCCGCCTGTTCCAGGTTGGACGCTTGAGGCGGCTGGCAACAGTCGTCCTAGATAGATGATCATCCAATGACATAACCCGGCTTATCGTTCTGCTTTTACTTTTTATAAGAATCATAACTCCCACAGGGAAGAATTAGTTCAGAGACTAGTTTTCCTCGGTGGGAGTTTTTGTTACAGACGTTGATTTTACTACGATAAAAGGATACTGTTACTTAGGTGTCTTTTTTATTTTACCTTTCTTAAACTTTTCTTAAAGAGAAGGGTGTTCGATTGACACTAGGGAAAGCGGAGTCTAAAGTGAAGTTGTACTTGCGAAGGAGGAAATACCATGAGATCACGTTTTCAGAGATTTTTTATTGGGCGAAACGGACTGGATCAGTTGGCGAAAGCGAGCCTGATTCTTTCTATGATATTTTTACTAATCACTTCCATTACTCGTAATCCAATTCTATATCTCATTACACTTTTATTACTGGCATATGCATACTTCCGTATGATGTCTAAGAATGTGAATAAGAGACTGTATGAGAATCAGAAATTCATGAAGATTATGAATAAGACCATTGACTTCTTCAAAGGCTTTAAGGACATTGGCTGGAAGACGCGTGCCTTCTTTACAGAATTCGGACGTAAGATTCGCTATGGCCGAAAGCAGGATGCTGAATCCAAAGCCTATCGCATCTACAAGTGTCCGGAATGCAAGCAGAAAGTACGTGTTCCACGGGGGAGAGGAAAGATTGAAATTACCTGTCCAAAATGTAGAACCGCTTTTATAAAACGTACGTGAGTACGCGAATGGAGGAGTCTCCCAAATGTTTGGCTATGTAAATGCTAACAAAAGTACTCTGGTCGAGTCAGACCAGAAGATTTATCAGAACTATTACTGCGGATTATGCCAGGACCTGAAAAGGGTGTCAGGCCCCAGGGGACAGTTGTTATTAAATTACGATGTAACATTCCTGGCACTTTTATTGTCTGGCCTCTATGAGCCAAAGGAGGATGTGAAGTCCTTCACCTGCAGGTTACATCCAACCCAAAAGAAGACCATTGTAAAGAGTCAGATTATGGACTATTGCTCCTATATGGACATTGCCCTAAGCTATTACAACCTCTTAGATGATTATCAGGATGATGGCAAGCGTGGCAAGAAGCGTATGGCAGACTACTTCGAGAAGTTTGTCCTAGAGGCGGAGAAGAAGTATCCCCGTCAGGTGGCGGCCATCCGTTCCTATATCGAGAAGCAAAACCTGGCTGAGAAGTCTCAGGAGAAGAACTTAGATAAGGTGGCATCCTACACAGGCGAGATGCTTGGAGAACTGTGTAAGTTCTATGATGAGGATGTGTGGAATGATGATCTCTATACCCTAGGCTATTACCTGGGACGTTTTATCTATGTCATGGATGCCTATGAGGATATGGAGAAGGATCAGAAAAAGTGTGATTATAATATTCTGTCCTTCCATAATGAGGAATGCCCGAATTGTTACGAGACCTTTGTCCGTCAGTTCTTGACAACACAGATGACAGAATGTGCCAAGGCATTTGAGCATATGCCGATTCTTAAGAACGCAGAAGTAATACGTAATATCATTTACTCTGGTGTCTGGACCAAATATGATTATCTCCAGGTCAAGAGTGAACGTAGGAAAGAGAAATAAATGGATCCATATCGTGTACTTGGAGTCTCTCCAGAGGCATCAGATGATGACATTAAAAAAGCATATCGTAAACTCAGCCGTCAGTATCATCCGGATGCCAATGTGAATAATCCGAATAAGGAGGAAGCAGAGGAGAAGTTCAAGGAAGTACAAAAAGCCTATGACATCCTGATGAAGAGGCGTCAGAGTGGATTCAATGGTCGTGGTTATTCCTATAGCAATCGAACCGGCCCATCTCAGGGTACGCCAGAGGGTGAGAATGAGATGCGTGCTGCTTACAACTATATCCGGTCGGGATATTATGATGAGGCGATGACTGCACTGAATGGTGTGGAAGAGTCTTATCGAAATGGTACCTGGTACTATCTGGCATCTGCAGCCAGCCTGGGATTAAATGACCTGGATACTGCAAGACGATACATCGATCGTGCTGTAGCATTAGAGCCATCTAACTTCCAGTTCCGCCAGTTACAGAGTCAGTTGCGTGAAGGCGGATTCGATGGCTCCTTTCATCAGGGCAGTTTCGGTGGATTTGGGAATGAGAACTGGTATGAGACCAGAGGATATACCTATGGCAGACCCTACGATCGTATGTCAGGCAGCTGGTGCTTAGACCTGGCCCTGATGAATCTCTGCTGTTTCTGCTGCTAATTCAACGCAGTCGGAGGAATCCCCCACCTCTAAGCGTTAGCGTAGGTGGGGGTTATGAAAAACTTTATAAGGCTTTTATGAACACCTGCTTTTTGGCAGGTGTTTTTTGTGCTGAAAAAAAAGGAAACTATCTCCAATCGAATAGGAAAACATCCCTTTTATACCTGCATCAAAGGGAAAAGTAGGCAAATTAGTTTTCGTGAGCGAAAATACACGAAAAACATTCGAAAGTTAAAGTACACAATTACCACATGTGTATTTCTTGCATTTTTCACAATTGATGAAATCGATTCCGAAAACTATAATTCAATTACGAAAAAGTTCGAAAATAATTTTTTCGAAAAGAGGGTAAGAGTAGAAGAGTTTATGGAGGAGGTTTTATAAAAATGAGTTACAAGCAACCTGTAAAGCGGCTGCTATCGGGAACTCTGGCTGCGGCAATGATACTTACTGCTATGCAGGCATTCCCTTTGGCTGCCAATGCAGAGGATGCAGATCCCTTGACTACGACAATTGGTAGTACGGTTCAGGCGAAGATTGGTGATCAGACCTACACACTATCCCTGTATGGAGACAATCTCTATGAGGTGAAGCTTTCTGACCTCAAGGCTGGAAAGTATGAAGCATCTCTCTATATCGATGGTAAGGATACAGGAAAGTCTGAGACCATTGATGCTACAAAGGATGGAGATGTCTATCTCCAGTATGATAATGCCATTCTGTCTGGAGAGACAGGGCAAAAGCATGCTTTTCAGGATTCCTATGATGAGGGTGTGCTGCACACAGAGGTTGTAACTGGATCCATTAATCAGTTATCTGCATATCATGATGAAAAGCATGAGAAGGCTATGATGAAAGCAGAATGGGCTGTGAATGGAACTGGCGAGAATCCCAATACCGATGCTGTTATGGACTATGTAGGTGGTGGCACCTATCGGGAGACATTCTACCTGGAGGCACCAACAGAGGATATCGATCTGGAATATAAAGTTGCCGAGGACAATTCCTGGGACAATCCTGCCTATGGTGCAGCAGACGGTGGTGGGAATACCTACGGTAAGAACACTGGCAATCTAAAGGTAACCATTCCTGCCGGAACCGAGAAATGGGAAGTGCTTTTGAATACTAGAAATCAGAAGCTCTATGATTCTACAACTG
>ONIO01000098.1 GCA_900317915.1 uncultured Lachnospiraceae bacterium | reverse complement strand
TTCGAGCTGCCTCAGGACAGGACAGGGTCAAATCTGTCTCATGATAATCTGGTGTCTCACAGGTATAGCGAGGATACTCCGTACAGGTAACAGATAATCCGCCCTCACCCAGAGCGATAATGATATCGCAGAGATTGTCCTTATTTAGGAAGGGGCATCTCTTATCTCTGCATAGCTGAAAGCGATAGCCGCCATCTACAAGTTTTAATTTCTCACGAAGCTTCTCACCAATTGGGAGAGGTACATTTTGATACATTCTGGCTGAATCATCATCGATATGAATCATCATCGATATCTACTTCCCAACCTGCACAGCAGCTATCCTTACACTTGCCACCGATACAGTGAAACTTCTCATAATAATCTGGATATTCGAAAATCATACGATTCCTTACACTTACTTCTCTATGCCTTGTAATCTGTGTTACGTCAAGACTCGCTCGCGAGTCTTACGCGCCGGATTCGGGTCTGCTTCAGCAGACAAATTCCTGTTCGAATCCATCATCCTTCTGGCATCAATCCTTGGATTCAATGACTAAAAGAGTTCCATCTGTAACAGAGATACTTGCTGTATCCTCTGTAATCTCATTACTGGTTCCAAGAGAGTCTTCTCCTGACAGAATTGCATCCTCTACAGGATAATAGAAGCCCTTCAATGTAACACCAGAGGCTGGACCTGCGATTGGTATCACAGACACATACTTGCCATACTGCTCTGCCCTCTGAATCCTCACTGGATGATTCTTATCACACGCCTGGATCCGATTGTTCTCATCTAAGAGGAGAATGAATCTGTCTTTTCTTAAGCCCTGTTTTAATATCATTAGATTTGATAAGACATGATCGATTCGACTACCTGTCCCACCAAAGAAATAGATACATCCCTGACTCTTTTCAAATGCAAGCTGAAGAGCGGCTTCCGAATCGGTATCGTCCTTCACAGGATTCAGTCTCTGAAAGGGTACCCCCTTCTCCTCAGATAGAGTAATGGCATATTGCAAAGCATCTGTATTCGCAGAATCAAAATCACCAATGATGTAGTCAGGGACAAGGGATAGAGCCATCAGCGTCTCTATGCCACGGTCCGCCGCGATTACACATAGGTCTTTCGGATCTTTGCCTTTTAATTTATTTAATGTGGTTTTAAGTTCTTCGATGGCCACATGACCACCGGATACAATGATACAACTCATATTGGTCTACATTTTCTCTAAGAAAGCCTGTACATTCTCTGTGATGTCTCCATGGAAGATAGCAGAGCCTGCTACAATCACATTGGCACCTGCATCCATGATCTCTTCTACATTGTGGAGCTTCACGCCACCGTCTACCTCTACATCGATCTTCAGATTGCGCTCTGTAAGCATAGCCTGTAGGTCATTCAGCTTATCAATGGTGTATGGGATAAACTTCTGTCCGCCATAGCCTGGGTTCACACTCATAATCAGAACCATATCCAGGTCTGGCAGCACATAGTCCAGAACTGACAGAGGAGTGGATGGATTCAGAGCCACGCCTGCCATGGCACCACCCTCTTTAATCATATGGATGACACGGTCTAGGTGAACGGTACTCTCTGCATGGACGGTTATGATGTCTGCTCCTGCATCTAAATAGTCCTGAATCATGGTCTCAGGATTCTCTACCATGAGATGCACATCAAGAATCTTATCTGTAATCCCGCGAATTGCACTTAATACAGGGGCTCCGATGGTGATCTGAGGGACAAAGTGTCCATCCATGACATCGATGTGCATGTACTGTGCGCCGGCATCATCCGCGGCCTGGATGTCTCTCTCAAGATTGCAATAATCAGCAGATAAAATAGATGGTGACAAGCAGTTCATAGGTCTCTTCCTTTCAAGAAATGTGACAGGTTAATAATGATAAGCCTCTTAGTACTTACGGCGATTCTTCAGCTCCTCATAGAGGAGAATATAATTATCATAACGGCTCTGAGGGATGGCTCCGGCCTCTAAGGCATTCTTCACAGCGCAATCCGGTTCATGGATATGGGCGCATTCCTGGAAGCGACAGTCAGGAATCAGATCATGGAACTCTGGGAAGCAGTCATCGAGGCTCTCCTTCTCCATCTCTGGGATCATCACAGAACTGAATCCCGGTGTGTCACAGATATAGGTATCCTCTACATGGAGAGGAATCAATTGTGCATGACGAGTGGTGTTCTTACCACGGGCGATCTTCTTAGAGATCTCTCCAGTCTCCATCTCCACACCAGACTGGAGCTCATTAATGAGAGAGGACTTTCCCACACCAGATGGACCAGCGACTGTGGTGGTCTTACCTCGAAGGGCTTCCTTCACAGCTTCCACCCCCTTGCCTTCCTTCACACTGGTGGTGAGGACGGTGTAGCCTGCCTTCTCATAGGTAGTTACTAGGCGCTCTACTTCTTCTGGAGCGGCTAGATCTGTCTTATTGAATACAATGATGGATGGCACATCCTGGTACTCCATCATCACAAGGAAACGATCTAAGAGGTTTAGTTCCGGGGTGGGATGTGTGGCTGCGAAGATAACCAGGGCCTGGTCTACATTTGCCACAGCAGGTCGGATCAGGGAATTACTACGAGGATAGATCTCGTCCACATTCCCCTTCTTATTCTCCTCATCAATCACAGAGATCTCTGCATAGTCTCCAACCAGTGGCTTCATCCCGCGGTTACGAAAAACGCCCTTGGCCTTACACTCGTAGAGTCCAGATCCTGGTACATCTACATAATAGAATCCTGCAATTCCCTTGATAATTCGCCCCTTCATAGGCCTCCTTTATCTCTCACTTCTTCTTGTACAAAAATTTACACCATCATTTTACTTTAAAACAATGGTGTAAATTGGGTTATTTATGTGCGTGGGTTCGAATCCCACCATCTTTTATTGGTTGCCAGCTGGTTGATTAGGATCTTGCTGATGATCTGAAGGATTCTCTGAACCGCCAGCACCAGCTCCGCCAGCACCAGCTCCGCTATCAGTCGGGTTTGTACTCTCGCTTGTTGGAGGGGTCTTCTCTTTTGCCTTGTTAACATATACTTTAATCGTACTTCCCTCAGCAACCTGAGAGCCAGATACAGGCTCTACAGATAGTACTGCTCCATCATCGTAAGCAGGGTCATTGTTCGGGCTCTCTACTCTCTGCGCTGTCAGATTAAGAGCGCTCAGTGCAGAGGCAACGGAATCATAAGATGCACCCTTAGTGAAATTAGGTACGGATACCATCTTTGTCTTATTTGGATCTTCTCCACGACTAACAACGATCTTAATCGTATCGCCTTCATTTGCTGTACCACTGGATGGTGTCTGGCTAATGACATTTCCTGATGCTACAGAATCACTGTATTCATAGCTTACATCTACCTTGAATCCAGCACCGGTCAGTGTGGACTTCGCCTTAGACTCAGACTGTCCTACTACGTTTGGTACATCAACAGACTGATCACCCTTACCACTAGACAGAGTTACCTTAACCTTAGTTCCCTCTGCTGCCTTCTTTTTTGCCTTCGGAGTCTGACGAACTACTAAGCCTTCCTTAACCGT
>ONIO01000108.1 GCA_900317915.1 uncultured Lachnospiraceae bacterium | reverse complement strand
AAAAAGAGAATATTCGACAGTTCGTTTGTACCATCCTGTCGTTAAACAAAACCAGGACAGCAATTCATGCATTTGAACTGCCGTTCCGTGATTGGGTAAGCATGAAGAGCATTTGATCACGGGATACATTTCGAACTTATGAATACTGACTCCAGGCTTTGTGCCTGGAGTTTTTTTGTTGAGAAAATCTGCTACAGTTCATGTACCATAATGCAGACTTTCAAATGAAGATTAATTCTGGGGGATTTCCTCAGACAATAAAGGAGTTCTATCATGTACTATATCAAGTCCGAGAATCACTTTGATGCAGCTCATTTCCTGAAGGGATATGAGGGCAAGTGTCATAATCTCCACGGTCATCGCTGGAGAGTTGTTGTAGAGGTGGCAGGTCAGGAATTATCCACTGACAAGCAGACCAGAGATATGCTTTTTGATTTCGGTGATTTGAAGTCTGCACTGAAGGAGATGTGCGATAACCTAGATCACAGCCTGATCTACGAAGAGGGCTCACTTAAGGATGCAACCATTGCAGCACTCTCTGATGAGGACTTCCGTATGGTAGCAGTTCCATTCCGCCCAACAGCTGAGCGTTTCTCTCAGTATTTCTTCGAAGGCATGAAGGCGAAGGGCTTCCCTGTTCATCGTGTGGATGTCTACGAGACTCCAACCAATTATGCATCTTACGGGGGGGTAAATCCGGACATATAATTCATTTGCAAACGATGCAATGGAATCCGGATAGGAATACCATTTGTAAGAGATCTGAATAGGAATCCGAGGAACAATAGTAATAATTCAAAGGATATAAGATGAAAGTAGTAGAAAAATTCGTCAGTATTAATGGCGAAGGGACTAGAGCAGGAGAGTTAGCAGCATTCATCCGTTTTAAGGGCTGTAATCTCCGTTGCACATATTGCGATACCATGTGGGCGAATGAAGCAGGCTGTGATTTCACTGAGATGACACCGGCTGAGATCCATGCCTACATCCGTGAGACCGGCGTGAAGAATGTGACCCTCACTGGTGGTGAGCCACTTCTCCAGCCTGAGATGCCTGAGCTTCTCCGTGAACTGATGGCAGATGAGAGTCTCCGGGTAGAGATTGAGACCAATGGAGCAATTGCGATTGAAGACTTTGCAAAGCTTCGCCAGGAATTACCAGCACGGTTTACATTTACCATGGACTATAAGCTGCCTAGCAGCGGTTGTGAGTCTGGCATGAAGCTTGAGAATATGCAGTTCTTAGAGAGTGATGACACGGTGAAGTTCGTGTCTGGCAGCATGGAGGACTTAGATCGGGCCTGGGAGCTGATCCAGGAGTATCACTTAACCGAGCGCTGCCATGCCTACCTCAGCCCAATTTTCGGGGCCATCGAGCCTAAGGACATGGTGGACTATATGATGGCGCATAATATGAATGACGTGCGCCTGCAGATCCAGATGCATAAGGTCATCTGGGATCCCAATGAAAGAGGTGTGTAATGATAGATACGAAAGCAATTGAGGAGCATATCCGCGGGATTCTGGTGGCTCTGGGGGATGACCCTAATCGTGAGGGCCTGATCGACACCCCGAAGCGTGTGGCGAAGATGTACGAAGAGGTTTTCGCTGGCATGAATTACACCAATCACGAGATCGCAGAGATGTTCAATAAGACCTTCGAGGACGGCTTAGAGAGCGACGTGGAGGCAGTTCCAGATACAGATATCGATGGAAATGTAGACCATGCCCTTGATTCCGATGCAGATACTCTCACTGGTATGAATCGTGATGGACTGCCAGGTCGAGTTGTTGTCATGAAGGACATCGACCTCTTCAGTTACTGCGAGCATCACATGGCACTTATGTATGACATGAAGGCGACTGTGGCCTATATCCCACAGGGGAAGGTCATTGGTCTGTCTAAGATTGCACGTATCGCAGATATGGTCGGCCGTCGTCTGCAGCTGCAGGAGAAAATCGGCAAGGATATCGCTGATATCATGACGGAGATTACAGGCAGCCAGGACGTGGCGGTTCTCTTAGAGGCCAAGCACTCCTGCGTAAGTGCTCGTGGCATTAAGAAGACAGATACTAAGACATTCACTGCAGAGCTTCGTGGCAAGTTTAAGACGGACGCTACCCTGCAGTTATATCTGCGATAATGGCTGAATTGCAAAGTGGGCAATTGCATAGTTGCGATAATGAATTGCAAAGCGGGCAACTGAAAAGTTGAAATGATGAATGACGCATTCATTGCAATTTTATTGATATTTTTGGTGATATAGGGTCGGCGGATAGATGGCTGACCGAGTAAGGAGTTACATATGAAAGTAATGGTACTATCAAGTGGCGGTGTAGACTCAACAACAGCGCTGGGTCTGGCTGTTTCAAAATATGGTAAGGAGAATGTCATCGCACTGTCAATCTCTTATGGACAGAAGCATGATAAGGAAATCCAGGCAGCAATTAATGTATCTGAGTACTACGGTGTGGAGCACTTATTCTTAGATCTGGCTGAGATCTTCCAGTACAGTGACTGCACATTATTAAAGCAGTCTGACAAGGAGATCCCATTAGAGAGTTATGCAGAGCAGATTAAGGAAACCAAGGGTAATAAGCCAGTGAGCACCTACGTACCTTTCCGTAATGGTCTCTTCCTTAGCTCCGCGGCAAGTATCGCTCTAAGCAAGGGATGCAGCGTCATTTATTACGGCGCACATGCAGATGATGCCGCTGGATTCGCTTACCCTGACTGTTCACCTGTCTTCAACGAGGCCATGAATAAGGCCATTTATGAGGGAAGCGGACATCAGCTTACCATTGAGGCTCCCTTCGTAAACATGAATAAGGCTGGAGTTGTAAAGATGGGCTTAGAGCTTGGCGTACCATACGAGCTGACCTGGTCCTGCTATGAGGGCGGCGATGAGCCTTGTGGCAAGTGCGGCACCTGGCAAGTGCGGCACCTGTATCGATCGTGCCGCAGCCTTCGCAGCTAATGGCGTGGAGGATCCAGCACTGAAGAAGTGATAAATGTAAACCAAGCCGAAGGATGCTTTTTGCCTTGTACATAAGTAAAATCGAGGATTGGAAATCCATTGCGAAGAATGCTTCTTGTCTTGTACATAAGTAGAATTGAGGCTTGGACACCCATCGTGAAGGATGAATCTTGCCTTGTAAGGTAAGTAGAATCGAAGCTTGGAAATCCATTGCGAAGGATGCTTCTTGTCTTGTACATAAGTAGAATCGAGGCTTGGACATCCATTATGAAGGATGAATCCGAAATAATTGTAATTAGTAAGTTTAAAGGAGAATAACCATGAGAGAA
>ONIO01000065.1 GCA_900317915.1 uncultured Lachnospiraceae bacterium | reverse complement strand
AGCAGGTGACAAAGGCGAATACGGTGCTCTACTTCAAGGCATCCCATTCTATGCACTTAGACCAGCTGGCTGAGTTCTGTAAGGGGATTGCAGAGTAGGTTTCTTTGTTCCATATATAGGGGGATAATTATATGGTGGGAGAGAAAAGTATCGATATGAAGGGGATTCAGGTGATGAAATTACTTCTGCTTCATCATATCAAGGCTAGGACTTAACTCGGTGATGATTGCCTTGGCATAGTTGATGACATCCCAAGCTTCGAGAGGCTTGTCATTTCTTGGATTCGCTTTGGGCTTCTTCTTGTGAGGATGTGGGTCTGGTGTGGTGAGCTCATCCTGAGGGATGTCGCTTGATTCCCTATGGCGAGAGATAGAGCCATCGAACTGTGCATCCTGGCTGACTTCGCCCTGAGCTTCCTTGTATTCATCTTTGTCATGGGGAGTATCTAGAGTAGAATCTCCCTGACGAATTTGATCCTGAGATTCGCTATTTTCACCTTGGTTATTTTCGGCATCCTGGATTGCTTCTTCCTGAGCCTCGCGATTGTTATCCTGTTTCTCCTGGATCGCATCCTCTCTAGCTTCTCGCTCTTCGGTACGTTCTTCCTGGAGCTCGGCTTCTGTTGGAAGAGAAGCATAGCGAGCAGACTGACGGAATTCGGTGTCTGCCTTATTGATACGATTGGTTTTATTCATAGCATCCTGGGCGGCTGCTAATTTATCACCCATACTGATATTAGGGTCGTTTACTACTTTATTTAGTTTTGACAGGAATTCATAGACCTTCTCTACCTTGATTTTATCAACTTCATCTTTGGTCTTCGCATGGTCTAATTTTTCCTTATAATTCTTTTCCTCTTTTTCGGAATTCTTGTAATTTTCATAGGCCTGAGGATTTTTCTTTTGTAAATATTCGATTTCATCTGGAGTGAGATCCTGCCCAGTAGCAACCTTGTTCAGGATGTCATTCAAGGGCTGCTGTTCCTTCTCTTCCGCCAGTTGTTCTAAGAAATTATTCTTCATCCAGTCGTCACTGGTCCAGTTCTCACGGGCATTCAGCTCCTGCCTGGACAGTACATTTCCAGATGACTTTTTTTGCATCCATTTATTTTGTGCCATTTGTAGATTTACAGCACTTGTAATCGTCCCTGATAGTGGAATCATGTGCATTACCTCCGTGTAATGTAGATACATTTCCAAAATGAAATAGATAAATACTATAAAAATAGATATATCCTCTATATAGTTTATCGTCGGGTGGATTGACAATCTTAATAAGACCTTTAGATTTATTTAAAACCCTGTTATAATTATTATTGGGTGTTGAGATACATTAGTATATCGCGGATTCCTTTGATGATAGGGAATCAAGAGGGGGGATTACTATGGGGAACTATGACGTAGACTTTCGAGACCCGATTTATCAAAACGTGCTAGAGGCTATGCCTGGTGGTATGTTTATTTACCGTGCAGATCGTGATGAAGAGGTGGTATATGCCAATTCCCATCTCTTAGATCTCTTTGAGTGTAAGACCATGGAGGAATTTGTGGAGCTAACAGGGGGAAAGTTTGCTACCATGATTCATCCAGACGATATGAAGTCTACTAAGAATGAGATTGCAGCCCAGATTCTGGCTGGGACAGATCACTTTGATCATATAAGTTATCGAATTATTACCCGTACAGGGAAGATACGCTCCATCGAGGACTACGGTCGTCGTGTAGAGATCCCTGGTGTGGGTATTTTTTATTATGTTTTTGTGGTGGACTATGATGTGAAGTACCTGACACAGGACATGGATCCTCTAACAGGTCTGCCAGGACAGAAGCACTTTAATGAATACGCTTCAAGGCTACACCGTCAGTGCCGCATGAACCAATTAGATGATGAATTGGTCTACATTTACATCAATATCATGAAATTCAAGATGATTAATATGAGGTACGGCCTGGATAAGGGAGATCTAGTCCTTCGTGAGATGGCAGATATGCTACAGGAGGTTTTCAATCAGGGCTATGTGTCTCGCTTTGGTAATGATCACTTTGTGGTCTTAACTAAGGCCAAGGATGTGGATGAGAAGATTGATCGCATCGATACGAGGATTCATGCCCTGGTTCCTGGAATTCACCCAGACTATAAAGCAGGTATCTATAAGTGCGTTGATTACACCATGACACCGGAATTGTGCTGTGATTTGGCGAAGCTGGCCTGCGATAGTATTCGTTCCAAGCCAGATATCCATACGGCGCGCTATACGGATGAAATGTCTCGCCGTATTACCATACAGAATTATGTCTTAGACCACTTAGATGAGGCTATCGAGAATCACTACATCAAGGTGTATTACCAGCCGGTTGTGAGATCCATCACAGGAAATCTCTGTGGAATGGAGGCTTTGGCTCGCTGGATTGACCCACAGGTTGGCTTCCTATCTCCTGGTGACTTCGTGCCTGCATTAGAGGAAGCCCATCTGATTCATAAATTGGATGCATTTATCATTCATGAAGTTTGTCGCGAGTACAGAGAGCGCTATAATCGGGGCTGGATGATTGTCCCTGTCTCCTTTAACCTATCTCGTTTGGACTTTGTATTATCAGACATCGGACAGGTGATTGAGGATGCAGTGACAGAGTATGAAGTTCCACATTCCATGCTGAATATTGAGATCACAGAGTCCATGTTCGTAAAGGGAGCAAACAGAATCACTAAGGAGGTAGAGCGCTTCCATAGTAAGGGCTACAAGGTTTGGATGGATGACTTTGGTAGTGGATACTCTTCGCTAAATGTTCTAAAGGACTTTGAATTCGACGAATTGAAGATTGATATGGCCTTCCTCTCAAGCTTCACCCAGAAGTCCAGAGATATCCTAGAGTCCACGGTTCGTATGGCGAAGCAGATTAATATCCAGACCTTGGCAGAGGGTGTTGAGACCCTAGAACAGTACCAATTTCTTAAGAATATTGGATGTGAGAAGATCCAGGGCTATTATTTTGGTAAGCCACAACCCTATGAGGATAGTATTCAGCACTGCATCAATCAGGGTATGAAGATTGAGACCGGTGCATGGAGCGACTACTACGATAAGGTTGGTAAGGTGAATTTCCTGTCTGATCGTCCCGTAGCTTTAATTGAAGATGATGGCGAGTTCTTCCATTATCTCTTTGCAAATCAGGCCTATATGGATGTTCTATTAACCAATGGAACTACCAGCACGAAAGTAGATGAGGAAACTATGAATAATCTCGCCTCACCAATGCACAGCCTATTTCGCTCCTTTGCAGATCGTACCCTGCGAAGTGATGGGGAAGAGACCATGACCTATCCCTCTGGTAGTCAGTACATGAGAGTTACGGCCCGGACCATTGCCAGATGTAATGGTCATTGTATCTTCGCTCTTCACACCACCAATATCACAGTGGATATGGATGATGAGGAGAAGAAGCACTCTGACCTAATGGTTCGTAACATCTTCTATCTCTATACAGTAGCAGCCTTATTTGATCTAGAGGCGGATACTGTAGAACTCTTAAATGCTCTGCAGGACATTAGCGGAGTTCAGAGGGCGCGAGTAGAGCGGGGTGTAGACCGAGTGCTTGCTCGCTATATGAAGGAATTTATCTTCGTGGAGGATCAACCTGCTTTTCTTCGATTTGTTGATGTGGATACCCTGCGGAGTCGTACGGAGGAAACTAAGACGGGCTGTCTGACCAGCATTTTTCGAACCAGAGATAGTAGTGGTAACTATGGCTGGTATGTCTACACTCTTCTTCGAATCCCTAAGGGAGACGCTAATCTCTACTTGATTTTAGGAAAGCGGGCTGCTGTGGATGATCCAGAGATTCGTAATACCTTTATCCGTAGCCTGCAACAGGGAGACCAGCCTTTGACTCCAACCACTGTGACAGACTCTGGTCAATTGGACATGCTTCTCTGGAAGAATGTAAGAGCATACTCTCGGGTGAAGTACTTCTGGAAGGATATGGATCGAAGATTCATAGGCGTGAGTCAGAGCTTCCTGGACTATTATGGACTGAAGTCTGCAGATGACGTGATTGGTAAGACCGACGAGGATATGCGGTGGCATGTAGCAGAGAGTCCATACAAGTGTGATGAGGAGGCGATTCTATCCCAGGGGATTCGTACCAATGATGTGCCGGGTAAGTGCATTATTAAGGGAGTACTCCATGACATTGTGTCATCCAAGATGCCTCTTTATCGGGATGGTAAGATCATAGGTCTCATAGGTTACTTTACCGATGCAGAGGAGTTCCGTGATCGTCGAGGTGAGACTGTCCAGGTAGCCATGACTGATACAGTGACAGGTCTATCCAATAGCCGTGGCATTATGGATCATGCAATTGTCTATGGGGAAGAGTATAAGAAGAATGGAGTGGACTTCGCTACCATTAATCTACAGGTAGATGGCCATGAGAATTTTGCTAAAAACTATGGAGAACAAAATGGAGATGATCTCCTTCGTGAGATTACTAGAATTATCATGAGCCACTTTGGTACCTCAGCCTCTGTTGGTCGCCTACGTAATTCGGAATTCATTATTTTCTATCACTATAGGGACCAGTCTGAATTGGTGGCACAACTGGATGGAATCCGCGGAGATATGGAGAAATTAATCCAGGTAAATCAGCATCCGTGTACCTGCTATCCTAAGATCAGGGTCACCTATGCCACAGATCATGACTCCTTCGAGTCCATGTTGAAGAGCCTACTTGGAGTCCACCTGTAATCTGAGGGAACTAATCCGCCAGAGGAATCTGTACCAGCACCTGGAAGACACCATCTCCCATATGGAAGCTGGAGTAGCCATCTAATGCAGAGACTCTCTCCCGGATGGATGCGATGCCGATACCGGTACGATTTCGCCCCTTTTCTGAGTCCTGGGCACCATCCTTAGACAGTTTGATGGTATTGGACCGATTAGAAATGAGAACCGATAGCTCAGTTGGTGTCTGCTTAATCTGCATATGTATGAATCGAGGGGCGTCCTCCGGTAAACGGAGAGACGCCTCTATTGCGTTATCCATGAGATTGCCAAGGATAACAGACAGATCCAGGAGATGATCTCGGAAGGGCTGGTCACTCATAATCTGGAAGTCACTTTCAAAGGGGATATTGGCCTGATGGATGGCTTGGACCTTAGGGGCCAGAATGACATCTAGAGACTTAGAACCAGTAATCTGTACATTAGTGCTCTTGATATCCTCTAGAATCACATGGATCTTCTCTTGAGCCCGTTCCACCTCTCCTAATTGCAGATCACCACTGATACTAAGGAGCATATTCTTCATATCATGGCGAAGACGATGGATCTCCTTTTCTCCCTTTAACTGCTGCTGGAGATAGCTATTCTCCTTAGCCAGATACTGCTCTAAAGCAATACGACGGCTCGTAATCATAAGGCCTCGATAGAGGGCCATGATACAGAGATTCATGATGATAAGAGAGAGAAACAGGATGAGATTGAAGCGGTGTCCATTCAGTTCTAGAGACAGCATCATGAGTCCTAAGAAGATGATAGGCATAGGCAGCATGACCAAATACTGCTTATCTGTCATATCCAGAGACTTTTTAACGAAAAATCTTAGCTCTACATAGAAGAAAAGTAGAACCAAAAGATAGAATACTCCATATTGCAGGAGAGAGAGCAGAGCCTCACCTACAGTTCTAGAAGCATATCTCTGGTGAGTCATATCCACTAGAATTGCAAATCCATATTCACATACCAGATAGGAAAAGGAAAAGAGAAGCACATGGTAGAGCTTCTTATAAAAGGATCCATGTAAATAGACACAGGCACTGCTTAAAAAGACTGCCAGGAAGATAAGCAGGCGAATGGTTCGATGCCATGGAGCGAATAACTCCTGGGCAGAAGGACCAAAACTTGAAAAAAGGGCATTCACCAGGGCTGGATTCAGAGCGACAAAACCCATGCCAAGGAGATTCCAGATCAAAAAGCCAATCTTAGAATGCTTGAAATCAAATACGCTATAGAAATACATGGCAGATACCACAACTGGAAGTGTGATATCAACAGCATAGAGTAGAACAATTAGGAAACTTAGCATAGGCCCATCCTCAAATAGAACT
>ONIO01000063.1 GCA_900317915.1 uncultured Lachnospiraceae bacterium | reverse complement strand
GCCGATCCCTATCAGGAAGTCGCTGAGTTGAAGAAGCTCTTAGATGATGGCACCATCTCTCAGCAGGAGTTCGATGAGAAGAAGAAGGAGATCCTCGGCTTATAAATGTAGGCCGAGTTCCCATTTCCAGTTCCATCCTCTCTGTTCATAGAACCGCTATGTCAAGACTCGCTCGCGAGTCTTGCGCGCCGACTGAGTTAAAAAAACACCCTCGCTACAGATCAAGCTCCAAAAGGACACCAACCTATAGCGAGGGTTATTTTTATATAGAAATGAAATTACATCTGATGCTCAAAAGCGGATTCCTCGAAAGCAGCCTCAGCTGTCTTACCAAGGCCATCTCCTTCATGATAGATCTGCTCTGTCTCAGTGATGTAGAGAGGATTCTCACCGCTCTCCTGATCCAAGTGGATCTCCTCCATGGTGGACTTCACCATGACAACTGGGCGGAACATATCCTCAGGATTATTCGCGATGACACGAGCCACGCGTCCGTCAGACAGCACCACATCGGTACCAACAGGATAGACCACAACAACTCGAAGGAAGGTATCCATCACACGATAATCGAACATGATGCCAGCCTGCTCCATCATGTACTCTAACACGTCTGCAGGATTCTTCGCTTCCTTATAGACACGCTTCTGCACCATGGCATCATAGACATCACATACGTGGATGATACGAGCAAAGAGAGGGATGCTAGGATTTGTCAGGCCTCTTGGATAGCCAGATCCATCCGAATTCTCATGGTGAAAGAGCACGCCGCAACGAGCATTCACTGTCACCCTAGGATTGTCATAGAGCATGTCATAGCCGAACTGAGAATGCTGCTTCATCACCTCGTATTCCTCTGATGTATAGCGACCAGGCTTATAGAGGATATCTCTCGGCACCATGGTCTTACCAATGTCATGAAGCATCGCGGACAGTGCCAATTCCTCTACCTGCTCCCTTGGCATTCCCAAGCCGAATCCGATAACGGCAGATAGCATAGCTACATTGATACTATGATTATAGACGTCGTGATTGTTCTGATTAAGATAGGACAGTTCCACATAGTTCTGATCCTGATTGGCCAGCTCCTCTACCATGTCAGTTGCATAGTAGATGATGGCATCCAGATTCATCTCACGAAGTGCCTTCCCAGCGCTCTTCTGTCTTGAAAGCGGATAGAAATCACCCAGTTTCTCATATGGACTGAATTTGTCATAGATATAGAGTCCTGGAAAATCAATTCTCTTCAGTGCATAGATGAGATTCTCAGTGATCTCATGATTAGCTGCTAAGAGACGTCTTCCATTTTCGTCATAGATGCATTTCTGCGAAATCATTCCCGGACAGAGATTTTCAGTAGCGACATATCGCATGCGTTCATTTACCTCGTCCTCCCCCAGAATTAAAAAGCACTCACAGGGCCCTCTTTAACCTACGAGTTCAATTATCCTACGGTTCGCTTATAAGTACTGCTAATCCTGTCAAGACTCGCTCACTTACAAACGCCTTCAAAAAAAACTCAAGTTCATCTGAACTTGAGTTTATATTAGAGCTGCTAACGGGAGTCGGACCCGTGACCTCCGCCTTACCAAGGCGACGCTCTACCAACTGAGCCATAGCAGCATTTCCTGTCGATTCGCAACCGACTTTGTTAGTATATTATATGGTCCTATCCAAGTCAAGGAATTTTTTCAAAAAAAGAAGCGACGGAATCATCCGCCGCTTCTCATTATTATACAGTCTGTAGTCTCTCTACGATGGCATCTAACACTTCATGTGGAACAGTCTCATCATGATAGAGATCTGTCAGTGTGCTCTCCGAATTCAGGAGGGCAGTCACATCCAGCCATGTCGACTTGTGAAATTCCTCATCAAAGATTTGGAAGATGTCACGATTCTGCAAGAGATCCGCTAGAGACATCACCATGAAGTCTTCATTCATATCAAAAGCCTCGAGATATCACTTCATTGGATTAAGCACGAGACAGGTACTCACCAGTACGAGTATCGATCTTAATCTTATCTCCGGTATTTACGAACAGAGGTACATTAACCTGAGCACCAGTCTCAACAGTTGCAGGCTTGGTAGCATTCGTAGCTGTGTTACCTTTAACACCTGGCTCAGTATCAGTGATCTCAAGTTCTACGAACAGAGGAGGCTCAACTGCGAATACATTACCGTTGTAAGAATCAAGCTTAACAATCTCATTTTCCTTAACGAAATCAAGAGCGTTACCAACTTCATCTGCAGTCAGAGCGATCTGATCATATGTCTCAGCATCCATGAAGTTATATACGTCACCATCCCGATACAGGTATGTGTAGTCCTTACGATCGATACGAGCAGTAGGGAACTTCTCTGTTGGACGGAATGTTGTCTCACGTACACCACCGTCGATGATGTTCTTAAGCTTTGTACGAACGAAAGCTGCACCCTTACCAGGCTTAACATGCTGGAACTCTACGATCTGCCAGATCTTGCCTTCCCACTCAAGTGTAATACCGTTTTTAAAATCTCCGGCTGAAATCATCTGATTTTCCTCCTTAAAACACACTTCTTAACTATATTATGTCGAGGCGAAATGAACTACCCCGAAATCATTCGCTTCTGGGTATAAAACCAAAACGCACATTTACTGTACTATTTTACAGTAATTACCTGATTTTTTCAATCTTTTTTACATCTGGCGAAAAGATGGCGAAAAGATAGACCAATCCCAGAGGATTGTTTACTTATTATATTTCTCTTCAACCGCAGTGATTAAATCGATGCGTCTCTGGTGACGACCACCCTCAAATTCTGCATCGAAGAAGGCATCTACAATGGCCTTCGCCTCTTCCAACCCAACGATACGTGCGCCAAAAGCGATGATATTCGCATCATTGTGCTGCTTGGCGAGACGTGCAGATACAGGCTCTGAGCAAACCGCTGCACGGATGCCAGGAACCTTATTGGCTGCAAGAGAGATACCGATACCAGTTCCGCAGATCAGAACGCCCTCTTCTACCTGACCAGAAGCGACAGCCTCTGCTACCTTCTGTCCATAGACTGGATAATCACAACTATCCGATGTGTCCGTACCGAAGTTAATGACCTCATGGCCCTTGCTCTCTAAGTAAGCCTTGATTTCATTCTTCATTTCAACAGCTGCGTGATCATTACCGATTGCGATTTTCATTACGATGTCCTTTCACTTTCCCCTTTGAGTCCCATACGAGAACCCGGTTTACATTTATCAGTCCTATAATCCCCTAGAATCAGGGGCGATTACTTCTGGATACGCTTTCTGCAGAAGATGTGGAATGGGATGAGGACCAGTGCCTCGATGAAGCGCTTCAGAACGATCTGAGGCTCCTCCTTCCACTTGAGAACCGGCTGCACCAGGATAGAGTAGACCCCAGCGCGATTGGCTCCCCAGATATCTGTGAAGATCTGATCTCCTACGAAGATGGTTTCCTCCTTGGTTGCACCCAGATCAGCCATAGCCTTCTCATAGGAGCGGCCTGCAGGTTTCCCGGCCTTATAGATATAGCCATCGCCGCCAACTGCCTCGCAGAAGCTCTTGACGCGAGGCTCCTTATTATTAGAGAGAAAGATAAACCGATATCCAATCTGGTGGAGACGATCCGCTAATTCCTTAGATCGCTGGTCCGCTGGAGCGCCATGTGGAACCCAGGTATTATCCACATCAAACAGGAGCACACGATAGCCCTCCTGGTAAAACTTCTCAAAATCAATGACATAGGTGGACTCTGTGTAGAGATCCGGGTACCATCCAGCCATACAGTTCTCCTTACGTATTATCTTATTACCAACCCGCTTATTATAACTTTCGAGCATAAAAAAATCCACCTTACGGTGGATTTTCATAGTTCTTATCAAATTAACTTATAAATCAAAGTTCTCAACTGGGTGGAGTCCATTGGATGCGCCAGATACGCCCTGGCTGCCAACAAAGAACTGGTACTGCTTCAGTACTGAATCCTTCTGCATAGCAGAAATAGCCTTCTCCACGTCAAGTGTGCGGAGATCACTATCCTTACCAACCATCTCGTAAGTCTTATTCGGATCATACTGCTGAGCGAAGTCAAAGGAAGTAAAGCTCTGCTTGCTTCTCGCATCACTCTCGCTTGCTATAGATTGGTTTGCTGTGCCCTGAACAGGGGACTCACCTATAGCCTCTGCAGCCTGAGTTGCAAGATCCTGGCTGACCTCTTCAGCCTTACCCATATGAAGTTGTCCAGAATAAAAGCCGTGATTACCACGGATACCTGAAATATTCATCTGTACTACTTCCTTTCAAGGGTTATATCGGATGATTCCCTGCTTTCATTAACCCATGAATAGTGCACAAAAACCAATTATAAAAAGCCGGTTTCCTGTCCAATATCACCATAGGGTGTGGACTTCAATTCGACCCTGGATCAATCCTGTAACTTTTTCAGCTCGTCCATGAATGTATCCACATCCTTGAACTCACGATAGACAGAAGCGAAGCGAACATATGCAACAGAGTCGAGATCCTTTAGAGCTCTCATCACCATCTCACCGATGTCCGCGCTAGCGATCTCTCGCTCCTCCCGGTTGAAGATCTGCTTCTCGATGTCATCCACTAAGTCACGAATCTGATTCGCAGAAACTGGACGCTTATGGCAAGAGAGGAGGACACCCTTCTCAATCTTACTGCGATCATACTGCTCACGGTTGTTATCCTTCTTGATAACAATCAACGGAATGGTCTCCACTTTCTCATATGTGGTGAAGCGCTTACCACACTCATCACAGATTCTACGGCGACGGATGGATGCATTATCATCAGCCGGTCTTGAATCAATAACACTGGTATCATTATTCCCACAAAATGGACACTTCATAGTCTCTTTTGATCCCTCTCGTAAAAACCCAATTCAACAGATCATCACCTGTCTCACATGTATTGGAGACGCTTCGAAATACACCTGACCTCAACCTGTCATACATGTGTCAAAAACCTTCCATATACAACAAAATACAGTACGCGGATACTATTCCACATACTGTATTTAGTATAGTTTATGTCTAATGAAACTGCAAGGAATAATACGTAGTTGATTCCTAGAAATTGGTTTACAGTCAAGACTCCTCCGACTGCGTTAAACATTGAAACGGAAGGTGATTACATCACCATCCTGAACCACATATTCCTTACCCTCGAGACGGAGAAGACCTGCTTCCTTACATGCTGAAAGGCTACCAAGACGAGCCAGATCATCATAAGCACATACCTCGGCACAGATGAATCCACGCTCGAAGTCTGTATGAATCTTACCAGCAGCCTGAGGAGCCTTGGTGCCCTTCTTAATTGTCCATGCACGAGTCTCATCCTCACCAGTTGTCAGGAAGGAAATCAGACCTAAGAGCTCATAGGAAGCCTTAATCATCTTATCCAGGCCAGACTCCTGTACACCAAGGTCTGCTAAGAATTCCATCTTCTCATCATCATCTAACTCAGAGATCTCAGCCTCTATCTCAGCAGATACTACATAGACACCAGAGCCTTCCTTCGCTGCATACTCGCGAACCTTCTGAACCTCAGCATTGTTCGCACCCTCATCTGCGATATCATCCTCAGATACATTGGCTGCATAGATGGTTGGCTTAGAAGTTAAGAGATTGTACTGCTTGAAAGCAGCTTCTTCCTCTTCATTCTTGCACTCAAAAGCCTTAGCCATATTACCCTCTTCTAGGAAAGGACGCAGACGTTCAAGCATCTCAACCTCACCCTTCAGGGACTTGTCCTGTATAGACTGCTTCTTAATCTTAGAGTAACGACGCTCAAGAATCTCCATATCAGAGAAAAGAAGTTCTAAGTTAATGGTCTCGATATCACGAATAGAATCAATGGAACCATCTACATGAACGATATTATCATTCTCAAAACAACGAACCACATGGACGATGGCATCACACTCACGGATATTTGCCAGGAACTGGTTACCAAGTCCCTCACCCTTAGATGCGCCCTTTACCAGACCTGCGATATCAACAGTTGCTGGGATGGTCTTCTTACTGTGATTCATGTCTGTCAGAACCTTCAGGCGCTGATCAGGTACAGATACGATACCTACATTGGGATCGATTGTTGCGCATGGGTAGTTGGCAGCAAGTGCGCCTGCCTTAGTTAGTGAATTGAATAGTGTTGACTTACCTACATTTGGTAAACCTACGATTCCTAGTTTCATAATGTTTTATATCTCCTTAAAAATCCTTTATTTTATGGGGTTTCCGCGATTTGCGATTTCGACCGGGCACCACATCGGGCACCACCGGTTTTTATTTCGCATTAAGCTTTATACCACTTTTAACGCGTCAGCCACTAAATCAATTTCTCTGTGTTTTTCATCTTCCGTAATGTGTACGTATAGATTCATTGTGATTCCGATATTGGAATGACCTAAAATCTTCTGCAGAGTCTTGGGTTTCATTCCACCTTCAATGCATCTGGTAGCAAAAGTATGTCTTAAGACATGCATTGAAAATCTTGGAATGCCTACACGGTCACAATACTTAAACAAACCAGTGTCATAAGTGCTGTTCTTAACCGGTGTCCCCTTTCTGCATAGAAAGACGGTATCGCTCCATTCAATCGGAACGAGCTTTAAGCTCTTGTTTTTTGCTTTTTGATTCTCAAGAATGCGGATTGCTTCATCTGTAAGCGGAATTGTACGATAGCC
>ONIO01000118.1 GCA_900317915.1 uncultured Lachnospiraceae bacterium | reverse complement strand
AAAAACAGGCTTAGACGGGGGAGTCAAGCCTGTTCTGAGGGATATATGAGATAAAACCGGCAATGAGGGGTAGGGGGAGGTAAATATATTCAAGCCGGTTTTAAGCATATTTGATTCAAGGCATTGTGTACTTCCTTGAACCTAGAAAACTATATAACGAAATCGGTTTCCGTGCTTGCCACATATTTATAATAATTAGCCAAATCTTGCAGTCTTTATACATATATGTTATATTTTATGCATTAACTTACGTTTTCCTTGCAAAAATGATTATCGTAGTTTTTTCGACATTATTTGTTTATTATCCTAGGTATATTTTTCACATTGACTATTTTGATATCCTATTTTTAGGAGCGATCATTCCCTTTTATTTTCTTAGGAGCGATTATATCTATGTATGCTATTTTCCAAAATAAAGATGAATTCGATGCTCAGTTAAAAAGAGCCGAGACTGTACCACCCCATCTACACCGCCAGCTCGAAATCGTCTATATCATGTCTGGTGCACTGGAAATCGGTGTGGGAACAGAACTCTATCATCTAAATAGAGGCGACCTGGCTCTGATTTTCCCTGATGTCATCCATCACTACCAGACAAATGAATCCGACACAGGAGACATCCTGGTCATTAATACAGATCCTAGTCTGGTCCCAGCCTTTAAGACCCTCTTACAGAGCTATGAGACGCCGAATCCTGTGGTTCCATCCCATGCTATCACCCTGGATACCCTGCAGGCCTTACACTGGCTGGCAGATCTGGGCCATCCTCCTTACGAGGACGTGCTACAGGAGTCCTATCTGCAGGCTATTTTGTCCCGTGTATTACCTAAGGTCGAATTAGTAAAAAAGAAGACCAACTCCGAGAATGACCTGGTATATCGTACTGTTGACTACATCGCAAAGCACTATATGGAGCCAATCTCCCTTACATCGATTGCCAACGCCCTCTACGTCAGCCCATATTCCCTGTCACGCTTGTTTTCTTCTACTTTTCATATGAACTTTAATAAGTACCTGAATCAAACCAGACTCCGTGAATTCACCCACCTGATCCGTATGTCGAATCAGTCCATCACCGAGGCCTGCATGAATGCCGGTTTCGAGAGCCAGCGCACCCTGAATCGTGTCTTCCAGGAAGAATACCACATGTCTCCTAGCAAGTATAAGAAGGAGATGCAGAGGGTGCAGGCCAATATCACAAAACCTGGTCCAGAGGAGTTCGAGCCTGTAGAATAATCTGTGTGCTAAGGATATACATGGGCGATGGCCTGATTCAGAATCTCCTTGGCATGAGCCACACGCTCCTTCGTAGGTGCGTCGACGCCCTCTAGCTGATAGGGAATGCCAAGTTCCTTCCACTTGTAGACACCCATGGTGTGATATGGCAGCACGTCAATACGCTGCACATTATGCAGAGTCTTCAGGAAGTCTCTTGTCTCCTCTAGGTACTCATCCACATCCGTGATTCCTGGCACTAATACGTGACGGATCCAAACCGGCTTATTGATAGAGTCCAGATAACGAGCGAAGTCCTTGATATTCTCATTAGGCTGACCCGTTAATTTCCGGTGCTCCTCCGAATTAATGTGCTTGATATCCAGGAGAACAGTGTCTGTCTGTTCCAGAATCGCCACAATCTTATCATGCATTGGTCCCTCAGCAGTCCAAGGCTGACCAGCAGTATCAATACAGGTATTGATGCCACGCTTCTTCGCCTCAGTCAGAAGTTCTAAGAGGAAGTCCGGCTGCAGAAGTGGCTCACCACCGCTGACAGTGATTCCACCCACATTCCCCCAATAATTGCGATAACGCTCCGCCATATTCAGAAGTTCATCCACCGTGCGGATATCATCCTGGAGGATTGCTTCCTTCTTGATTTCTGCAATGGAACCGTCCGCCAGTTTCACCTTCTGAGGCAGATCCGCGGCATGCATTACCCAGGTATCTACATAAGCTTTCTATAGAATGGATATAACCCTTCTCAGACATGTATTTCTCCTTCTCGTAGAAATGTAAACCATCTGCCAACCTGGGGCACGGTCTATATTTCCCAATCATCGTTCCACTAGAAATGTAAACCATCCACCAACCTGGGGCACGATCTATATTTCCTAATCATCGTTCCACTAGAAATGTAAACCATCTGCCAACCTGGAGCACGGTCTATATTTCCTAATCATCGTAGTAAGAAAAAAGGGAAGCTTCGGTGAAGCTCCCCTTTGTATGTTCGATAAACAAGGGACTGATATGCTACTACGTAGACTCCGCAGTCCTACTTTGTTTACATATGTTCATGGAATGTACGGCTGATAACGTCCATCTGCTGTTCCTTAGTAAGGTCGATGAACTTAACTGCA
>ONIO01000062.1 GCA_900317915.1 uncultured Lachnospiraceae bacterium | reverse complement strand
AAGAAGGGACTTCGTGTGATCATCATTCCTGGTACCCAGAATATCTACCTCGAAGCTATGAACCGAGGCTACTTAAAGACCTTCGTAGAGGCTGGTGCCATTGTATCCACTCCGACCTGCGGCCCTTGCCTAGGTGGTTATATGGGTATCCTGGCTTCTGGCGAGAAGTGTGTATCCACCACCAACCGTAACTTCATCGGTCGTATGGGTGCTATTGACTCTGAGATCTATCTGGCTAGTCCTGCTGTAGCTGCAGCTTCTGCTCTCACAGGTAAGATTACAGATCCAGCAACTGTCTAATTACTAATTAAGGAGGCTTCCATCATGGAAAATGTATGCGGATATGTTCACGCATTTGGCGATAATATTGATACCGATGTCATCATCCCTGCTCGTTATCTGAATTCCTCAGACCCTGCAGAGCTGGCTACTCACTGTATGGAGGACATCGATCAGGACTTTACTAAAAAATGTAAACCAGGGGACTTAATTGTGGCCCATAAGAATTTCGGATGCGGCTCATCGAGAGAGCATGCTCCAATTGCCATTAAGGCTGCTGGTGTAAGCTGTGTCATTGCTGAGACCTTTGCCCGAATCTTCTTTCGAAATGCAATTAATATTGGTCTTCCTATTATTGAATGTAAGGAAGCCTCTATTGAGATTAAAGAAGGCGACGAAGTAGAAGTGAATTTTGACACTGGCCTGATCACAGATAAGACTACTGGTAAGACTTACCAGGGCCAGCCCTTCCCTCCTTTCATGCAGCAGCTTATTGATGCTGGCGGATTGGTGAATTACATTAACCAGTAAAATGGTATTTTTCGCATCACTATAGAAAAGGAAGCCTCCCGCATGCTTGCGGGAGGCTTCCTTTTTCTGTCATATAACGCTGTTTCGCTTAGTTGTTGATCAGCTTATCTTCTTCGTTATTCCAGCTATAGAGCTTACGGATTTCCTTACCAACTTCTTCAGAGTAATGCTCCTGTGCCTTTGCACGCATACCCTCGAAGTGTACACGACCATTCTTCATATCCTGTACGAAGTCAGATGCGAAGGTACCATCCTGGATATCAGCAAGTACCTGCTTCATTGCCTTCTTGGTCTCTTCTGTTACAATCTTAGGGCCAGTTACATAGTCACCATACTCAGCTGTGTTAGAGATGGAGTATCTCATTCCAGCGAAGCCTGACTGGTAGATCAGATCTACGATCAGCTTCATCTCATGGATACACTCGAAGTAAGCATTTCTTGGATCATATCCAGCCTCTGTCAGAACCTCGAAACCAGTCTGCATCAGCTTACATACACCACCACAGAGAACTGCCTGCTCACCGAAGAGGTCTGTCTCTGTCTCCACCTGGAAGGTTGTCTCTAAGAGACCAGCTCTAGCTCCGCCAAGTGCAGCACCGTAAGCCAGTGCCCTCTCAAGTGCCTTACCAGTTGCATCCTGCTCTACTGCTACTAAGCAAGGTGTTCCCTTGCCAGCCAGGTACTCACTTCTTACAGTGTGGCCAGGTGCCTTAGGTGCGATCATGGTAAGGTCAACATCCTTTGGAGGTACAATCAGCTTGTAATTAATGTTGAAGCCATGTGCGAACATCAGCATATCGCCAGCCTTCAGATTAGGCTCAATTTCCTTATGATACATATCTGCCTGCAGCTCATCTGGGATCAGAATCATGATGACATCTGCCTGCTTTGCAGCCTCAGCAACAGGGAGAACAGTCAGTCCCTGGGACTCAGCCTTCGCCTTAGAGCGAGATCCTTCATATAGACCTACTACAACATCAAAGCCAGAATCCTTCAGATTCAGCGCATGTGCATGACCCTGTGAGCCATAACCGATGACTGCAATCTTCTTGCCCTTCAGAGCATCTAAGTTACAATCCTCCTGATAATAGATTCTTGCTTCGTGATCAAGTTTTGACATATCTTTTTCCTCCTGTTTCAAACTTCCAACAATGAAATTATTGGCATTAGTCAACAAAATATACATCATCGGTTCCGCGGGTAAGTCCCGTCAGTCCTGTACGTGCTAATTCGAGGATCTCATATCCATCGAGCATATTAAGGAATGAAGTAAGCTTATCCTGATTTCCTGTGACTTCGATTACCAGAGAGTCATGGGTGACATCTACTACCTTCCCGTGGAAGATCTCTGTCACTGAGAGAATTCGCTGTCGATCCGTATCCATAGCCCGTAACTTTACAAGCATGAATTCCTTCTGGATAGACGCTTCAGGATCTAGAATCTGTACATGTAAGACATCTTCAAGCTTGGCTACCTGCTTCTCAATCTGGTCAAGGATCAACTCATCTCCGCTGGTAACAATGGTGATTCTTGTCACTCTTGGGTCTGCGGTGACGCCTGCTGAAATACTGTCAATGTTGTACCCTCTTCGGCTGAATAAACCTGCCACATGACTTAAAACAGATGGGGTGTTTTCAACCAGAATTGATAGAACCTGTTTTCTCATTTCCTTGTCTCCTGTCATCTAAGTTATTTTTGATTTTAACACTTTAACTTGTTAAGTCAACAGTGAAATGCAATTTAATTCAACAATATTGTGAATTAAATTCAATACATTCCCTCAATTACTAGGTCTGCTTTAGAAAACTACTATTTGGTCCCCTGGTTTTCCAATCATCTCCTTATTTTCCTAGCGAAAGCTGCCACTGAGAAGGATATTTTCCGGCAAGACTTCCCCCTGGTTTACATTTCCCTCTGGGAGAATCACTCCCTGGCGAGGTGCAATGGCAAGGGTAAGTACACTGTTATCCACCACTCTGCAGAGGATATCTCTACGATCCATCGTATAGGGTTCCTCCTTTAGGACCTCCATCAGTGGCTGGTCCTTGGCCTTACACATGGCTTCCTTGAAGGTCCAGATCCGGTAGAAGCGCCTGATCAGCTTCTCCTCCTCCGATAGGTTCATGTCCTCTTCCTGCCAGGAGTAATGTAGACCATCCGGCAGATTCCCGGCTACGATATCCACTTCCTCAGGTCGCAGAAAGCGCTTTGCAAGCTTCATTAACTTCTCCACCGACTGCTGCCGATTGGATAAATCCTCTACATCGATACCTGCCTCATAAAAGGAATCCTGCCATACTGCTGCTGCCACCAGATTCCCGCTGTGGCTTAGGGAAAAGGATATGTCCTCTCTATCTAGGAGCTTGGGCTTCCCCTGCTTTGTCTTCCCATAGGCTTTGGGAGAATTAAGGCCAAGCTTTAAAAGCTCCTGTTCTAATAGATCAGATGCCAGGATTCGCTGCTTCTTATTCTGTCCCTCAGGGAGATGCTCCACCAGGGCTTTTCGACCATCCCCTAGATACTTTAGGAGGTCCGACAAATGGGCATCTGTATAATGATTCAGGTTATCGATATGTAATAGGATCTTACTCATGGTTTAAAATCTGGGTCCACTTCTAACTGAGATGTACACTGAGGGCAACGACTTGCCTTAATAGAGATCTCACTCTGGCAATATGGGCAGGTCTTGGTGGTTGGTTCTGGGTCTGGTGTCTTACGAAGTCGGTCTGACACACGATTCAAGAACTTCACTAAGATGAAGATAACCAGTGCCATCAGTAGGAAGTTAATCACTGCTGTAAGAAAGGTTCCATAATTCAGGGTAGCTGCTCCTGCCTCCTGGGCAGCCTTCAGGGTCTTATAATGAGATCCATCCAGAGCAACAAACCAGTTGGTGAAGTCCACACCACCTGTAACCAGTGAGATCACTGGCATGACAATATCATCTACAAGGGACTTTACGATGCCTTGGAAGGCAGCACCGATGATGACACCGACAGCCAGGTCGATGACACTGCCTCGCATAATGAATTTTTGGAATTCGCTAAAGAATCCCTTGCCCTTACCATAGGCTTTCTTTCTTGCTTCTTTGAGATCTAATTCAGCCATAGTTTCCTCCTCTAACCGGTCTTATACCGATTCCTACAGGGTTTGTATTGCTTCATTTTTCACATATCTCCACATGCTCATTTTATTCCATAGAAGGAAAATGGACAATCGATATTTATAGAAAAAAACCGCCCCAGGTTTTAAAAACCCTGGGCGGTATATTTCATTTGGTATTCGATTCTAGGAATTACGAATCAGAGCTGAGGACCAGCTGATACCAGTGCCTTACCAGCCTCGTTGCCTTCGTACTTCTTGAAGTTCTTCTGGAATCTCTCAGCCAGATCCTTCGCCTTCTCTTCCCACTCAGCTGCTGATGCATAAGTGTCACGAGGATCAAGGATTGCAGAATCAACACCAGGAAGCTCTGTAGGTACTTCGAAATCGAAGAATGGGATCTTCTTAGTAGGAGCAGATGCTACATCACCATTCTGGATTGCTGTGATGATTCCACGAGTATCCTTAATGGAGATACGCTTACCAGTTCCGTTCCATCCAGTGTTAACCAGGTATGCCTTAGCACCAGACTTCTCCATCTTCTTAACCAGCTCCTGAGCGTACTTTGTAGGATGAAGCTCAAGGAATGCCTGACCGAAGCAAGCAGAGAATGTAGGAGTAGGCTCAGTGATTCCACGCTCTGTACCAGCAAGCTTTGCTGTGAAACCAGACAGGAAGTAGTACTGTGTCTGCTCTGGAGTCAGGATAGATACTGGAGGCAGTACGCCGAAAGCATCTGCTGACAGGAATATTACGTTCTTAGCTGCAGGACCATGAGAGATAGGCTTAACGATCTTCTCAATGTGGTTGATTGGATAGGATACACGAGTATTCTCGGTTACGCTCTTATCACTGAAGTCAAGCTTACCATCTTCTGCTACAGTGACGTTCTCTAAGAGAGCGTTTCTCTTGATTGCGCCATAGATATCAGGCTCAGCCTCACTATCCAGGTCGATAACCTTAGCATAGCATCCACCCTCAAGGTTGAATACGCCGTTATCATCCCAGCCGTGCTCGTCATCACCAATCAGGAGACGCTTAGGATCTGTAGACAGTGTTGTCTTACCAGTACCAGACAGACCGAAGAAGATACATGTGTTCTCACCATTTAAGTCTGTGTTAGCAGAGCAATGCATAGAAGCGATGCCCTTCAGAGGCAGGTAGTAGTTCATCATGGAGAACATACCCTTCTTCATCTCTCCACCGTACCATGTGTTAATGATTACCTGCTCATGGCTTGTGATGTTGAATACTACAGCTGTCTCAGAATTGAGGCCCAGCTCCTTATAGTTCTCAACCTTAGCCTTAGAAGCATTATATACTACGAAGTCAGGCTTGAAGTTCGCCTGCTCTTCTGCTGTTGGACGGATGAACATATTCTTAACGAAATGTGCCTGCCAAGCTACTTCCATGATGAAACGAACTGCCATACGTGTGTCTGCATTTGCTCCGCAGAAACCATCGATGACATACAGCTTCTTGTTAGAAAGCTCCTTCTTAGCAATATCCTTAACTGCCTTCCAAGTCTCCTCAGATGCAGCATGGTTATCGTTCTTATACTCGTCACTTGTCCACCATACAGTGTCCTTAGAATTATCATCCATAACGATGAACTTATCCTTAGGAGAACGTCCTGTGTAAATTCCTGTGAATACGTCAACTGCACCAAGCTCAGTCTGATGACCTACTTCGTATCCCTCAAGACCCTCTTTGGTCTCCTCTGCGAAGAGCTCTTCATAAGATGGATTGTAAACAATCTCAGTTGTGTCAGTAATACCGTACTGTGTTAAGTCAATGTTTGCCATGATACCACTCAGCCTTTCTAATTTCTTTTCGGTTTAAAAAATTACCGCTATCTATTATAGACAACATTGTGAAAAATTTCACTCATATTTTTACTGAAAAATCATTATTTTTTGTTATAAGGTTCTGTCAATCCCAAGATAGGGCATAAAAGTGCCCGAATTCCTAAGGCTCAGGGATTACAGGCGCTTTTTAATCTCATCAAGAGAAAGTCCCGTTTCCTTTACAATTCTCTTTAAATCCTCGTATTCCCATTTCCACTTTTCCACGCCATAGCCTCGGGAAATCTTTCTTGAGACAGGGCCGAACTCGGTCTCTACTGTCTCACATTCCCGCTCTAATACATAGCGTTTCATTACATCCTCTCGGATACCGATGGTTTTGGTGTGGGTAAATATAGACCCGATGACAGCATCCTTCTCAGATTCACGCACCAGCACCGTAAGTAGGATCCCTGGTCGATTCTTTTTCATCTGGAT
>ONIO01000059.1 GCA_900317915.1 uncultured Lachnospiraceae bacterium | reverse complement strand
TTCCATCTCCACATCCTGATCCAGCCACTGGATCCTCATAGAAAGCAGCCAGGGTATTATCATGGAAAATATTCTGGGTGACACGAGTGCCCTGCACCTGCCAATCCAGCCAGATACCACGGGTGCAGTGATGAATATGATTTCTCCGATAGATGCAATCGATTGCTGCATGCATCTTGATGCCACCGATCTCTGCTCCAGCCAGATTCTGCTTATTATTTATGTGATGGATGTGGCAGTCCTCAATGATGGAGAATGCTCCACCCAGATGGCCCACGATACCAGTCTGACCGCAGTCATGGATATGACAGCGACGGATAATGTGAGAGCCGACAGTTTCCTTACTCCAGCCCTCTACCTGCGCCTGGCAGATACATTCACGCTCTGTCTGGGTACCATCCTTATACTTCCACTTCAGCCACTTATTATCATTGCCTTTCTGCCGATACTTACCTAATGAGATACCTGAGCACTTGGACTCATAGATCTCACAGTCCTCGATGATCCAGCCCTTGGACCAGTGTGGAGCGATCATGCCCTCCTGATATGCCGTTGGAGGTGCCCACTGGGTCGCAGCCTCTCGCACAGTGAAGCCTGACAGAGTAATATAGTTTAGCCCCGTCTCCTCTGGCGCAAAGCATGCTGGACGGACGCTGATCTCCACATCCTCCTGATTAGGGTCCTTTTCCTGGAAGTTGCAGTAGAAGGTGGTCTCCTCTTCTCCTACCTCTGCATACCAAATATAAACCGATCCCTTTGGATCCCAGGATGCAGCCGACTCTTCTGGCTCTCGTAGGTCCTCCCTATGAAGCACCTCGTACATGGACTTATGATTCAAATAAACGTCGCCTCTGTGGGCAACAAATCCACCCATAAACCAGTCTCCCAAAACGCATTCCCGATAAGGATTGAAATCTCCAAAGATGGTATTCTGAACACTGGCCTTCCAGATGCCATCTCCCAGGTCTTCCCAGGATTTCAAAGGTTCTGCACCAGTAATAACTGCTGCTAAAGGCTCCGCTGAGCGGTAGACGATTGGTTGGTTTACATTTCCTCCCCTACGAGGGCGCACGTATTCGCGGTAGACACCCGGGGATACCAGAACCTGATCGCCAGGCTGGGCAACTTCTGCTGCCTCTTGGATGGTCTGAAAGGGGTTATTCTCAGATCCATCTCCGGTGATATCCACTTTACCATTTACATAGATCGTCATTTTCTTCTCCTAAGCTGTCGTCCTATTTCTAGGCTTTGAACGAATTTATGTTATTATCAATTCTTTTTTTTGCATTTTTTATCACTTTCTTGCTATAGAAGTTGTATAATAGTGTGATATATAAATGCCTTATACAAAAGTTACATCATTAACTAGAATATGCGGCTTGATGGGTCGCAGGATGAGACACAGGTTATAAGACGAGGAATTGTTATGAAAGTTTATAAGAATACTGATCATTCTGGATCTTCCCAGACGAATCGTCGACCTTCCATAGAGAAGGAGGCTTCAACTAACAATGCAAAACCACGGTATCTCCGCTATGAGCCCGATGGAAAAACTCCACTAAAATTCATCCAACCAGATGAATACGATGGAGTCGATCGGCATCTGAACGGTAATCAAGAGAATGTCCAATATGTGGGCAATTCCCACATCCGTATCTGGTACAATACCCAGACTGAGGGATATATGCCTCACCACCACGCTGCTATAGAGATCATCTCAACAGTGGAGGGTGATTATACCGTATCCTGCAATAATCAGGTCTATCATCTCCATCAGGGAGATCTCCTTATTATTCCACCACATATGGTTCATCGCCTTATGGGTAGCCCCAGCGGGGCGAGATTTATCACCTTATTTGATGTATCTCCGATTAGCGATTTCGTTGACTTCAAAGTCATCTCTGCACGATTTGTCCGTCCGGTCTACATTTCTGCCGCCAAGGAACCTGTCCTCCATCACCAGATGACAGAGGGATTGGTTCGTTCAGCTGAGCTCTACTTTGCTCATGAGACCATGTGGGAGATGATGATCTATGCTGAGATTCTGAAGCTCTATGGCTTCATCGGGAAGGCTTATCTGTCCAATCCTGATAATTTCTCATCCAAGGATCATCCTCATATCCAGAGAAACTATGATAAATTCGCTAATCTCTTATCCTATTTAGAGGAACATGTTGCAGATAGGATTACGCTAGATGATGCTGCTGAGTATGCTGGTTATTCCAAGTTTCATTTCTCGAGACTTTTCAAAGAATACACGGGAATTACCTACTACGAGCACATCCAGAATATCCGAATCCGTACTGCCCAGGAACTTCTGGCCACGGAAACCTCCATTACGGAGATTGCCTACCGTACAGGCTTCCATGACCTGACTTCCTTCAGTCGCGCCTTTCGTAATGCGACTGGAATGACACCTACCAAATACCGCTCTCTTGCGGCTACCAACTAGCGAATACATGATGTTCATATGCCGCCTGCCCTAGTCTACTAGGAGTGGGCGGCATTTTTCATGCCGCCCTCATGAAGCGTTTGCTGTCCATTATCCCTTAACAGAGCCAAGGGCTACTCCGGCAACGATGTACTTAGACAGTGCCAGGTATGCAATGATAAGCGGAAGGGCTGTGAGGGACAGTCCTAGGTATACCGCACCATATTCCGTCTTATAGATATCACCTCTGAGTAGGGATACCATAATTGGAAGTGTGTATTTCCGCTGATCTGTTAAAAGTACCAGTGGTGTAAACAGGTTATTCCAGCTTGATACGAAGCTGAAGATTGCCTGTGTTGCAATGGCTGGCTTCATAATTGGTAATACAATACGGTTGAAAATGAAGAACTCTCTTGCTCCATCGATTCTGGCTGACTCTACGATTTCTAAGCTCAGTGATGGAATCATGTACTGACGCATGTAGAACACCATAGTTGGTGATGCAATGGCTGGCAGAATCAGCATGGACAACTGGTTGGTCATATGAACCTTATATACCATCTGATAGAAACCAATCATTGTGATCTGTGCAGGAATCATCATGACTGCCAGGATGAATCTGTAGAAGGAATCACGTAGCTTCCAGTCATAGGCAACCAATGCATAGGCAGTCAATGTAGAGAAATAGGTTGCAAGCAGTGTTGCCAGGACAGAAATCAATAGGGAGTTTACAAAACCAACTGCCGGATTAAAGCTCTTACCCAGAAGTACACTCAGGTTATTCATGAGAGATCCTGATGGAATCAGGGATACAGCGTGCTGCTGGATCTCTGTTGTAGATCTGGTAGCGTTCACTAGCATAATTACAAATGGCATCAGAGACAAGATTGCCAGGATGACACAGATGATGAATATGATCGTTTTCTTCAATGTATGTGATTGTTTCATCTCTTGCCTCCCTTCTTCTGTCTCTTAATCTCCTTCTGCAGTGCTTCTTCATCACGATCACGAAGTAGCCAGAAGAGGATGATGGATACAATTACAATAATAACGAACATAATCATGGATGCTGCAGCTGCGCGGTTGTACATGTATGCTCCAGAGAATGCCTGATTATAGATAAATACGCCTGTTGTCAGGGTTGCATTGTCTGGTCCACCCATAAGGAAGAGCTTAGGGATATCGAACATGTTCAATCCACCGATTAAGCTGGTTACCAGAGTGAACAAGAGAATGGTCTTAATATTCGGCAGGGTTACGAGCCAGAAGGTCTGCCAACCATTGGCGCCATCTACCTCAGCTGCCTCGAAGATTTCTGGGCTAATTCCTAATACACCAGAGATCAGAATAATCATTGTGTAGCCATACCACATCCAAGTCTGAATAAAGATGACAACGCCTTGAGCGATACTCTTCTTAACCAGGAAATTCATTGGCTGAGCTAAGATGCCTACTCGGGTCAAAATGTCATTCACAGGTCCCATAGGATATCCGAATAAAGCATTGAAGAGAATAGCAATGGTTGCTGCTGTAATGATATTTGGCATGTAGAAGAGAACCTTGAAGATACCCTCTCCAGGAACCTTGAATCTACGATCAGTAAACCATGCTGCTAAAAGCAGTGCCAGGAGTAACTGTGGTACGAAGTTTAATCCCCACATCTTCAGAGTGTTCTTGAATGCAATATGGAATGTAGGGCTTGATAAAACGGTTTTAAAATTGAGAAATGGATCATCCAGGAAGTGAATGTCTGTGGCACCAATTCCCTTTAGATCAGTAAATCCAATCACTGCTGTGTAGAGTGTCGGATACAAAGAAAATATCGCGAATGCCACAACAAAGGGGATACTGAAGATATATCCGTACTTTGCGTAGCGGCTGTGCTGATTTTTCATGTAAAAACCTCCCCAAAGTCTGTGTGTTATTACTTATTACTGAAGATGTAAGGTGGGATTGTCCTCCAGATGGCAGGATCGCCTTACATTTCTACCTCTCCTATTAAGAGGGTGCAGGGCAACCACCAGGGCTGCCCTGCAGGAAGTATGAAATAAAAAGGTTTATCAGTCTGCAGATTCAATACCTAAGTTGTCATTAACAGTCTGCTTAAATGCTTTGATTGCTTCATCACGGCTCTTCTCGCCTGCTGCGTAGGAACGAACCTGATCACGCCAAATCTGGTTGATAGACTCATCATACTGAGTCAGGTTCTTACCATTTGCATACTTGTTAGCAGGTACGAAGTAGTCGAACATATTCTGGCCGCCAAGGAAGTCCATAGATCCATCAGACTTACCCATTACAGTACCAGATGCAACTGCATCCTTAGTACCGCCCTCACCATTCAGTGTGCCGTTAGCCCACTTATACTGGAGAGAATTCTCATCGGTCTCAAGAGTGATCCAGGAGATCAGATCCTTAACAGAATCTTTCTTATCCTTAGCCATCTGACTGTTCGCCAGGATCCATGTACCACCCCAGAAGAAACCTACAGGGGAATCACATACAGCCCAGTCACCATAAGTGCCTTCGCCAGGCTTCTTACCACCGCAGTTTGCTGCGATTGTGTAGTTGATGAGCCAAGCTGGTCCGAAGAATCCGAATACAGGCTTAGAGCCTTCACCCTTCATATCAGCGAACCAAGCATCCTGCCAGTCCTGAGTTCCATTAGAGTAGCCTTTGTCTGTAAGGTCCTTAGAGATATCAAGGAATGCCTCTCTCTTAGGGTCGATCTGTAACTTTCCATCGTCTGTGAGCCAGCCCTTGTCGGAGCTGTTCTCAACTGCATGCCAGACATCACCGTCGCCAGATACGATTGCATCGCCCTTAGCAGCAAGCTTGTCTGCAGCTTCCCAGAACTTATCGAAGTTACCAGAGCCACCGCCGATGATCTTAGAGATCTCAGCTGGATCATCTGTTCCAAATACATCCTTAGCGATAGATCTACGATAGATGAATGCACCACCAGTTGCCTGATAGCCGAGTGCATCTAACTTACCATCAGTATTGGTTCCGATATCCATGGTGTACTGAGCGATGTCTGCATCCTTAGTAGCCTTGTCTACATCAATTCCCAGATCCTCGTAAGGCATTGCGAATTTCTCCATATCGCCCTTGGTATACTTCAGGACGAAAGCTGACTCAGCACAGTACATATCAGGAGCATCCTTACCACCTGCCTGCAGTGCTGCATCCAGTGCTGGCTGGTATGCACCATCTGTAGTAGCAACAATTGTTGATGTTACCTTGTAAGGGAAGTCTGGATGTGCCTCGATGTACTTTGCAATCATGCCTGGAACCTCATCTGTGAATGCCCACAGATTAATTGTTCCCTTTTTACCACCATTCTTTGGGGTGACGGTCTGGCTCTTCTTTGTGTCATCCTTCTTGGCTGTCTTGCCAGAGTCCCCACTCTTGCCACCGCAGCCAACGAACATAGAACATGCCATTGCTGCTGCAAGCATTAATGCAAGCGCTTTTCTTTTCATTTTTTCCTCCTTTTTTGATACCCTTTCGAAGGAATCCCCATTCCTTATATAACTCCCGGAATGAATCACATTCCTTCTCCACCTGCAACCTGGCATTACTAGATTCAGATTGCTTCTTCTGCAACCTGGCGTTTCTAGATTCAGATCGCAACTTCTACAACCTGGTATTACTAGATTCAGATTGCTTCTTCTGCAACCTGGTATTCCCCAGTCAGATTGCCTCTTCACAATGTCGAAAATCAGGCCTGATCTTCACTCCTTGTTTCGATATAATTGTTATATCATCCTTGGCCATTTATTTTTTGACAATTCTTGCTATTCATTTGTCATTTGTTGCCACAGTGCACAATTTTCTAATAATTATCTCGATTCTTTTGTATAATTTGTATGGAAATATAGACCAAGGCGTTGGTTGGCTGAGAATTGGTTTGTAGGCCTTCCTGCCGGGGCGGGCTGAGAATTGGTTTGTAGGCCTTCCTGCCAGGGCGGGCTGATAGTTGTTCTTTTGTTAGCCTGCCGTGGCGGGCTGAGAATTTAGATTCTCTGCATATTCTGCAAAAAAGTCTAAGAAATATAGGGGTTTTAAGCTTGTTAGGACTACTCTCCCGCGAGAAAACTAGACTTCCTGCGTATAACGTTAGAAAGTCGATAAAATTTCTCGCTCAAAATGAAATCCAACAAATATTCTACCTA
>ONIO01000116.1 GCA_900317915.1 uncultured Lachnospiraceae bacterium | reverse complement strand
ACTGGCTGGCGAATACTTCATGGTTTCTGGCTCTGGCAAGTACTTCCGTAATATCCAGCTGGACCCGGCAGCCAATGTCTGCATCATTAAGCTGAATGAGGATGGATCTAAATTTATGAAGGTTTGGGGTCTGGTTAATGGCGGCAGACCCACATCTGAGCTCCCTACCCATCTGGCAAATCTCCAGGTGCTGAAGGCAAGAGATGCTGCGATGCGCGTGGTTTACCACTGCCATCCACAGAATATCATTGCACTGACCTATGTACTTCCTCTGGATTCTAGGGTATTCACTCGTGAGATCTATGAGATGGCTACGGAGTGTCCAATCGTCTTTCCTGAGGGAATCGGCATCGTTCCTTGGATGCTGTGCGGCGGTAAGGAAATCGGTGATTACACTTCTGAGATTATGAAGAAGCAGGATATTGCGGTATGGGCACATCATGGTGCTTTCTGCTGTGGTCATGACTTCGATGAGACCTTTGGTCTTATGCATACAGTTGAAAAGGCGGCTGAGGTTCTGGTGAAGGTAATGTCTATGTCAAAGACGAAGCTGAATACCATTACACCAAGTCAATTCAGAGAACTGAATGCGCCATTCGGCGTACAGATCAATGAGCAGTATCTGTATGAGAAGAAGGATGCAACCATCGGACAGTTACCAGAGTAGACATCAGAAGGAGAAGAGAGATGCTAGACCACAAAAGAAGCTGCACAGCTTGCTGGGGATAAGTTCCGTGCTGCAGATGTAGATCTGGTATTCCTGCAGTTATTAACCTATGCCACATCCTATAACATGCTTCCTGCTGTGAAGGACTTAGATGTGCCGGTGGTACTGGTAAATGTACAGAAGAAGAGAGTGCCAGACTATGAGAAAGCAGAGATTCCTGACTGGTTAGGTGAACTCTATGCGTGCGGTGCTGTTGGCGAGATGGTGGCTGATCTGAATCGCTATGGTATGCGCCATGATGTAATCACTGGTGTGGTCGAGGGCGGTGATCCATATGTACAGGCTGAGATTGAGGAGTGGTGTCGTGCGGCTCAGGTTCGTCGCAGATTCCGCCAGACCAATATCGCTCAGATTGGACGGCCATACCCAGGTATGATGGATCTCTACATCGATGAGTCGAATCTCTATCGTAGACTCGGTCTCTACACCAAGCAGTTTGACTGGGAGCGTATGTGGGCTATTGCTGATGAGATCAGTGATGAGGATGCAAGAGTTACAGATAAAATTTCTGATATTCATAATACCTTCAATGTATTGGGCGACTATCAGGAGTCTGATATCCGTGTCATGGCTAAGTATGTGGTGGCCTTTGAGCAATGGGTACAGGACGAGAAGTTAGGCTTGATTGCATCCCATTATGATGGACTGGCTCAGGGTAAGGCTGGTGTATTGGATTCTATGCTGATTCCGGCATTTTCCATGCTGATTAAGCAGGGAACAGCCTGTGCAGTCGAGGGAGATATGAAGGTTGCAATGGCTATGTCCATCTTAAAGACCATCTCTGGAACTGGTCAGCTGTCTGAGATGTACTCCATCGATTTCGATGATGATATCTGCATCATCGGTCACAGTGGGTCAGGAGATGCTGCAATCTCCCAGGCCAGGAAGCCAACGATGAAGGTGGTTCCAGTATTCCATGGGAAGACCGGCGGTGGATACCTGACACAGTTCTACCCTCCAGCTGGGGATATCACCTATCTGGCAATCACCCAAGATGGCAATGGGAAATTCAAGTTCGTCGTGGCTGAGGGTGTCAATGAGGATGGTCCAATCTTTAACTTCGGTGATACCAATATGCGTACCCGTTTCTCCATCGGAGCTCGTGAGTTCGTTAATCGTTGGAGCGAGGCTGGCCCAACCCATCATATGGCAGCAGCTGTAGGCCACCATCTGTCAACCATTCAGAAGGTTGCTAAGATCCTGAATGTTCCAGTTGAGGTTATCTGCTGAGAAGTTGAAATAGAGAAGGTAATACTATGAAGAACACATATCTAGCTGTTGATATTGGCGCATCCAGTGGTCGCCATATCATCGGCTCAGTAGAAAATAATAAGATTCAGCTCCAGGAGACCTATCGCTTTACCAATGGCGTCCATGAAGTCCATGGACACCTCTGCTGGGATATGGATCATCTGAGAGATAGCGTGATCCGGGGCATCAAGGCCTCTGTAGATGCAGGATTTTCTCCTAAGACGATGGGAATCGATACCTGGGCAGTGGACTTTGTCCTATTAGATGAGAATCGTGAGATCCTTGGGGATACTGTTGCTTATCGCGACCAGCGTACCAATGGAATCCGTGATCAGCTGGAGAGGGATGGTATCATCACCTTCCAGGAGTGTTATAGTCGCACAGGTATCCAGTATCAGAAGTTTAATACCATCTATCAGTTACTGGCTATCAAAAAGGAGCATCCAGAGTATCTGGAGCATGCAAGGTACTTCCTAATGGTTCCGGATTATCTGAACTATATTCTAACTGGAGTCATGATGAATGAGTACACCAATGCTTCCTCAACAGGCTTGGTTAGCGCTGAATCGAAGAACTGGGATCTTGAATTGATTAGAAAGATAGGGCTTCCGGAGGAGATCTTTCTCCCGATTCAGATGCCTGGAACAGTTGTGGGAGAATTGCTTCCTGATATCCAAAAGGAAACTGGTGCAAGTCTTCAGGTGATTTTACCTGCCACCCACGATACTGGTTCCGCATTCTTAGCGGTTCCAGCCAGAGATGACAACGCGGTCTTCATTTCCTCTGGTACATGGAGTCTCTTAGGTGTGGAGAATCAAAAGGCAATCACTAGTATGGAAAGCTGTCGGGAGAATTTCACCAATGAGGGCGGGTATGAGTACCGCTTCCGTTACCTCAAGAATATCATGGGCTTATGGATGTTCCAGAATGCCAAGAAGGAAATCGATGCCAAGCTCCCAGAGGGAGAAACTGTTTCCTTTAAGGAACTGCAGGATAAAGCGGATGGATATGACTTAGATGTGTTGGTTAATGTGGATGATGATCGCTTCCTAGCACCAGAGTCCATGCTTTTAGAGGTGCGTAAGGCAAGTCAGGAGCAGGGGGTAGAGCTTCCCCAGGATGATGAGGCGGTGTTAAATGTTATCTTCCGTTCCTTAGCAGCAGACTATGCGGCCGCAGTGAAGAAGTTAGAGCAGCTTACAGGGAAGACCTATACTGCAGTGAATATTGTAGGTGGCGGTAGCCAGAATACCTACTTGAATGCCCTTACTGCCAAGTACACAGGTCTGCCTGTATATGCAGGTCCTACAGAGGGCACAGCGCTGGGGAATCTCATCGTCCAGTTTATCCATGATGGAGTATTTCAGGATCTGTCTGAGGCGAGAACTGCAATTGCTGATAGCTTCGACATCAAGGAGTATTCATAAATCGACGAGACATGATTT
>ONIO01000055.1 GCA_900317915.1 uncultured Lachnospiraceae bacterium | reverse complement strand
CCTGGCTCCAGCCAAGGAGATCTCCGTATTTGACTATAGCCAGGTAATCTTCGCATCTTTCTTAGGAATTCTCTTCCTGAATGAAGTGCCAGATGCTTTTAGCCTGATAGGTTATGCAATTGTTATTGTCACCGCCGTTGTGAAGTGGAGATATGCGCTGAAAGAGTAGGGAGTAAGGCTGGTGTGTTTCACCCATATGGACTGGCGCGTCAGGAAAAGGCGAAACACATTACGCGTTTGGCCGCGAGAACTAGTTTTGTTTTAAGTTTGTTTCGCCTTATTTGGCAGGTAAGCCGAAATAGGATGATACAAGCCAACTCTCCGGCCGCTGTAGGCCTGGATCTCCGGCATGTGTTTCACCCATATGGGCTGGCGCGTCGGGAAAAGGCGAACTCATTCCGCGTTTGGCCGCGAGAACTAGTTTTGTTTTAAGCTTGTTTCGCCTTATTTGGCAGGTAAGCCGAAATAGGATGATACAAGCCAACTCTCCGGCCGCTGTAGGTCTGGATTTCCGGCATGTGTTTCGCCCATATGGGCTGGCGCGTCAGGAAAAGGCGAAACACTGCAAGAAAAAATCTCAAATGTACTACTTTGCTAGAACAAGTAGTGATATTGTAAAAGGTAGGTGCATAGACGTGTATAAGAACCCGTCAAGGCACTAAAAAATGACCAGGTCGTGTTGATGTATGTCCATTCTGCGGAGCAGATGTGTCGGATGAATTTGAGGATGAGATTATGGAAGGGCAGGCTGCGCCACAGATGAACACGGTACCGCAGCCAGCACCGATGCCAGCACCTGTCCAGCCGATGCAGCCTCAGATGGCTACAATGAACGGTCAGCCAATGCAGCAGATGCAGCCGAATATGCCACAGATGGCGCCACAGCCAAGCCTAGATCAAATGAAGCTCAAGAGAATTAGCGATATCGAGCGTCGTCTAATCGGGCTCCAGACAGAGCGTGACTTGATTCAGATTCAGCACGTGGAGGATGACATTAAGCGTCTTGGAAGGGAAGCTTCCCTTGATACCACGAAGTATGAAGCTTTTATCGAACGCTACGAGCACGCAGAAGAAGAGCGCCAGCGCACATACGATGGCATGGTCTACATTTCTGCAGAGGAGAGTCATCAGGCAGAACAGACCCTGAGACAGGTGGCGGCAACCATTGATCGCACCAATTCCTTAGATCTAGCAACCATGAATGCTCAGAAGGATGTGCTGACAGCTTCTAATGTCCAGTCTAAGGACAAGTACATCACCTACCTGGACAATTGCATCAGCGCTGCGAATCAACGGCTTCGCACCGTGATGGGCGTGCTTTACGATAGTGAGGATGAGGCTCGTGAGAAGCGCATGCACAGCATGAATATCTACAACAAGCTGATGGGCGGCGGTTTCGCCAGCAAGGAGGAGGCTGAGGCCCTTCGTGCAGACATCCTGGCAACTATTCCAGCGGTGACTCGGGACACCTATCTCAAGAGAATTGACGGCATCCTGAAGGTCTATCAGGATGCAGAGAGCCTGATAAATGAGCTGAATATTCAGTTTGTTAACCGCCTGCAGGAGACGATCATTGTCACAAATGCAATGGCGCTGATGAATGCGCTGCAGACGTATCACCTTCGCTATGATGCTTTTATGAGTATGGCAAATCAGTGTGTGAACCAGTATCTCTTCGTGTTCGGCGCTCAGTGTGCATCCATTGATAATGCCATCGATCGCTATACCACTATGGTGAAGCATGCGATTAGTTACCAGCAGTATCTGAATGAGAAGGCTATGGCTCAGCAGGGCGGATTCCTCGACAAGATGGGCGCTGGAACCAAGGGTCTCTTCAGTGGCGTCTATTCCTACGACTACAACGCAGTGATGCAGTACGGCGGTATCCCGAACATGACTCAGAATGATCTGAATTCTATCCTGAATCTGAAGGGCAATGATGTGATGCGTTATCAGAATATTCGTGCAACCATTGATAATTGGACTCCACTGAGCCCTGCACTGACACAGCCAACTATGCTGCAGATGTCAGTCATGATCCTGCCAAGCAACCTGAATAATGGATTTAATTTCTGGGGCGAGATCAAGCATGTGTTAGAGGGCAGACTCCTTCTGATTCAGAGCCACGGCGGTTTTCTGCAGATGGATGAGCTCACTGGCCATCTGAGAAATATAAACCCGTTCTACTTTGACAATATGGACAATAATTCCCTGCTGCAGTTGGTACAGAGCCGACAGGCGGTTTATATGACTACCTATCGTAGCAATCAGGAGATTGCCTTTAATCTAAATAGTCTAGGACGCATGGGCGTGACAGTGACAGAATTGTGATAAGTGAACAAGCCGGCACACCACCTGAGTAGTTGAACGGCTCCGTATACCTGTTAACAATAGGCGCTCAATTTATAAGTGAAACTTAACTCATCTATAGCATGAACACAATTCACTTTTATGATTTGACACGTGAAAGCGTTATAACTATAATGGAATAGCGTGACTAAGATATATATGAGCGCCACTGGCTCTATCGCAGGCTAGTAGCAGTGCCACTATATATACAGCCGTTTTTACACAATAGGAGGAGAAACTGAAAAAATGAGTAACGAACAGAAAGAGTTCAAGCCATTTATCTCCGCAGACCAGACATTACGCGAGCTATCACCATTTTCTATTGTTGTTGGTATCGCTCTCGCAATTCTCTTCGGTGCTGCGAATGCTTATCTGGGCTTGAAGATTGGTATGACAATCTCTGCATCCATTCCAGCTGCAGTTATCTCTATGGGTGTCATTCGTGTCATCCTGCACAGAGATTCTATTCTGGAGAATAACATGGTTCAGACCATCGGATCCGCTGGTGAGTCTGTAGCCGCAGGTGCAATCTTCACACTGCCAGCTATTTTCATGTGGGCACGTGAGGGTAAGACAGAGATCCCTGGAATCGCAATGATCGCAACCATCTGTATGATTGGTGGTACCCTGGGTGTTCTCTTCATGATTCCACTTCGTAATGCACTGATCGTTCAGGAGCATGGCGTACTGCCATATCCAGAAGGAACTGCATGTGCAGAGGTTCTGGAAGCAGGTGAAGAGGGTGGCAGCAATGCGAAGATCGTATTCTCTGGTTTGGGTATTGCAGCTTTATTCAAGTTCCTTGAAGATGGACTGAAGGTATTCCCAAGTGAGATTACTTATGACCTGAAGAACTACAAGGGTGCCGGTGTTGGTATGGATACGCTTCCTTCCCTGTTAGGTGTTGGTTATATCTGTGGACCTAAGATCTCATCCTACATGCTTTGTGGTGGTATGCTTGGTTGGTTAGTAATCATGCCTCTGATCGTTATGTTCGGTGGCGATGCAACCATCTATCCTGGTAAGGCTCCAATCTCTGAGATCCTTGCTGATCCTACTGCTGGTGTAGCAGGCATCTGGTCTTCTTACATCAAGTATATCGGTGCTGGTGCAGTAGCATGTGGTGGTATCATCTCCCTGATTAAGTCCTTGCCTCTGATTTTCAAGTCCTTCGCAGGCGCTATGAAGGACTATGGTAAGAACGCAGGCGACCAGCTTCGTACCAATAAGGACCTTCCAAGAATGGTCATCATCCTTGGCGTTGGTATCCTTGCACTTGCAATGTGGCTGATCCCAGCAATCCCAGTGAATTTCATAGAGGCTCTGCTGATCATCATCTTCGCATTCTTCTTTGTAACTGTATCTGCACGTATGGTAGGTATCGTAGGTTCTTCTAACAACCCTGTATCTGGTATGACGATTGCTACACTTCTGATTGTAACTGCAATCCTGAAGCAGATTGGGATCGTAGGTATGAAGGGTATGCTGGCAGCAATCTTCATCGGTTCCATCATCTGTATCGCAGCAGCTATCGCTGGTGATACATCTCAGGACTTAAAGACTGGTTACATCGTAGGTGCCACACCTTGGAAGCAGCAGATCGGTGAGTTCATCGGTGTTATTGCATCTTCTCTTGCAATTGGTTATACTCTTTACATCATGGATAAGGGTCTGGGCCTTGGATCTAAGGATCTGGCAGCACCTCAGGCAGGGCTTATGAAGATGGTTATCGAGGGTGTAATGAACGGAAACCTTCCTTGGGCTCTGATCTTCTCTGGTGTATTCATCGGTGTAGCAGTTGAGCTGATGGGTATCCCTGTAATGCCTTTCGCAGTAGGTCTCTACCTGCCAATCTATATCTCCGTACCAATGATGGTTGGTGGTGTTATCCGTCTCGTTGTTGATAAGAAGAAAATGGATGATGCAGAGGCTAAGAAGGCAGCCGTTAACCGCGGTATTCTCTACTGTTCTGGTCTGATCGCTGGTGAGGGTCTGGTAGGTATCGTCCTGGCAGCAATTGCAGCGGCTGGTCTGAATACAGACATGTCTCAGATGATCAATCTCGGACCAATCGGAGCACTCGTGCTCTTCGCACTTCTGGCTCTGTCTCTGGTTGCAGTGACCCGTCAGAAGAAATAATTGATTATCCAGATCGAACCTGATTCGGATACGTCATGGTATTTCGATGAGGCAAATCGTAGATTTTTCATCTACACAAGGGTATCCTAAATATGCGATAATGTTGGTGGGTCAGTGCAGTCTGATCCACCAATTTTTTTGTAAATAACATTCAGAACGGATGACGTCGGTATTCGTATGTGCGAACTAGAAGGTGGTAATAATGGCACAGAAGGAAAATCTCCTGGACTACGTCCCAAGACACAATAAGCTCTATCCTTGGCATTTCAATAAAGAGGGCCATGTAGAGGTACAGATCGAGCACGTAGGACCTTTTCATAAGATTGCGCAGGTGTTTTTCAAGCGCCCTCGCTATTCAGACATCGAGTTAGAGGACATGGGTTCCTTTATCTGGCAGCAAATCGACGGCCAGAAGACAGTTTTCGAGATCGGAAAGCTCCTGCATGAGGAGTTTGGCGACCGAGCAGAGCCTCTCTACGATCGTCTTGGCGCTTACATCCAGTCCCTGCACGAGCAGAAATTTATTGTATACGAGAACAAGCTGCAGAAGGAAATATAGACCACGCCAGGAATGGAGTGAAGGCCACCATTCCCCGAAATGTGGCCATTGTAAATAAAAAACCTGGGCGTAATCACTTACGTCCAGGTTTTTTGTTGCTTTATATAGTTTTAAAAATAGACTTACGATAGCTGCTAAAAGCCGACACGATCGAATTCTATAGAGGGGGCTTAGTGGCTTCCGTAACTGGAGTAGTCCTTACTCCCATGGTTCATCCCCTAGTTCTAGTGGGGGCTTAGTGACTTCCGTAATTGGTGTAGTCCTTACCACTCCAATACATGGTCTTCGAAACCTCAGCCTTAGGTCCTAATTCTACATCCTTCATGATGTACTCCTTGAACTTCTCGAAGCCAGTTCGATCAACGATGTAACCGATATGCTCCTTATGCTCAACTGCATTTGGATCGATGAATTCCTCGATGTAGGCATAACCATTCTTAATAATCTTCAGAACAGTATCTTCGTCTGCCCACTTGATGAACTCCTCAGCCATACGTGGATTCTTCTTACCAGTTCTGCCTAAGAGGAAGATTCTGTAGTAGGTCTCCTTGGATCTGGTCCAAGCACGTGTAGGACAGTAGTGCACACAGACGCCACATCCGATACACTTCTTCTCGTCACGGACAATCTTACCATTGACTTCCTTCAGAGCACCTACGGAACGACGCTTACACATATTTACACACTGGAGACAGGTAACACAACGGTCCTTATTATATTGAGGCTCGGTCATACCGATGATACCATAGTCGTCCATACGAACCTTGGCACAGTCATTGGAGCAGCCTGTGAGAGCAATCTTTACGTGTCGGTCATTAGGGAAGATCATGTGATCAATCTTCAGAGCCAAGCCCTTCGTATCATAGTTACCGAACGGACAGAGCGTAGAGCCAGGACATGCAACGATATTTCTGGTTCCTGAGGAATCGAATCCGGTATTCTTCTCAGCCTGTACGATTTCGTACTCATCGATGATTGGCTGGATTTCTAACTTTACAGCATCCATATCCTCTAAACGGATACCTGGAATCTCTACACCCTGACGGTTGGTGATATTCACAGTACCATCACCATACTTGTCAGCAATCTCAACAATCTTCTGTAGAACCTTCGTATTAGCAGCACCGCCAGGAATACGGATACGAGCAGCGGTCTCGCCACGATGTTTGGATACACGGAAGGCATGCTTTTTTAAATCGCCGATATTAATATCTAATTCACCCATTGTCTGTCCTCCTTAATCTACCATCTTCATGGCGTCAACATAGTTAAATACTGGACCATCTAAGCAGATGTAGGTATCGTTGACACGGCAGTGACCACACTTACCAAGTCCGCAGCACATTTTACGCTCATAGGATACCGTAATATTCTCATTCTTAAAGCCCTTCTTCTGCAGCTCGATAATGGTGAATTTCATCATTGGAGGTGGTCCTACGACGATAGCCTTTGCACTTGCTGGATCCTGTAATGGCAGGTCAGCAATGTACTTGGTAACAAGCCCTACATTTCCCTTATAGCCCTCTGGAGCACCATCTACGGTAAGGATCAGATTCAGCTTCTCCTCCCAGGCCTTCAGGTCATCTCTGAAAAGCATATCGTCAGGGCTTCTGAAGCCTGTGATGGCGTACTTATCCTTAGAATTGTCCATATTAGACAGGGCGTGGATGACACCACGGACTGGGGATACACCAGTACCACCAGCTACCACAACGGTCTCGCCGTCACGATAGAGGTCGATGTCAAATCCGTTACCATATGGTCCACGGAGGAGAAGAGTCTGTCCCACATAGGACTCGAATACTTCATTGGTAACGCGGCCAACACGACGGATGGTTAAGTCTACATAGTTCTCGCCGATTCCAGATACGGAGATTGGAGCCTCACCGAACTTAGGAACAGATACTTCGAAGAACTGGCCAGGCTTCACATCGCCGGTGAATTCCATGCGGAAGGTGTATTCCTTCTGTGTATGCTTGATGACATCCAAAATCTTGGATGGATAAGGGATATATGGATTACTCATTATTTGGCCTCCTTTTCCATCGCATCAACTGCGTCAGCAACCTTATTAATAATATTGGAGTAGCTGATGTACTCTGGGCAGACATCATCACAACGTCCACAGCCTACGCACATGTCGTAACCGAAGCGCTTTCTGTGATCTAAAATCTTATGCAGTACCTTGAAACGCATACGCTCGCCCTGGGTACGTCTGTACTGACCACCGCCAGCCACATTGGTATAACCATCTACCATACAGGAAGCACCTACACGGCGACGCTCGCCCACCTTACCATTATCGGTATAGAAGACATCCTGCATGGTGAAGCAGGTACAGGTAGGACATACGAAGTTACAGCGACCACAACCGATACAGCGAGTGGTGTACTCATCCCAAAGTGGATGCTTCACGATATCAAATGGGATATTCTCAGGCACACGTACACGGGTCTTATTCTCAGTTACGTGAGCAGGAGTTACATCTGCAGTAGAGGACTTTACAGCATCAAATATGCTATCAACAGAATCATCTAAGACATTGATACGGAACTCGCCGTCCTTCTCATCAACTGAGAATACATAACCATCCTCCGTGATATTACTCATCATATCTACGCAGAAGCAGTTCTCATAGCTAGACTGACAACCGATCAGAACGAACTTCACCAGGTCTCTACGTCTCTGGTAGAACCAATCCTTCTCACCGCCATTTCTGAGGTAGATGTCGTCCTGACGCTTGATGGCGTTTAGCGGAGTAGTCAGACTTCTTATGGAGCTCGATCTCAGAAGCATCCTTGATCTCGTCATAGATGATTACATCTACATCTTTGTGTCTGCCTGCACCAATCTTCACTACCGGCGCGAAGATGCGGTAGGTCTGCTGGAGCTCTGCGATGGCCTTGCCGAAGCCATCTTGGTTAAGCACATAACCCATATGATTTCCTCCTGTTAAGAAACATACTATTGCGAAATTTCTTGTTAGATTCTTGTCCCAAAGGCCCTTGTCAAAAAATTAACAAAAAATACAACTCTCACTTTCATTTTATGAATTTCTATTGTAATATGTGTGACATAGGAAACACTTTTCAAACTTCGATGAAGGAAATAGAGAAAACCGGGAAAACCAACAAAAAGTCTGGTCTACATTTGTGGAGAATATATAAATGAGAAAGCAGGAGAATTATGATTACGGGAAGCTGCCACTGTTCGACGGAATCAACCCTGAGGAAGTTGACGGCCTCATGGGCTGCCTGTCCGGGCATATAAGGGAATTCAAGAAGAATGAGTACATCATCATGGATGAGGACGAGGCACGATATGTCTGTGTGGTGCTAGAAGGCTGCGTCCACATGCTGAAGGAGGACGAGGAGGGGCATCGATCCTTTCTCATCTACATCCAGCCAGGGGAGCTCTTCGATGAGTCCTTTGCCCTGCGGAGAATACGCCGCTCTAAGGTATCCTTCCTGGCGGCTCGGCGGACAGTGGCATTATTCCTGCCATTTTCCAAGGTGATGAATATGTGTAGTAATGGCTGCCGCTTCCACCAGCGGATGATCGAGAATATGTACGAGCTTCTGACTGTGAAGAATCTCTTCCTAATGCAGAAAATCGACATCGTCTCTAAGGAGCGACTACGGGATAAGGTCCTGGCCTACCTGAAGCTACAGCTGACCGGTGACCCTGGAATGGGCGCGTCTCGCGGCATCGAGATCCTCGGGGATGACACGGTGCGGATCCCTCTCAATAAGTCGGAGCTGGCTCATTATCTAAATGTAAACCGGACTTCACTCTGCAGGGAACTAACTCTCATGGAGGAGGAGCAGTTGATTGCAGTGGATGGAGATACATATAAGGTGCTAGGATGATGCCTAGATATTAGAAACTCCGTGTCCTGTTGGGCACGGGGTTTCGTGTGTAATTCGAATAAGGTGCTGTAATCCTACTCCCACTTACGCTCTTCGAGGAGCTTGGAGCGGTAGTGCATTTCGCTGACAGTATAGACTGTGATGAAAGCCTGAGGATCTATCTCGTGGAGATAGGTCATGAGCTTCTGGTACTCAGACTTATTCACGATAGCGATGATCTCATTATGCTCCTCCATGCGATAGGCACCGAAGGCCTTATAGATGGTAGCACCACTTTTCAGCTCATGGAGGATGTAGTTACGAATCTCCTCCTCCTTGGGAGAAACGATACAGACGCGGCGCTTCATATCGTGATCGAAGATGTAGTGATCCACGATAAAACCATTGAGATAAGAGCCTAAGAGACTGAGGACAACAGTCTTACCGTCATAAGCAAGAGCAGAGGATAGGGCGATGACTAGGCCTGCAGCACCAAGTGCTTTCCCCAGCTCGATGTGGAGATACTTATTGAGAATCATGGCAATGATATCGATGCCGCCGGAACTTGCATTCATATTGAAAAGCATTGCGATACCGATGCTGACGGTGAAGATATAGCAGACCACATCAAGGGTAGCATCCCCAGTCATTGAGGTATAGTTGGGAAGCAGTTTCTCATAGACCCGGATAACTATTGGTAAGAGGATCGACGTATAAACGGTCTTGATACCGAAGGAATGTCCGCAGGTGAAGAAGCCGATAACCAGCAGGGTGACATTCAGGAACATGGTAATCTGCGCCACGGAAAATGGCATGAAATTTGTAAGTACGATAGAGAGACCAGACACGCTACTAACAGCTGCATGGCTGGGCTCTAGAAATAGGAAAACCGAGGAACCAACGATAATGGTTGCAAGGGTCATTTTGATAATATCCTTAATAATCTGAATTGGACTTGTCTTCATTGATAGCCTCCAGGTAGTGAAAAAGTCTCATCCCATTCTATTCCATGATAGGGTGCTTCGCAACCGATTTTATTGAAATGTAGGGCGTCCGTAATAAATAGTATTTTACTGGAAGGACGGCTGGCGGACGTCAATGAAAAATTACCTCTTGGGTATAAATTATCTCAAATTCCTTACGATAATAGTAATAAGGGAATGTGTTTCCAAGGGGAAACTGTAACCGACATGGATGTCTAAACCCGATGACAAAGGGAGTAGATTATGAGAGTAGAAGAGTATACAGGAGTTAGTAGATTAAGAGGAAGAGGCCAATACGATCAGCATGATTTGTTAGGTCGTTTTGACGAAACTCTTGCGGATCGCCTGAAGGAAGTGATGAGTCGTCCAGACACTCAGGAAGAGGAGATGGATACTCGTGCAAGTCAGGATCCGAAGGATATCGGGAAGCGTAATAGAAGCCACTCTGAGGTGGTTCGTTATCCAGATGGTACCATGGTAGAAGTTATCACCACAGTTGCTGCCGATGGCAGTGAGAAGGTGAAGGTGAAAATTCTATCCCAGCCAGGTGGCTATAGAAATGATATGGCCCAGAAATTCAGCGGAGCAGACGGTGGAGCGTGAAAGCTTCCATAGGATGCTATGAAGATAATAGAAAAAATATATGATTGCAATGTATCGTAGAATCCATACAGGCTGCCTGCGATATGCAGAAAAATAACCCTGAGGAAGAAAATCTTCCCCAGGGTTTACCTTTGTCTACTAATCTAGAATTAGAAATCTACTTCTGTATCGTAGTAGCAAGCCTTCAGGAGCTTCTCCATCTCTTCCTGAGTAGGAATACGAGGGTTAGAACCTGTACATGCATCTCCGATTGCACGCTCAGCGATACCAGGAAGTCTCTCAAGGAATACTTCCTCAGGAACGAAGCCATTCTCTGTTGGATAAGAGTCTGGGCCATAGTTCTTAATGCAGTGAGGGATATTCAGAGCGTCATTCATGTCGCGAACATACTTGATTAATGCTGCAACCTTCTCGTCGTCATTAGCACCCTCTAAGTGCATGTAATCAGCGATAACGCCGTAACGCTTCTTAGCCTCAGGGTTCTTCGCATTGAAGGCGATAACCTTAGGCAGATACATAGCATTAGCAGCACCATGGATGATGTGTGCACCGTAGTCAGCGAAGACTGCACCAGTCTTATGTGCCATAGAATGAACGATACCTAGAAGAGCATTAGAGAATGCCATACCAGCCAGGCACTGTGCATTATGCATACGGTCACGAGCAGCCATATCCTCATTATAAGAGTCAATCAAATTCTTCTGGATCATCTCGATTGCATGGATAGCAAGTGGATCGGTGAAGTCGCAGTTAGCAGTAGATACATAAGCCTCGATCGCGTGTGTCAGGGCGTCCATACCAGTGTGAGCAACCAGTTTCTTAGGCATGGTCTCAGCCAGATCAGGGTCAACGATTGCTACGTCTGGAGTGATCTCAAAGTCAGCGATAGGATACTTGGTACCCTTTTCATAATCAGTGATAATAGAGAAAGCGGTTACCTCTGTAGCAGTACCAGATGTAGAAGATACAGCGCAGAAATGAGCCTTGGTACGAAGCTGTGGCAGTCCAAATACCTTACACATATCCTCGAAAGTACAATCTGGATACTCGTACTTGATCCACATTGCCTTAGCAGCATCGATTGGTGAACCACCACCGATAGCTACGATCCAGTCAGGCTGGAACTTTGCCATGGCCTCAGCACCACGCATAACGGTTTCAACAGATGGATCAGACTCGATGCCCTCGAAAAGCTCGACTTCCATGCCAGCTTCCTTCAGATAATCTTCGGCACGCTGTAAGAAACCAGCACGCTTCATAGAACCACCGCCAACACAGATGATTGCACGCTTACCCTGCAGATCCTTCAGTGCAGCGAGAGCGCCTTTGCCATGATAGATGTCTCTTGGTAATGTAAATCTAGCCATCAGTAACCTCCTTAATTTTTTCCTTCTCAATGAAAACACATCATATCAAGTTCGATAAATGTAAACCCTGCCAAAGTACTCTGTTGAATCCAAATTCGGTATTGATTGTTAAGAATATGTCAGGCTTGTTAAATATCTAACGAACTTAAATATAGTTTATCCTATTTGGGGAATAAATCAAGGGCTTTATGTGAAAAGATTGTTAAAGTTTTCGCATCCGCTTATCGATTCTGCGGCACATGTAGAAGTAGGCAATCAGCATAATGACATCTGTCAGTAGCCAAGAGATGGGATATACGTCCATCAGCATCTCAAACTTGTGACTCAGTGGGAAAATGAAGAAGACACAAGCCAGGCGGAAGGCGCATGTTCCGATGACAATAATCAGAGTCGGAGTCAGAGAGTGACCATGGCCACGGAGAGAGGAACCTGCCACATCAAAAGGCACTTCGAAAAACTCGAAGATGGTGCGATGAAAGAGATTCACTGTTGCAAACCACAGCACAGCCTTGTCGGTAGAGTAGAGCCCTAGGAAGAAACCGCGGAAACCGACCAGAGCCACACCTACAAGGAAGCAGGAGATGAGCCCGAAGAGATTACAGAGCCAGAAAATTCGGCGGCAACGATCCTCATGGCCAGCCGCGTGATTCTGGCTGGTGAAAGTCACAGCTGCAGAGGCAAAGCCTGCAGAGAAAAAGTAAGTGTAGAGATCGAAGTACTGACCAATGGATGCGCCAGCAACTGCCGCATCTCCAAAGGAATTAATAGCGCTCTGGATGCAGACATTAGAGATGCTAAACAGCATACCCTGCAGACCTGCAGGCAGACCGATAACAATAATTTTCTTCAGTAGTCTGTGATCGATGCCCAATTCATGGAATCGGAAGGTAAAAGGCGACTCCTCTTTCCAGAGGAAGTAGATGACCAGACCAGCTGCGATTCCATTCGAGATCACAGTTGCCAGACCGACACCGATGACGCTCAGTCCACAGACTACAACAAAAAAGAGATTCAGCACTACATTGATGACGCCAGACAGCATGAGGCTGTAGAGAGGGCGCTTGCTGTCACCCTGGCTTCTCAGCACCGCCGATCCGAAATTGTAGGCCATCTCAAATGGCACACCAATTAGGAAGATACGTAGATAAAGCACGGCATCATCCATGATATTGCTTGGGGTAGAGATGAGACCAAGCATTGGTACCGCAAGGCCTTCCCCCAGGACAATTAAGCCCAGACCGATCAGTAGGGCCAGGGCGATGGAAGTATGTACGGCATCGTGGATTTTCTTAGATTCATTACGGGCAATCAGATTGGAGATGACCACATTGGAACCAACGGAGATTCCGATGAAAGTCAGCACCAGGAGATTGATGATGTAACCATTAGCTCCGACAGCTGCCTGAGCCTGTCGATTAACGAAGCGGCCCACAACCGCTGTATCAGCAGAGTTGAAGAGCTGCTGCAGGATGCTGGTTGCCGCCAGAGGCAGAGCGAATGCGATGAGTTTCTTAGCAAGTGGACCATTGAGCATGTCCACGGAGTAGGACTTTGTTTTCATGGTAATCTTTTCTTCTTCTAACTTTTATTTCATGAGGAAATGTAGACCCAACC
>ONIO01000119.1 GCA_900317915.1 uncultured Lachnospiraceae bacterium | reverse complement strand
GGATTCTATGTGGATGGTATGCTGAAGCGTGCCTGGGCGGAAGGAATCGAGGTGCTAAATGTAATCGATGAGATCTGTTCGAAGCATCATATTACATGGTATGCAGATAATGGGACTCTCCTTGGCGCAGTACGACATGGAGGATACATCCCTTGGGACGATGATGTAGATATCTGTATGATGCGTGATGACTTCATGCGCTTTCGGGAAATTGTGGAAGAAGAATTACCAGAAGGCTGGAGATTCCTGAGCTGGCGAAGTCGAAATCCTGAGGATAGAATCTATGATTCTCTGTGCAAGGTAACCAATGCCAGAGATGTATACATGGATGAGGATTACTTGAATCAGCATCATCAGTTTCCATATACCACAACCATCGATATCTTCGTATTAGACTACCTACCAAGAGACCAGAAGACGAGAGAAGAGTGGGTACAGATGGCCGCACTCGCCAGAGAGACGTCTCTCTTAGGAAAAAGAATCGAAGATCCAAAGGATATGGAAGCCAAGAAATGGGTAGACGCATTAGCGCGGATCATGGGCTATACTTATAATAAAGAAGAGACGTTAAGTTACCAGGTGGATTATCTGGTGGAGAAAGTATTTGCTGGGAATAAGCCAGAGGATTGTGATGAGATTGCGTTACTTCCGTATTTCCTTGCGGATCATAGTCATGTATATCAGAAATCCTGGTATGAGCATACCATTCAGATTCAATTTGAAAATGTAATGCTTCCCGTACCGTTAGTATTCGACGGAGTACTAGAGACGGAGTATGGAAAGAATTATGGAATTCCATACCGTGGAGGCTGGGTTCATGAATTCCCTTATTTTGCTAAGTTGGAACGCTTATTATATCCGAATGGAAAGATTCCATTTCGCTATCAGTTAGATGAAGCTGGAATGAAAGCCTTGCTAGAGAAAAGGGAGTGCAAGGCTCCTGAACGAGAAAAAGTTGTATTTATTATTAGCCATGCAGATCGCTGGAAATATGTGGAAGCTTATTACCTAGAAAAAAGAGCTGCAGGTGCAGAAGTGAAAGTGGTGGTGGTTCCATATTATTATGTGAACTTTCGCGGACTTCCAATCAGTCAGGAATATGAAATCGATCGCTTGCCAGCAGATTTACCAATTGTAAGCTGTGTTGATATTGACTTAGAACAATATAGACCAAGTGAAATCGTAACAAGTGATCCATTTGACCGATGGAATTGCAGTGAGTGTATAGATCCTGGTTACTTTACATCGGAATTAAGAAAAAATACGGATAAACTTACATACATCAGCCCATTTACAACAGATGAGCCTAAGGAAAGAGATCCTAATCTCTACATCGTAATGGAGCACTACGTGAATGCACCGGCCCTGTTTTATGCAGATGAGATTAGAGTTCAATCAGAGGAAATGAAGCAGGACTACATCCGAAAACTCATAGAGGTTGTTCAGAGGAAACTGGATGCAAAAGAGGAGTGGGCAGAAGGATTCGAAAATCTTCTAGAAGATGATATTAGGGCAATATTTGAGAATAAAATTCACGTCATGCCAGAATTAAAGGAAGTAAATTACTGGCATTATAAAAAAGAAAATCTTGAGATGCCAGTATCCTGGGAAAGAAAACTTAAGGATGAAAATGGTAACTGGAAGAAAGCAGTCTACTACAATATGAATCTGGGAGTCTTCTTTAGGAATCCTGAGAAGGCGATAAAACAATTAGAGAAAGTTCTCTTGAAGGAAGAGACAGATCATCAGGTATTCATCTATCGACCGGAAAAAATGATGCTTGAATATATCCAGCTAATAGCGCCAGAAGTGGAAGAGCAATATCAAAAGTTTCTCGCAATTGCCGAAAAGAAAAACAATATCATTCTAGATGAAGAAGAATGGCCTGATTTAGGTTATGCGATTTCAGATTCTTATTATGGAGATGGAGATAGTACTGCAACACTATTTCAAAATGTAGGACGACAAGTTGTAATTGAAAAGAGGGGTAAGTATGGCAATTGAATTAAATGCTTCTATGATGTGTGCGAATTTCGGCAATCTTGAGAAGGAAGTAAGAGATCTAGAACAGGCGGAAATTGACTCCTTCCATATTGACATCATGGATGGACGTTATGTTCCAAACTTTGCCATGTCATTAAATGATATGTCATATATAGCAAAAAACACAATGAAACCATTGGATGTTCACCTAATGATTGAGCACCCCAATACCCATATTGACCTTTTCCTCCGAAATCTTCGTAAGGGAGATACAGTGTATATTCACCCAGAGGCAGAGTATCATCCATCTACAACACTACAGAAAATAATAGATGCTGGGATGGT
>ONIO01000070.1 GCA_900317915.1 uncultured Lachnospiraceae bacterium | reverse complement strand
TCTCAGATTATAGATGGCCATGGCGAGACAGCTAAGGGCGAATACCTCTGCAAGTACAAAAAGCATGAGATAGAAGCGACTCCGAAGCCATCCCGACAGAATCAACAAAATGAGACAGAGAATCTCATAGAGAATGATCATGCCATCTCTCCTCCCTTAGGAACAGGAACCTCCTTCAGGATCTCCTCGATGACATCATCCTTACCCAACTGCGCCTCTACAGCATCCTTGGATAACTGGATTCGATGTCGAACCACATAGGGGAACTGTTGCATCACATCCGACGGAGTGACATAGTCTCTTCCATCTGCATAGGCACTGGCTCTAGCCATTCGAACCAGAGCGATGGTTGCACGAGGGCTGGCTCCCCGAAGAACCTTGGTATTCTCACGGGTCTTACGCACCAGCTCCACAGCCTGCTGCATCTCTAAGAATTCCTCTCTGGAGAAGACAGGCTGCAACTTCTCAATGGCATGGGTACGATCCTCCTTCATAGCCATCTGGATCTCATCCTCTAAGGATGGATAGCCTAGGGTCATGCTAATTAGAAATCGATCGATCTCCGCCTCTGGCAGAAGCTCTGTACCCACGGCACCATAGGGATTCCCTGTTGCGATAACGAGAAATGGAGCCGGCAACTTACGGGTAATGCCCTCCACTGTAACCTGTCGCTCCTCCATTACCTCTAAAAGGGCAGACTGGGTCTTCGGCATAGCACGATTGATCTCATCTGCAAGAATCAAATTGGAAAATACACTACCCTCTTCATAGACGAATTCTCCCCTGTCTGGATGATAGACAGAGAAGCCTGTCAGGTCGGAAGGCATCACATCTGGTGTGAACTGAATACGATGATTGTCTAGTGAAAGGAGCTGGGCGAAGACCTTGGCCAGGGTGGTCTTACCTGTGCCTGGCACATCCTCTAATAACACATGGCCATCTGCTAGTAGTGCTAAGAAAGCCTCTCGGATGCGATCCTTTTTCCCTAGGATGATGCTTCCAGCTTCCTGATAGAGTATCTCCACTCTCTCCTGTAGATTTGCTGTATTCTTCATACCTATCTCCTTATCTGTAAAAATGCTGTTACGCATGAATTACATATTGATTATACCACAGGTGTGGAGATTACTATGTGGAAAGATTGCGAAAAGTCAACAATCATTCCAGTAATCATTCAAGAAATCATTCGATCCTGGTAGACCACCTGTCCTCTGCAGATGGTTGTCTTCACCCTGCCCTGAAGGGTCATACCGATGAATGGCGAATTCTTAGACTTGGAATGCAGCCCATCCTCTGTTACGATCCACTTCTCCTCAGGGTCAATTAGGATGATGTCTGCTACTCCCCCTGCCTGCAGACGACCGCAGGGCAGCTTATAGAAGTCTGCCGGATTCACCGTCATCTTCTCTAGGAGTTCCATCAGAGTGAGTTTCCCACTAGCCACCAGATGGGTGATTCCCAGAGCCAGAGAGGTCTCTAGACCAATCAGTCCGCCTTCTCCTCCATGGTGTGAGGTGCATGGTCTGTCACGATCATATCGATGGTGCCATCCTGTAGTCCCTCCACCAGTTTGTCTCGATCCCATGCTGTGCGAAGTGGTGGATTCACCTTCGCCAGTGTTCCCTTTTCTAAGAGAAGATCCTCTGTAAAGGAAAAGTGGGTAGGTGTCACCTCCGCATAGACACGAATCCCCTGCTGCTTCATGAAGCGAATGATATCCACCGTTACTCCACTAGACACATGCTGGATGTCCAGACGGACTCCTGATTCCTTCGCTAAGAGACAGTCTCTCGCAGCCAGAGTCTCTTCTGCCAGATGGGATGCCCCTGGCACTCCAAGCTTCTCAGCCACCTGTCCCTGATTCACACCAAAAGAGCCAACCAGAGCTGGATCCTCCTCATGGAGGCTAATCGGCAGGTCTAAGTCCGCCGCCTTCTGAAAGGCCTCCATGAGAAGCTTCACATCAATAATCGGAATCCCATCATCGGTGAATCCCACCGCACCAGAGGCTGCCAGAGCCTCCATATCAGTAAGTTCCTCTCCCTTTAGCCCCTTGGTCACTGTAGCCGTATTCATAACATGAACAGGCAGTTCCTTCTCTCGATTTATTAAATCTGTCAGAGTCTCCACGGAGTCCACTGCCGGCTTGGTATTGGCCATGCAGATCACTGTAGTGACGCCACCTGCTGCCGCTGCTCTTGCTCCTGTATAGATGTCCTCCTTATAGGTGAATCCTGGATCTCTGAAGTGCACATGGGCATCCACCAGACCTGGGGCTGCAATCAGTCCCTGGCCCTGGATGATCTCCTCTGCCTTGGAAAGTTCCTGCTCTGTGGCCTGTCGGATTCCTAGAATCTCATCCCCTTCCACGAGGATGTCCGTCACCTCATCCCGTTGACTTTCTGGATCCATCACTCTTGCATTTGTAATAATCTTCATTCCATTCTCCCTATGATAAAGGCAAACCATGCCCTCCTTTTCAATTCTTCTCTTAGTATACCTTATATCGCAGATTTCTAATAGCCGCACTTCCCTATCGAAATAGTAAAAAACAAGCACTCCAAAGTCTATCCCTTGGAGTGCTTGCCATCGTCATTTTAAGTTACTGCATTATTTTATTATTTACTCTTCCTCTTTTTTCTCCTTCTTCATAAAGTAGCGCTCTCCTGCCAGGCCAAGGACACATCCACAAGCCAGTACCATAATCAGTGGTAGGTATGGTGTCTGTGGGATGTCACCAGTCTTAGGGCTCTTGGTAGCCTTCTTGGTGCTATCTGTCTTCGCCTGATCTCTACTCTCTGCAAGTACCTCTGCAAAGCCTGAATTCTGCCCCTTATTCTTATCATCATTTACAGTTGGAGCAGGCTTGTCACCATTCTGTGTTTCTTCCTCAAGCTGCTTCTTCAGTGCAGCATGATCCACTGCTGCCACCTGATACTTGGAATCCCATGCCTTAGACAGTGCACTTGTATCTAGAGCAGTCTCTTCTAGTGGATTCTCTGTTAAGATTGCGCCACGGAGACTTGGTACACCGACTTTGATCTGTCCTAGTTTCACCCCATTGACTGGGAGTCCATTGGCATTCAGAGAACGTACAATTTCATTCTGAGATGCATTACCATCTACGACTGCTACGTCTTTCCCATTCAAGATGTCATGGAGACTTGCTGCTGGGAGATTGAGTTTCGTTAGATCCAAGGTAACGGTCTGGTCTTCATTTCCCTGATTCAAGAGAACAATCATCGTGTGATCATCGTCACGACGGACATAGCCAAGGACCTTATCATTCCCTGTATCAAACTCCTCTACGCTACCAGTGCGAAGGGCTGAGTACTGTGCACGGATTGCTGCCAAGCGAGCGTACCACTTGGTCAGCTCTTCATTACCACGGCCCCATTCCATTGCACGACGATCATCTGGATCATCTGCTCCTACCATTCCTAATTCATCGCCATAGTAGATGGTTGGTGCTCCAGCATAGGTGAACTGCATGAGAGCAACTAAGTACTGACGGCTCTTAGCAGTATCACTGGTACCCTCATATGTCGGGAAAGCACTTGCTATTTCCTTATCACTTCGATCATCTCCGATTCCATCTAAGTAGGACAGGATACGGGTTGTATCGTGGGAGTCTACCAGATTCATCATTGCATAGAAGGCTTCCTTGGGGTAGCGCTCACGGAGCTTTCTCATCTCCTTCATGGTGGTGGTTGCATCCTTGGTACCCATTGCAAAGTTGGTTGCATAGCCACGGAACATATAGTTCATTACTGAGTCATACATATCTCCTAAGAGATACTTGGTTGCATCGGTCCAGATCTCACCGATGATAACGCCCTCGCCATCATTCAGTGCCTTTACAGACTTTCTAAAGTGCTGCCAGGTCTCATCCGATACTTCATTGGCTACATCTAATCTCCAGCCAGAGGTGCCCTTAGAGATCCAGTACTGTGCGATGGAGCCATTATCAGCGTCATCATTGCCGATGATTTCCTTCGCCCAGCTCTCTGTCTGATACTCAGAACCATTTGTTGCCTTAATAACTGGCATATTGGAGTAGCCCCACCAGCCTTCATAGCCATAGACAGGCTTGCCTACACGGAGTCCAATGGTATCTGGATCTGCTACTGTTCCATCATTTTCCTTTAATTTTGTCTTTGTGACATCGAACCAGGTGGTGTAGGAGTAGTCCGTAATTCCATACTTCGATGTGAAGTAGTCCTTGGCACTCTTCTCAGCCTGGGCCTGGTCTACATTGGCCTCATCCATAAGGTCATAGACATATGCCCAGTATGGATATGCGCCGATCTTACCATGATTTACACTCTCGCCGCCCTGGAGATACTTATAATAGCGGTCGAAATAGATACTGTCATCGGAGACATGGTTGAATACACCGTCTAGGATGATGTGCATACCATTCTCTTTCGCTACTCGAACCAGTTCGTCGAAGTCGCCCATATCACCAAGGATTGGATCTAACTTACTGTAGTCGCTGGTGTCGTATCTGTGGCTGGAGATGGATGCAAAGCTTGGATTCAGGTAGATGACATTGATGCCAAGGGCCTTCAGATAGTCCATGTTATCAATGATTCCCTGTACATCGCCGCCGTAGATCTCATTATTCCAGATCTGATCTCCGAAGTAGGCTCCGGTCTCCTTATAGGTCTCTTCGTCTACGCGCCCCTCCTGCTCTGGATTCTCTGGAAGTGTATACCAGTCATCAATTAATTCATAATCGCTAGAACCGCGAGAAGTGTGTGGATCCTTGACTGCTTCATTGAAGTCATTCTTCGTATCACCATTGGCAAAGCGGTCTGGGAAGATCTGGTAGATCACTGCATTCTTCATCCAGTCTGGTGTCTGATAGCCATCCTGATATACCACCAGATCATATGGTGCTACATCGGTCAGAGCCGCAGTCTTACCTGTGCCATAGTATCCGTCATCATCGCCATAGGTGATGACATCGGAACCATTAGAGATAACGAAGTAATAGGTCAGTTCTCCAATCTTAGTGAACTTGGTGGTAACAGCCCAGCGCTGTATGCCGTTTGCTGCATCTCCATCCTTGGTAAGTTCCAGATTCTTCTGATCATCTGGATTTCCCTTCACAATCATTCTTACATTGCTTACATCGGTACCAGTTTCAAGAGCGAAGGTCACATCCTGATTGGTTGGAACTGCTCCCCATATACTCTTATTGTCACTACTTTCTGTGTCGTATTTGATCGACTTGGTCTCTACTTTTTTATCAGAAGCATCGTCATAATATACGAGAGATGTCGGATCGAAGTAGAAGTTGACGGTCTTCTCTTCATTGAGAGTGAATTCATTATAAAGGTATTTCTTGCCATCGTAGGTTGCCTCAATATTCTTATAGCTACCTGCTGGAAGTGTTACAGATGCGGAGTAGATGCCACGCAGGAAATCATCAGTTAGCTTCGTTCCTTCTGGGATAAAAGCTCCTGACAGTGAGATATCTGCAACCATATAGTCGACAGAGGTCACCATCAGATGGGATATATCGTTGTAGAGAACGGTCACATCCTGTGTGTCAGGAACAGCCACCTTATTATTAGCGCCACCTGCCTGTGCCTTAGCGCCATAGTTCTCATCCCATGAGCCTGCCAGTGCAATCTTATATTCATAATTTGCTGCTGGTACATTCTTAAAGGTATAGGCATAGCGCTGATTGCCCATATAAGTCATCTGGTTAGAGCTTGGATCCCAGCTTGGTCCAGGGAAGGTACCAGGCACATTTACTACACGACCCTCATACTTATGAAGGTCTAGTCTTGCATAGGTCTGGTTTCCAAGGGTCACAGCACCCTCTGTGTTGCTATAGTCCATAGCAGTTCCATCCACAGTGATCTGATAGAGAATGGTCTTCTCCTCATCACCGAAATAGACATTATTGGCTTCGTATGCATCTGCAGTCTTGGTGAGATTTACACTGGTTAATTCCCCAAGGCTTTGCTTTTTCTCATCATAGGTGCCATAAACCAGCTTCACTTCTGCCTTATCATTCTTCAGAGGCTGGATGAAGTGATAGGTATGGTTTACATTTTCCTCCACTGCCGCCACGATCTCTGCAGCCTTGGTTCCAAGCGCCTTGGCTAATGCTGCCTGGTCATTCTCAGAATCCATGATGTCTTTAGTTGTAGCATCATAGAGATAGGTAACCATCTTCTTCGCACCCGTTGGAAGGGTGTAGCTCAGGTTATCTCCTGAAGGATTATCCACATACCAGTCGCCTTTTACTAAGAGCTTATACTCTGTCTTACCACCCTCATATACATCGGAGTAGATGTAGAGATGGTCATTCAACTGTGTGAATTCATACCCCTCAGCTCCCTGGCTCCACTTGTCCTTTTCATTATTACGAGCAGAACCAATGATCTGAACCTTGGTGGATAGAGCATCCTTATCATTGATTGAATCAAGAATCTGTCCATCTATGGTATTCACACGGATGGTAAGCTCTGTACTTCCTGCAGGAATCGTCAGGGCCTTATTGTTGCCCTTCACTCCATAGGATACATCCCACTTATCATCCTCTGCGATCTTATAGCCCCCATCTGCCACTGTGACATCACTTTCTGGAGCCTTAATCTGGAAGGTCCGTTCATAGATGCCGCCACCGACATAATGAAGGTGCATATTCGTATCATCCTGCTTCCAGCCCTGGATAGGATAGTCTGTATCCCCAAGCTTCACAGTGATTGGTGCACCCTTGTCCTTACCGAATCCACCTACCAGAGTCTCTGTGTGGTAGATCTGACCAGCATGGTTCACGGAGTCATAGAGCTTGCCATCCTGATAGCGGACCCATACCTCCTGATCGCTGTCTAATGTAATGGTGTCGGACACCTCTGTCAAAGCACCATCCACCTTCGCCACGAGAGTAGTCTCTCCAGCCTTCAGCTTAAGCTTTGCTTCATACAGTCCCTTCTGGTACTGATGGAGGAT
>ONIO01000054.1:12999-20201 GCA_900317915.1 uncultured Lachnospiraceae bacterium | reverse complement strand
TGTTAAAAAAATACGAACAAACTTTCGCTTTTTCTGTTGACAACGCATGTGATGTGGGTTAGGATATGAACAGTGAATCGAACAACTGTTTGCGAGCTGCCAGTAAAGAGCAGATGATACATCAAACAAGTTGATAAATATTATAAGGAGAATAAGAATGGCAGGAACAAATAAGGACGAACGTCTTAGAGCTTTGGATGCAGCGATTTCTCAGATTGAGAAGCAGTACGGTAGAGGCTCTATTATGAGACTTGGGGATAACACTCAGAATATGAAGGTAGAGACTGTACCAACAGGATCTCTTAGCCTAGATATTGCATTAGGTCAGGGTGGACTTCCTAAGGGACGTGTGATTGAGATTTATGGACCAGAGTCTTCTGGTAAGACAACACTGGCTCTTCACTGCTTAGCCGAGGTTCAGAAGCGTGGTGGTATTGCAGGCTTCATTGATGCAGAGCATGCATTAGATCCTGTATATGCGAAGGCGATTGGTGTAGATATCGATGATCTCTATATCTCACAGCCGGATTCTGGTGAGCAGGCACTTGAAATCTGCGAGACAATGGTTCGTTCAGGCGCAGTTGATATCGTAGTTGTGGACTCCGTTGCAGCACTGGTACCTAAGGCAGAAATCGATGGAGAGATGGGTGATTCTCATGTGGGATTACAGGCTCGTTTGATGTCTCAGGCTCTTCGCAAGCTGACAGGTGTTATTAGTAAGACGAATTGTATTGTGATCTTTATTAACCAGCTTCGTGAGAAGGTTGGTGTGATGTTTGGTAACCCTGAGACTACAACAGGTGGACGTGCATTGAAGTTCTACTCATCCGTTCGTCTGGATGTACGACGTGTAGAGTCCATTAAGCAGGGTGGAGAAGTCATTGGTAACCATACTCGCGTTAAGGTTGTTAAGAATAAGATTGCACCTCCATTTAAGCAGGCTGAGTTTGATATTATGTTTGGCACTGGTATCTCTAAGGAGGGTGATATCCTTGATATTGCAACAAACTTAGATATCGTGAATAAGTCTGGTGCTTGGTATGCATATAATGGCGAGAAGATTGGCCAGGGCCGAGAGAATGCTAAGGAGTATCTGCATCAGAATCCAGCTGTATGCCAGGAGATTGAGAATTTGGTTCGTCAGCATTATGGATTGGATGGAGAGAAAGTTGAGACTCAATCAACTGAAGCTGCAGAAGCAGAGACGAAGACACCTAAAAAATAAGACCTTCCGAAAATAGACATAAGAGGAATGATTCATGTATGTAAGTGAAATTATCCCCTTCCGTCGATCCAAAAGCAGAAGCAAAGTCTGTCTCGATGATGGGACAGGCTTTGTTTTATATAACAAGGAAATACATCGTTTTGAGATTGAAGCGGAAAAGGAAATAAGTGACGAGACTTTTCAGGAAATACTCAAGGAAATTTATATTCCAAGGGCGAAAAAGAAAGCCATGCATCTACTAGAGGAGCAGGATCGAACCACTGTTGAATTGGAGCAGAAACTGAGGGACTCAGGATATCCCAAAGAGGCTATTCAAATTGCATTGGATTATGTGGCATCTTATCACTATACAGATGATGATCGATATGCTAGAAATTATATCCGCTATCACCAGACGGGAAAGAGTAAGAAGAGGCTGATCCAGGACCTTAAAAAGAAGGGCGTCTCTGACGACTTAATCTATCAGGCTATGGAGGATGAGAATGAGACCGACCCTAAGGAACAGATTATGAAACTCCTTCATAAGAAGAAATTTGACCTTGGAAATTCTGACTATGAGAAAAAGCAGAAGGAGAAGGCGAAGGCGTTTCGTTTCTTAGCGTCTAGAGGGTTTGAGGTATCGGATATTACAGAATGTGTACATATCTATCAAAGGGAAATAGAAGAGCCCTAAAATCTTGAAATTCATTTTCTCCACTTCCGTTGACTTTAACTCGTTAAATATGTACAATAAAATTGTTGTAAGTTGAATAATATTAATAGATATTTTCAAATTTCCAATACAAATCAAGTACATAGACAACTGAATAGAGGAGGTGCTCCTGTGGGTGACGTAGTAATTACAGTAGGTATTGCTATCGCAGCATTCGTAGTAGCGTTCTTCATTGGCAGAAAATTATCAGATGTTCAGCATGAAAAGAATGATGCAGAGAAGATCGATAGCGCTGAGAAGAAGGCACGTAAAATCGTAGATGATGCGATAGAAGAAGGTAACGCAAAGAAGCGTGAAGCTTTGCTGGAAGCAAAGGAAGAGAATCTTCGGATTAAGAATGACCTGGATAAAGAAATCCAGGAGAGACGTTCAGAGATCTCTAAGAACGAGCGCAGAATCCAGTCTAAGGAAGAAAACTTAGACCGTAAGGTTGATGCATGTGAGAAAAAAGAGCAGGCATTGAACCAGAGAGATGAGGCGCTTCGTAAGAAGCAGTCTGAGATGGATAAATTGCATCAGCAAAGAGTACAGGAGCTCGAGAGAATATCAGGTCTTACCAAGGACCAGGCAAAGGATATGCTTCTCAAGTCCTTAGAGGCAGATGTACAGCTTGACGCAGCGAAGCTGGTCAAGGAATCTGTTGCGAATGCTAAGGAAGAGGCTGGCAAGAAGGCAAAAGACATTCTTGTCACAGCAATTCAGAAGTGTGCTGCTGATCACGTGGCTGAGGCGACAATTTCCGTTGTTCAGCTTCCAAATGATGAGATGAAGGGTAGAATCATCGGACGTGAAGGTAGAAATATCCGTACATTAGAGACATTAACTGGTGTAGAGTTAATCATTGACGATACACCAGAGGCAGTCGTACTGTCTGCATTTGATCCAGTTCGTCGTGAAATTGCGCGAGTAGCACTGGAGAAGTTGATTGTGGATGGACGTATTCATCCTTCAAGAATTGAAGAGATGGTTAATCAGGCAAAGAGAGAAGTGGACAATGACATTCGTGAAGCCGGTGAAGAGGCTGCACTTGAGGTTGGCGTTCATGGATTAAATCCAGAACTGATTAAGATGCTGGGAAGAATGAAATTCAGAACCAGTTATGGCCAGAATGGCTTAAAGCACTCCATCGAAGTTGCAGAACTCTGTGGACTCTTAGCTGCAGAAGTCGGCGAAGATGTACGTATGGCTAAGCGTGCAGGTCTCCTGCATGATATTGGTAAGGCTATTGACCGTGAGAGAGAGGGATCTCACGTACAGCTTGGTGTTGAGATTGCGAAGAAGTATAAGGAAGATCCAATCGTAATCAATGCCATCGCATCTCACCATGGTGATTGCGATCCTGAGAGCCTCATCGCTTGTCTGGTACAGGCAGCTGATACAATCAGTGCTGCTCGTCCAGGTGCAAGACGTGAGACAATGGAAGCATATACACAGCGTCTGTCTCAGCTGGAAGAGATTACCAACAGCTTCAAGGGCGTTGAGAAGTCATATGCAATTCAAGCAGGCCGTGAAGTACGTATCATGGTTGTTCCGGATCAGATCGACGATGCTGGTATGGTTCTGTTAGCAAGAGATGTTGCTAAGAAGATCGAGGCAGAGATGAAGTATCCAGGACAGATTAAGGTCAATGTTATTCGAGAATCTCGGGTTACAGATTACGCTAAATAAAGCATACGAAAACAGGAAGATAAGAAGGCAACTAGCTAAGGCTGGTTGCCTTCTTTTTTACACATTATTCATAATTGGGTAGCACATTCTCTGTTATTATTAAGAGTAAGATCATTATATAGTTTGATATAGGGGATTGATATGGAAGAGAAAAAACTTGGACCACATGTAGAACGAATCGGAAGAGAATTGGTATATTCTGGTGCAATTGTAGACTTCTATCAGGATCGGGTAGTCCTACCGGATGGAAAAGAAGAGACCTGGGACTTTGTAGCACATCGAAAGGGCGCAGCAGCAGTCCTTGGAGTTCTGGATTCGGGAAAGCTGATTATGGTTCGACAGTATCGACCTGCACTGGATCGATGGACTCTAGAGATTCCTGCTGGTGCGAGAGACTCTATTCATGAGGACTCCTCTGTGACAGCAAGTCGAGAGCTGTTAGAAGAAACAGGCTATCAAGCCCTACATTTAGAAAAACTATTAGAACTAAAAACCACCGTTGCCTTCTGTAATGAATTTATTGATGTCTATCTGGCGGAGCATCTCACCAATCAAAGAGAGCAGAATCTAGATGAGGCAGAAGTAATTCATTTGGAGGAATGGGACTTAGAGGATCTATTGAAACTAATCTATCAGGGAGAGATCCAGGATAGTAAGACTGTATCTGCAATCCTTGCGTATAAGGTATTGCTTAATAAAAGAAAGGAAAACTGAGATGGCAGTTTATTTAATTGATTATGAAAATGTCCACTATGCAGGATGGGAAGGAATTGAGCATCTGACCAAAGAGGATGAAGTGATTCTCTTCTACAGTGAAAATGCATCTACGATTCCTATGGATCTCCATATTAAGGTGGCTACATCTGGGGCGAGACTGCGCTATATCCATGTGGAAAAGACGGGTAAGAATTACCTGGACTTTCAGCTGTCAGCCCTGTCTGGTTATCTGGTGGCAGAATCTGGTCAGGAAGAGTTCGTCGTCGTATCTAAGGATACAGGATTTAATGCCATTGTAGACTTCTGGAATCAGCAGGACTTCCTAGACAAGAAAATACACTTTGCAAGAAGAGAGCAGATTGCACTGACTTCTTCTAAGAAGGCTGTAGCTAAGAAAGCAGGGTCAAAACAGACTGTAAAGCAGACGACTAAGAAGGCAGAACCAAAACAGACTGTAAAGCAGACAACTAAGAAGGCAGAGACCAAGGCAACTGCTAAGAAAACAGATACGAAGCAGGCAGCAAAAACAAAGGCAGAAAAAACAAAGGTAGAAAAAGAAGAGCCCAAGACAAATACTTCAAAAGATAATAATACAAAACAGAAGCTTGCTGAAAAAATCAAGGCGGAGGTGAAGAAACCTGCAGTCAAGAAGACCCTGTCAGCACAGGAGAAGTCTGAGATCCGAGAGGCGGTCAGCGGACTAAAACTGGCACCAAGTGATTATACGAAGATCTATCGCATCTTCCGTGAGAGTGAGGATAAGCAAGTCTATAATACAGCGCTGGTGAAGGGCTTTAAGAATCAAGATAAGGGAAATGAAATCTATAAGGCGACTCGGAAACTAATGAAATGATGAGTCTTTTTGATTAAGAATGGGGCAATACATGGGTGATATTAAGAAAAAGTCCAGGAAAAAGAGAATCATTGGAGTGGCGATTGCAGGAGTCCTTATAGCTAGCCTGATTATCGCAGGCCTTATAAAAAAGAAGGACGCATCCAAAGAGACAGACCAGATTACAACGGAGAGGCTACAGAAGAGAACCATCGTGACATCTGTGAGTGGATCTGGCACTATCGAGGCAACAGCGTCAGAGAATGTGACCTCTACGATGACAGGATCTAAGGTGAAGTCTGTCGAAGTCAAAGTGGGTGATGTGGTTACTGCCAATCAGACCATTGCGATTATGGACACCTCGAATCTAGAGGAGCAAAAGAAGACACTGAATGCACAGATAACAGCGCTAAAAAAGCAAGAGGCAGATGCTAAAAAAGCGGCAGAGGATGCCAAAAGTGCAGCAGATGAATCTGCATCCAGCCAGGCGGCTCGTAATCAGGAAGCCATCAATGCATTGAGCGCGTCTATTACTAGCCAGCAGGCAAAATTAGATGCAGACAAGGCGACACTTCAATCTATGAAGGATACCTATCAGTCCAACTATGCATCTACTCCAACCAATGCAGATGCGATCCAGTATCAGCAGCTGATCCTAAGTCAGGAGAATCTGGTGAATACAGAGCAGACACAGCTGAATGCCATGCAGCAGTCTCTGGCAACTCTACAAAGCGGTGGTGATACATCTGGTCTGGATCTGTCACAATTAACAGGCAGTGGAAGCAATCCGCTTACCACCTATGATGGAACCATTGAAACCTTACAGAATCAGGTGAAGGCTCTAGATGATGAGATGAAGAAGGCTACAGTCACCACCCGTAATGGAGGTACTGTCACAGCTATTCGCGTGAATAGTGGTGACACCTACTTCGGTACAAGCATTGCCACCATTGAGGGCGTAGATACCATGCAGGTAAGTGCTGAGATCGATGAATATGATATTGCAGATGTGGCGGTTGGCATGCCCTGTCGAATTAAAACAGATGCCACACGAGATGAGGAACTAGAGGGACAAGTAACAGAGGTGGCAATTAAGGCGACTTCTGGTGGAAGTGATCTAAGCGCTCTTTCCGGCCTGTCTGGAACAGACTTAAGCAGTCTGTCTGGCGGATCTAGTAAGGCGACCTATAATGTGAAGATTGCTCTTAATCAAGCCAATAGTCGTCTACGCCTTGGAATGAATGCTAAGGTGAGTATCATTACAAATTCTTCGAAGGATGTATGGTCCGTTCCAATTGAGTCTGTTCAGACAGATGATAAGGGACAGAAGTATATTGAAGTGGTAGATGATAAAAATGCCAAGGAGATGACATCCCCATCCTCTGACAAAAAGGGAGAGAGCAAGTCCACGAAAGAGAAGTATACGAAGACCTACAGAGGAGACACACGCCTTAAGAAGATAACCGTAACCACTGGTCTCGAAGGAACCTATTACATGGAGATCCAGTCTAAGGAACTTTCCAAGGATGACTATGTCCTTGTACCAAAGTCAGACTCTAATAACTCTGTGGATGAACTGATGAATATGATGGGATCTGCTGGGGGAGTATAAATATGGACCAAAGTCGTAGATTCCAGGGAGAGCCAATTATCTCCTTAAAGGATATCGTAAAAAAATTCTATATCGGACAGCCCAATGAACTTGAAATCCTCCATAAGGTATCCTTTCATGTGATGCCAGGAGAGTTTGTGTCTATTGTTGGCCCCTCAGGATCTGGTAAATCAACCCTAATGAATATCATCGGAGCTTTGGATCGACCAACAGAGGGAAGCTATTACCTAGATGGAATTGATGTGGAAGCAGCTACAGATAATGACCTATCTATGATTCGGAATCAAAAGATCGGCTTTGTCTTCCAGACCTATAATCTGATCCCCAAGACTACCGCTCTTCAAAATGTGGAACTCCCAATGCTCTATGCAGGAGTCTCTAAGGCGGAGCGAAAAAAGAGAGCAATAGAACTCTTAGAACTGGTTGAGATGGGAGA
>ONIO01000054.1:0-12934 GCA_900317915.1 uncultured Lachnospiraceae bacterium | reverse complement strand
ACAGGTGCACTGGACACCAAAACAGGTCATCTGGTGATGGACCTCTTTCATAGATTGAATCAGGAGCAGGGTAAGACCATTGTCTTAATCACCCATTCTCCAGAACTGGCTGCTGAGACGGATCGTATTATCTCTATTCGTGATGGTAATATCGTAGGAGAGGAGGCTGTCCATGCTTCTAGGTGAGAATATATTACTGGCCCTTCGAAGCCTGAAGACCAATAAAATGAGATCCTTCCTCACCATGCTTGGAATCATCATCGGAATTGCATCTGTTATTGCAATTTTTACAGTGGGAAATTCCTTGACCAATTCGGTATCTGAGAATATGCAGTCTTTGGGAGCAAATGATGTATATGTCACCATCGCTCCTCGCTCTGAGTCAAGTGAGAGAGATCCTGGAATTGAGATTGACGGTCTACATTTCTCAGGGGCATCTGGTAAGGCATCTCTCATGGATGCAGAGGAAAAGGACTACATCACTAGTGATATGATCCATGACATGGCGGATCACTTCGGTGATAAGATCTATGCTGTGAATGCCATGAAGTCTGTGGGCCAGGGAAGTATTACGATTGACAGAGAGACTGCATCTGTATCGGTAACAGGAGTTAGTGCAGGCTACTTCGTGACCAATAAAGTAGATATGGATGCAGGAGCTATGTTCTCGGAAAAGGAATTCACGGATCGAAGCATGGTGTGCCTCATGGAGAAGTCTACTGCTGAGACCCTGTACGGAAGTGCTGAGAATGCAGTGGGACAGACTAGCTTCCAATATGTCCAGGTAATCTCAGGAGTGGGAGTGGATCCAGAGGCGCTGTCCAAGGAGATTACCACTTTCTTCGAGCCCTATTACAGGAACAATGCTTCCTATAAGGTTAGCGCCCTGACCCTGTCTGGCATGGTACAGATGCTGACTACCCTCTTAGGAACGATCACCACAGCAATCTCTATTATTGCTGGAATTGCCCTTTTGGTTGGCGGAATCGGCGTTATGAATATCATGCTGGTATCTGTTACAGAGAGAACCAGGGAGATTGGTACCAGAAAGGCTCTTGGAGCCAAGAATTCCTCGATTCGGGTGCAGTTTATCGTGGAAGCTATGAGTATCTGTCTTATTGGTGGATTCATCGGTCTAATTTTAGGAATGGTCCTTGGAATCACAGCCTCTAATATCTTAGGATATCCAGCACGACCAAGCATCTCAGGGATTATTATCTCTATAGGATTCTCTATGGCCATCGGCCTCTTCTTTGGGTACTTCCCAGCCAATAAGGCGGCGAAGATGAATCCAATCGATGCATTGCGGTATGAATAAAAATTCATGCAATGGATGGATGGCATGTGTTATAATGAATTCTATAAATTGCGGATAGTCTCATCTGCAGTAGAACTGATATTGAAATACAAACGCAAAAATACGATGGTATGAATTAAGCGGAGGAATCATAATGGCTGAAAAGAATTACAAAATTCACAATGGCATCACAGTAACAGAGCAGGTTTTAGCAGATATCGCTGGCCTTGCTGCAACAGATGTTGAGGGCGTTGCTTGCTTAAATGGTGGACTGACGAGAGAGACAGTAGCAAAGGCTGGAGCAGCGAAGGTGAATAAGGCTGTTCGTGTCATTGGTAATGAGGACGGTTCTGTAACCGCACAGCTGATCATTGTTGTGGATTATGAGCACAGCATTGTGAAGGTTTCTGAGCAGGTTCAGGAGAAGGTTAAGGATACCCTAGAGGACATGACAGACTTAACAGTGAAGGCTGTTGACGTTAAGGTTTCCAACGTAAGCATGAAATAAAACCTGAGGTTTAGATAAAGGAATTAGTACCATGACAAGAAGACAGATCCGTGAAGAGATTTTTAAAGCAATTTTCCAGGCAGATTTCCATGAAGGAGACAGTATGCCGGAGCAGGTAAGCCTGTTTCTACAGGAGATGGACCCTCCAATTAAGGACGGTGCCGATTCCCAGTATATCCAGGAGAAGAGCAATGCAATTATTGAGCATATCCCTGAGATCGACCAGTTGATTAATGATGTGGCCGAGGGATGGACAACCAAGCGTATGGCGAAGGTGGATCTCTCACTGATTCGTCTTGCTGTCTATGAGGTTCGTTACGAGAAGTTACCGGAAGGCGTAGCGATCAATGAAGCTGTTGAACTGGCAAAGCAGTACGGTGAGGACAACTCATCTGCTTTCGTTAATGGTGTGCTTGCAAAGCTGATAGGATAATGAAGACAGTTACAGTCAGTCAAATCAATGTATATATTCAGGATCTCATCCAGGACAACGTGCACTTACAGCACGTGTCCGTGGAGGGAGAGATCTCGAATCTGAAGTATCACACTTCCGGTCATATCTATTTCACGCTGAAGGATTCTACTTCAGCTATCCAAGGTGTTATGTTTGCCGGTGATCGGAGGACGGGCCTTACATTTCCAATGAAGAATGGAGATAAGGTCGTGGTATCCGGACGAGTCGGCGTCTACGCCCGCGATGGTAAGTATCAGATCTATGCCAAGAGATTTGAACAGTCAGGTAGCGGGGATCTCTATCTCCAATTTGAGAAATTAAAAAATGAACTCTCAGAAATGGGCATGTTCGATGATAGTTTTAAGAGGCCAATTCCTGCAATTACCAAGCGAGTTGGTGTAGTGACTGCACCTACAGGTGCGGCGATCCGAGATATCATCCAGATTAGCCACCGGAGAAATCCCTATGTGCAGTTGATTCTCTACCCGGCTCTCGTACAGGGGGATGGAGCTAAGGAGTCCATTGTACATGGCATTGAGACCCTTGATGAGATGGATTTAGACGTGATTATTGTAGGTCGTGGCGGCGGTTCCATTGAGGACTTGTGGTGCTTCAATGAGAAGGAAGTGGCATATGCCATTTTCAATGCCAAGACCCCGATTATCTCTGCAGTTGGCCATGAAGTGGACTTTACCATTGCAGACTTTGTCTCAGATCTAAGAGCACCTACCCCTTCGGCAGCGGCTGAATTAGCAGTGGCTGAGATCGATGGAATTGACAATTGTCTTAAGGACTACCAGGAGAGACTCAATCGGCAGATGATGACCCGAATCGATTGGGCCCATCATCAGGCGGATCATTATGGAGCCGCACTGAAGTACCATAGCCCTGAGCGTGTTCTGTCGGATCGGAGACAGTCCCTTATGGATATGGAGGATCGCCTCCGTGAGAAGATGGAGCTTCGTATCCGTGAGAATCGTCAGCGGCTAGAATCCTATAACCGTATGCAGAATCTGATGGAGAATCGCATTAGAGATAGCCGCTCTAAGCTTGCTATTATAGCTGGTAAGCTAGATGGCATGTCTCCCCTGAAACGCTTTCAGGCTGGGTATGGTTATCCTACAGATGCAAATGAAAACCATATCCAAAGTGTAGAAGATGTTAAGCCAGGGGATTCCATTAACATTCGCTTGATGGATGGAAAAATCCATAGCCAGGTAACCAGTGTGGAGGCTTTGGAACTAGACTGGATGAAAGAATAAGAGGGTACTATGGCAAATACAGAGAAAGAAAATGAGAAGGGAAAGAGCCTAGAAGAGAACTTCCAGGAGTTAGAAGAGATCCTTCAGAAAATGGATGATAGAGAATTACCTTTAGAGGAGTCCTTTTTCCTCTATCAGAGAGGTATTCATGTCCTACAGGATGCGAATAAGAGTATTGACCGCGTAGAAAAAGAAGTCTTGAAGCTTAACGGAGACGGTAGTCTGTCCCCATTGGATTCAGCAGAATAACCTTAGGGAGGAGTTTATTATGGATTTTCAGAAGGAATTGGATTATCGTGCATCCGATGTGGATCGTGTGATAGTAAAGTATCTACCAAAGGTAGAGGGATATCAGAAAACTGTATTTGAGGCTATGCGCTATAGCATCTTAGTTGGTGGGAAACGCGTGCGTCCAATTCTCATGGAGGAGACTTATAAACTCTTTGGCGGAAAGTCTAAGGCATTAGAACCATTTATGGCAGCCATTGAGATGATTCATTCCTACTCCCTGGTGCATGATGATCTACCGGCAATGGATAATGATATGCTTCGTAGAGGCAATCCAACCACCCATGCCCAGTATGGTGAGGCCATGGGTATCCTGGCTGGTGATGGCTTACTGAACTTTGCCTATGAGACAGCCCTGAAGGCTTTTGATGAGGCTCCTCTTGACGCTACAGCTATTGTGAGAGCCCTGAAGGTTCTATCCAATAAGTCAGGTGTCTACGGTATGGTAGGCGGTCAGGTAGCTGACGTTGAAGAAGTGAAGCAGAACGGTATCTCTAGAAATCGTATCGACTTTATTTATTCTATGAAAACAGCAGCTCTCATTGAGGCTGCTATGATGATTGGTGCGATTTTAGGCGGAGCCGACGATGAGCAGGTAAGTATCATCGAAGGTGTGGCACATAAGATTGGTCTAGCTTTCCAGATCCAGGATGACATCCTAGATGTGGAGGGGGATGAAGCTGTACTGGGTAAGGAAATCGGTCAGGACAGTAAGAATCAGAAGGTTACCTTCATCTCCTTCGAGGGAATGGATCGTGCCAAGGCAGAGGTGACTTATCTATCAGATGAGGGAATTACAGAGCTCTTAAAGCTGCCTTATGAGAACCGCTTTTTAACCAAACTCTTAGAGTTCCTGGTACATCGGGAGAAATAACATATGGTTTTGGATAAGATTCAGGGACCAAATGATATTAAGAAATTAAGCCCTGAGGAACTAAGGGAATTACCAGAGGAGATCCGGTCATTTTTGATTACACATATTGCAAAGACAGGTGGACACCTAGCATCGAACTTAGGCACAGTGGAACTCACCATGGCCCTCCATTTGGTTTGCAATCTGCCAGAGGATAAGATCATCTGGGATGTGGGACATCAGTCTTATACCCATAAGATTCTGACTGGTCGTAAGGATCAATTTGATTCCCTTCGTCAGTTGGATGGCCTATCTGGATTCCCGAAAAGGGAAGAGTCAAGCTGCGATAGTTTTGACACTGGGCATTCCTCTACTTCTATCTCAGCTGGACTGGGTATGGCCTGGGCTAGGGAGTTAAATCACCAGCATAATCACATCTTTTCTGTGATTGGTGATGGTGCTATGACTGGGGGCATGGCCTATGAGGCAATCAATAATGCCGCTATGCTGAAGAAGAACTTTGTCATCATCCTTAATGATAATAATATGTCCATCGGTGCCAATGTGGGCGGTATGTCCAAGCATCTGGCAGCACTCCGTACCAGTGAAGGCTATACCGAATTAAAGGATAATGTCACTCAGTCCTTAGAGAAGATTCCAGTCTATGGAACCAAGCTGGTTGCTCATATCCGTAAGACCAAAAGCGGAATCAAGCAGTTAGTGATTCCAGGCATGGCATTTGAGGAACTAGGAATCATGTACTTAGGACCTGTGGATGGTCACGATGTAGGAGCCATGACAGACATCTTCAAGCGGGCCATGCAATTTAACGGTCCTGTTTTGGTTCATGTCATGACCAAGAAGGGCTATGGCTATGAGCCAGCGGAGCGACATCCATCTCGTTTCCATGGTACAGCGCCATTTGAAATTGAAAATGGTATGCCACTCTGTGTGAAGAAGGTAGCTGGTTATACAGACGTCTTTTCTACAGTTATACGTAAGATGGGAGATCGCGATCCCAAGGTAGTAGCAGTGACAGCTGCTATGTCGGATGGTACAGGCTTAAAGAGATTCCATAATATGTTCCCAGATCGATTCTTTGATGTGGGAATCGCCGAGGAGCATGCAGTGACATTTGCAGCAGGTCTGGCAGCCTCTGGGCTGAAGCCTGTATTTGCTGTGTATTCTACATTTTTGCAAAGAGCTTATGATCAGATTCTCCATGATGTGGCATTACAGAATCTTCATGTGGTATTTGCCATTGATCGTGCTGGACTGGTTGGGCCAGATGGTGAAACCCACCAGGGAATCTTTGACTTATCCTATCTATCGACGATTCCAAATATGGTAGTGATGGCGCCTAAGAATAAGTGGGAACTCTCGGATATGATGAAGTTCGCCCTGAATTATGACGGACCAGTTGCAATTCGTTATCCCAAGGGAAAGGCCTATGATGGACTGCATGAGATGCGACCAGAGATCAGCCTTGGCAAGGCAGAGGTCCTCTTCCAGGGACCGAAAAAGGGAGAGTTAAAAAAGCCAAGCAAGCCTCTGGACTGTGACTATATCAGGGAGGCAAGTCAGGACTACGACTGGATTGTCACCATGGAAGAGAATGTCCGGTCTGGTGGCATGGGTATGCATGTGGCAGACCTCCTATGTGAGAATCCAGGTGCGGCGAAGCTTTTTAATGTGTCCATTCCAGATGGTTTCATCCATCAGGGCACTGTGACAGAACTACAGAAATTATGTGAAATTGACCCAGAATCCGTTGTGAGACGTATTCGAAGTAAGATTTTTGGAGAAATAGATCTATGAAGGAACGTTTGGACGTGCTCTTAGTGAACCGTGGCCTGGCTACTTCACGAGAGAGGGCGAAGATTATGATTATGGAAGGCAATGTCTTCGTGAATAATAATCGAGAGGATAAGGCGGGAATGAAGTTCCCAGAGGACTGCGAGATCGAAGTCCACGGCCAGCCAATGCCCTATGTATCCCGCGGTGGATTTAAGTTAGAGAAGGCGATGAATTCCTTCCCGATTTCTCTAGAGGGACTGACCTGTATGGACATCGGTGCATCCACTGGTGGCTTTACGGATTGCATGCTGCAGAATGGCGCCAGGAAGGTATTCTCTGTGGACGTAGGCTATGGCCAGTTCGCTTGGAAGCTTCGCCAGGATCCTCGTGTGGTATGTATGGAGAAAACCAACATTCGCTATGTGACACCTGAGGACATCGGTGAGCCAATCCAGTTCGCGTCTGTGGATGTGTCCTTTATCTCTTTAACTAAGATTCTCTTACCTACCCATGCGCTTCTGTCAGAGGATGCCCATATGGTATGCCTGATTAAGCCTCAGTTCGAGGCTGGTAAGGAGAATGTAGGTAAGAAGGGTGTGGTAAGAGATCCGAAGGTCCATGAGGATGTCATCCGTCAGGTGACAGGTTATGCGGCCAGTCACGGATTCAAGGTTCTCGGCCTGGATTACTCCCCAATCAAGGGGCCAGAGGGCAATATCGAGTACCTTATGTACATCGCTCGCACCCATATGCCAGAGGGTGTCTTGGATGAAGAGGGCAATGAGATCAAGGTAGACCGAGACCAAGTCTACGATGCTCCAACTGAGGGCATTTCCGAAGCAGATATTAAGGCGATTGTAGAATTAGCGCATAATACCTTAGATAAATAAGATAAGGGGAAATGGAAAAAAGAAGAAAAAGGAAATGGAACGAAACATTGAATGTTTGTAAGAAAGAATTGGAGGTGAGTCCATGAAGAATTTCTATATTGTGACGAGAAATAAGGACAAGAACAATATGGGACTCATTGCTTCCATTATTGAAACCATCGAAGAAAAGGGCGGGCATGCATCTTCTTATGTCTATATCGATCCAGAGGATGATAGTAAGCCTGTTTATTTGCCTATCCCAGAGGATACAGAGTGCGTGATTTCCATTGGTGGAGATGGAACGCTCGTGCGCTGTGCTCAGGGAATTGGAGAGAGGGAAATCCCTCTCATTGGTGTGAATCGCGGTCATCTGGGCTATCTCTGTGAGCTAGATGACACAAGTATCTTCGATGCCATCGATCGATTACTTCAGGATGATTATGAGATTGAAGAGCGCATGATGCTCTCTGGTAAGCTGAATGATGATAAGGAATATCTCCACGCCTTAAATGATGTTGTCATCACTGCAGGAGATGGGCTGAATATCATTAACCTCACTGTCTATATCAATGGGCAGCAGCTGTACTCTTACAACTGCGATGGAATGATCCTGGCGACACCAACAGGATCTACTGCCTATAATCTATCTGCCAATGGACCACTGGTGGATCCCAAGACGAAGGTTATCCTACTGAATCCCCTGAATCCACACACTCTGAATTCTCGCTCGGTTGTAATCGATGCAGGAGACAGACTTATGGTGGAATTAGGTGCGAGACATGAGGATATGGCAGAGCATGCTACCGTTGCCTTCGACGGTGCTCATCGCATGAAATTAAAGCGAGGGGATCATGTAACCGTCCGCCGATCCAAGAGGGTAACAAAACTCATTCGTATGAGTAAGATGAACTTCCTAGAGCGTATCTCTACTAAGCTCCAGGAAAATTAAGAGGAGAATAAGATGTCATTATCAAAGTCAGAGAGACAGAATAAGATCCTGGATCTCATTATGAAAAAAGAGATTGGAACCCAGGAGGAACTCACAGAAGAGTTGGAACATGCTGGATTTCATACCACACAGGCGACGGTCTCTCGTGATATCCGTGAGATGAAATTAACCAAGGTAGCCCTGTCCGATGGACGTCTTCGCTATGTGGCCTATATGGAGACCAAAGAGGATCTGACAGAGAAGTATATCAGCATCTTCAAGGAGGGTTACCTCTCTGTAGAGGTTCCATCGCAGGAGATGACACCATTATGTGTGCCATTCGTTCGATTGATGATACCGTCTCTGTTATGGGTAGATTATCTCAGTTATTAGATAGGTAATTGATGAAAAAGATAGACCGGGCTACCAATTGCGAGAAAAAAGAATGAGAGACGTGAGCAGTTGATAGGGCTTGGTTTACATTTGAAAGGGGTCTGTGGGAAGCCCCAGAGAGAAGAGAGTAGAAGGAGTAGGCATGTTAGTAAGCCTGACAGTAGACAATCTAGCACTGATTGAGCACGAGGAAATTGAATTCGGCCGGGGGCTGAATATCCTCTCAGGTGAGACAGGCGCAGGTAAATCCATTCTCTTAGGAGCACTCGGACTAGCCCTGGGTGGCAAAGCATCTCAGGAGATGATCCGAGATCCAGAAAAGCCAGCCTTAGTTGAGGCGGTATTCTCCGTGATGACACCAGGGGAGATGGATGCTTTCCGTGGGATGGAGATCGAGCCATATGATGACCAGGTAATCCTGTCTCGTAAGCTGACAGGCAGCCGTGCAGTGGCGAAGATTAATGGAGAGAGTGTCCCATCCATGAAACTAAAGGAAGCAGGGGCGCTGCTCTTAGATATCTATGGACAGCATGAGCACCAGTCTCTCCTGAATAAGAAGAAGCATATGGAGCTCTTAGACCAGTTTGCTCAGTCCCAGGCAGGAAAGCATCAAGGGGCCGCAGGACAGGTAGCTACAGATGAATTCACTGAGCTTAAGATGGCTGTAAGTACTGCCTACAGTGACTATTCTAAGATGAAGTCTGAGTTAGAGCATGCTACGATGGACGCATCCGATCAGGTGAGAGAGGCTTCCTATTTAGAGCATGAGATTGAAGAGATCCGATCTGCAGAACTGAAAATCGGTGAGGATGAGGAGCTGGAGAATCGCTATCGGCTCATGAAAAATAGCGAGAAGATTGCTGCATCTCTCAACCGTATCGAAGGAATGCTGTCAGAGGATAATGCGGCAGCAGACCTGGTGGGACGCTCCCTGTCAGAATTAACACAGGTGGCATCCTTCGATGAAGAGGGACTGAAGGATATCCTATCCTCCCTAACAGATATCGATGGACTGCTGTCTGATCTCACAAGAGATCTGGCAGATTATAGAGATGCTATGGAGTTCGATCAGGAGGAATTCCAAGAGACAGAGCAGAGACTGGATCTGGTGAATGATTTAAAGAATCGTTATGGCAATACCATCCAGGCTGTGCTGGATCAGTTAGAGGAGAAGGAGAGTCGCTTAGAGAAGCTCCAGGACTACGATGCATATCTCGATCGTCTCCGGAATGACTTAGCGAAAAAGGAGGAGGAATTGCAGCAACTTTGCTTAAGCTTAACTGCCTGCCGTAAGACCTCTGCCAAGGAACTAACAGAGCTTGTAACCAAGGCTCTCATGGATCTAAACTTCCTAGACGTCCGCTTCGAGATGCACTTTGCCAAGTTGGATCACTTTACGGCAAATGGTATGGATGACTGCGAGTTCATGATTGCCATGAATCCAGGACAGCCAATGCGACCATTGCAGGATACCGCCTCTGGTGGTGAGTTATCTCGAATCATGCTTGCGATTAAGACCGTATTAGCGGAGCAGGATGATATCGATACTCTGATCTTCGATGAAATCGATACAGGTATCTCCGGACGAACTGCTCAGAAGGTATCTGAGAAACTGGCTCAGGTTGGTAAGAGACATCAGGTGATCTGTATCACCCATTTGCCACAGATTGCATCTATGGCAGACTACCACTATCTGGTAGAGAAAAAGGTGGAGAATAACCAGACCGTATCTGGAATAAAGCGTCTGTCTGAGATGGATGCAGTCTCTGAGCTGGCTCGTATGCTGGGAGGAACAGAGATTACAGATACTGTGCGAAAGAGTGCAGAAGAGATGCGAGCCTTAGCAAGAGAAGCCAAGAAAAACTGGTAAATAAGTAAGGGAGTCGGCATAAAACCGGCTCCCCTTTGTATGTTTATAGGATCTGTTTATGGAGATAAACCTATCTTAGTAAAAATATTGTCCTGTAAGGACAAGGATAAGCTACAGATATTGTAATTGTATTACAGAAGATGACCATCTGGTGTGACGATGGTAATAGTAAGAGGCATATCCTTGCCGCTTTCTCTCAGAGCCATCTCAGCTGCACGCTGTAATCCACCACAGCATGGAACCTGCATACGAACCAGTGAAATAGACTGGATATCATTATCACGGATAATGTGCATCAGCTTATCGGTATAGTCCACGTCATCTAACTTTGGACAGCCGATGAGGACCACGTGATCCTTTACGAACTTCTGATGGAAGTTACCATAGGCATAAGCAGTACAGTCAGCAGCGATTAAGAGGTGTGCACCCTGATAGAATGGAGCACGCTCCGGGAGAAGTTTGATCTGTACAGGCCAGTTATTTAATTCCGATGGAATATAAGATGCTGCACTAGAAGGTGTCTCTTCCTGACGATTGGATACATTCTGTCCTCTGCCTGCGCGTTCAGCTTCGAGATTACGAAGCATAGAACCAGGACAGCCTGTAGGACGTGCGCCAGGCACACCAGATACAAAGGATAATGCCATGGCCTGACGGAACGCATCCTCCCCATCCATGTCATCGATGGAGAGATTCTGCTGAGACTTTCTAGCAGCTTCTCTTTCCTGCTTTGCAGCCGCTACAGCAGCCTCATCATAGGCTGGAGCCTCACGATCCTCGAAGGAGATTGCCCCGGTAGGACACTCTGGCAGACAGTCGCCGAAGCCATCACAAAAATGCTCTCTGGTAAGCTTCGCTTTACCATCTACGATATCAATTGCACCCTCATGACATGCAGTTGCACAGATACCGCAGCCATTACACTTTTCCTCATCGATATGAATAATCTGTCTTACCATGTGATACTCCTCTTTATACATTCATCTTTCATTTCATACATACAAGGGATAGGGCAAATAATCTCCCTATCGCATTTCTTCATTATACAGAGTAAGGAAATAGAAATATGTTGGATATGCAACAAAAACACCCCACGGCAAAATTTGCATTCTACCATGGGGTGCTTCGATTATAGATTTATTTCATGTCGCTTTCATCAAAAGATTGGTTTACATTCTCTAATTATGCTCCGAACTGGGTCAGACCCTCAGAGACCTCGTAGTTGTAATCGTCAACATGCTCGGTAACGATCTCCTTGTACATCTCAGCACCATCGAAGTAACCACTAGATGTGTACCAGTGACTTCCGTCATCATATGAAGAGTAACCAGATACATAACCACTATCGAGATTGACTAACTTCTCACCGTCTGTCTGAACATCGGTGTAGCGAACTGGCAGATAGATGGTTACTGCTGGGATAGATGCATCATTTGGAGTCATAGTAGCAGAGTATACAACGTAGAGATAGTTGTTTTCATAATCGCTATCCTTATCTGTTAGGAGATAGCATCCAGCGTAAGTAACATTCTGAAGTGTAGAGTCTGAAGAAGAAAATTTTGCTGTGATTTCGTCCTGAGTTTGCTTCTGCAGTGCTGTCATCATATCATCAGTAATGTCAGAAAGCTTAGCAATGTACTTTGGCAGACCAGATACTTTAACCTTAAATTCTGTTTCCTTAGGCAGGAACTTGAATTTATCGATGAATTGTGCAGTCTGATCCTTGTCCAGAGAAACAGTGATCTCGTCGCCATTCTTTAAATTCTTAGACTTAGAAAAAGAGAAGTAGTAAGCGTAGTCTTCATCGGAATCGAAGTAAGCATAGCCATCACCATCATCACCACCGAACTTGACATTCAGATCCTTCTTGATGTCCTTCGTCTTAACCTTCTTCAGGCCAGATACCTTATGCTCAACAGTAGAGCACTTTACCTTAACCTTGAAGAGCTTCTCAATCTTAGTCTTATCAACATCCCACTTATACTTGATGGTATCGCCATTCGTAAGTGCAGAGTCCTTATTCAGGGAACCAGAGATATAGTCCTCAATCATAAGAACATAAGGGTCAGAAACACTTGAATTTACAAGAGCCTGATAGGTTGCACCATACTCGCTGGTGAAGTAGGCCTTCCCCTTTTTCGTGAGTTTAATTTTACCATCGAAGTCAGCTTCGAACTTCTTCTTATCGAACTTAGCAGTAGCTGTACCTGCTCCGCTGTATCCCTCTGTCTTAATGGTTACGTACTTATTCAGATCAACCTTCTTAGGCATCACAGCAAGTACGATTAAGAGAACGATAACTGCAAGGGCTGCACACAATCCACCGATGAAGAACTTATTCTTCAGAAGCTTCTTGAAGTCGAAATTGGACTTTGGAGCAGCCTGCATTGGCTGACCAGCTGGATTGAATCCTGG
>ONIO01000052.1 GCA_900317915.1 uncultured Lachnospiraceae bacterium | reverse complement strand
CCACTAACATCTGAGGATGCCTTAGAACTGATTCAGAAGCCAAAATATGATAAGTAAGAGTCTGATGACAAGCAAATAATAATGGTCATGGATTAAGAGAATTGTGGATTGAATTGAAAGCCACTCTATTTTCGAAAGAGAATAGGGTGGCTTTTTTTATATGGAATATGGGATTTCATCTAATGGAAAACAGGTGGAAAACAGGGTAGATTTTTTCCCGAAAAAGGTCTAATATGAACGTGTTCATAAAAGAGGATTTGGGAGGGAACTATGCCAAAAATACTAGAAAGAAGAAGGGGCAGAGCAGCTGACCATGCGGCATGTGGCAGATGCATGTGGAATCGCACCAGGAACCATCTATAACTACTTCGACTCTAAGGAGAAGCTTTTAGCAGTGGTGCTATTTGATGACTGGCGAGAGAAGTATGATGGCATTGAGCGCTGGGTAGAAAGTGCTGCTCACTTCGATCACTCCTTACAAATCATATACACAGGAATCTGGGAATTTGCTAAGGAGAATCGTAAGTACTGGAGAGGGGTAGGTAGCCTGGACAATGTAGGTTCTTATCACGAATACCTGGTGAAGGAAGTGATGAAACTGGTTCAGCTTGCTTTCAAAAAAGAAGACTTTACCTATGATTTTGTGGCAAGTGGAATCGAAGGCCATGTGGTATCTGCTTCTGTGATTCGAGAAGAGCAAAAGGAGACCATTCCAATGGATGATGAGAGAGTGGCGCGAGGCATCGAGAAACTGTCACTCTTATCTGCAGAGACTATACTTTTGGCTGTACGCCATGATGATCCTGCACTGTTTGATACCTTATTAACCTTGTTATTAAAGTAGATTTAGGAGATGAATGATGAGAGTAGTATTAGCAGGTGCATTTGGGCATCTAGGAAGGGATATTTTAAAGGAACTTGTAAAACAGGGTCATGAGGTAATTGCCCTAGATGCAATGGAGAGAGAAGTGGAGCTCCAGGGTAGTGGCAGGTTTACATTTCATAAAATCGACTGTCGAAAGCCTGAAACCATGGCAGGGCTCTGTGATGGAGCAGATGTGGTGATTACTACCATGGGACTTACCAAGGCATCCAAGGAACTAAGCTGCTATGACATCGATCTAAAGGGAAATCAGAATCTCTTAGAGGAGGCCAAGCGTGGCGGTGCTAAGAAATTCATCTATATCTCTGTCATCCATGCAGACAGTCATCCAGAGATCCCTATGCTTGATGCTAAGGCGAAGATGGAAAATCTGGTGAAGGAAAGCGGAATCCCTTACATCATATATCGTCCAACAGGCTACTTCTATGATATCGTCCATGTGCTGAAGCCAATGGTGGAGAAGGGTGCCATCCGTCTCTTAGGAAAGACCTCTGGCGTCGCCAATGTCATTGCAACAGAAGACTTTGCAGAGTATATCGTATCCCACTTCGGAGAAGAGAATCGGACCATCTCCATCGGTGGAAAAGAGACCTATACCTATGATGAGATGGCGAAGATCTGCTTTGATGCAGTGGGAAAGCCCTGTGTTATTAAAAGGGCACCAGCCTGGCTCTTCGATGTCCTGATCTGGATCAATACCATGAAGAAAACAGGCAAGGCTGACATCATTAAATTTAGTAAGTTTACCCTGGTAGGAAATCTGGTAGGTGATGTGTCCTACGGAAAGCAGAGCTTCCGGGAATACTTAACAAGAGAGATTAGAAAGTAGTGAAAAAATGAGCCTTCATGTATATATCATACTGGCCCTTGTGGCGCTGGTACTTTGTAGTGTTGGATTTTTTAATTTCGTATATTTTATGAGTGTGGGGTATGGATTTGCCATTGCAGGTCTGGGAATCAGTCTGATGATTCTCTATTCTGGGAATCTGACTTTGGGAACGATCCTAGGGGGAGTGCTTTTTCTAACATACGGTTGTCGCCTCTCAGGTTTCCTGCTTCTACGTGAATTCAAGAATAAGAACTATAAGAAGGTTCTATCAGATGCCACCCAAAGCGATGGCAGTATGCCGATTTTCGTAAAGGTTATGATTTGGATCTTCTGCGCCATTCTCTATGTACTCCAGGTACTTCCCTTGGCATATCGCCTGGATCACAAGGCAGGGGATTCCTGGATTCTATGGCTGGGACTAATCCTGTCTCTTTTCGGACTGATCTTAGAATCCGCTGCAGATATCTCTAAGTCCAAGCAGAAGCGCGTCAGATCTGACATGGTTGCCACAAAGGGGCTCTATCGCTTTACCCGCTGCCCAAATTACTGTGGAGAGATTCTATTTTGGACTGGTGTATTTGTGGGAGCTTTGAATACCTTACAGGGACCAGTGGAATGGGTCCTAAGTATTCTAGGATATGTGGGCATCGTCTATGTAATGATTAGTGGTGCGAAGCGCTTGGAGAAAAAACAGAATAAACGCTATGGAGAGAGCCAGGAATATAGAGACTATGTGGCAAAGACACCGATTCTAATTCCTTTCCTTCCCATCTATCATTTTTCAAAAAATGAGCTGGAAAATGAGTAGATTTTTTGAGAGAAACCTATGGGAGTAAGTCGCATGAATAAAGAAATGAAGCAAGAGAAAACCGCGGAAACCTATCAGGGATTTACTGTGAAACTTGCCCTGGTAGATATGCTTCCTGTGCTTATTTTTGCACTAATGAGCGGCCGTATTGCACTTTTTTTACAAGACATTTTATTTACAATTGGGGTGATCCTGATGGTTCTAGGTGGACTATGTAAGGTTCTCTGGAAGCTATTATTGGCCTGCTTGAAGAGAGATATCCATTGGTTGAATCGCCCACTTTTTATTGTCTTTATGCCTGTGGGGGGCATAACATTATTGTTGGCAGTGATTCGTGAGGCTGTATTAGGGCAGCTTCAGATATCTTCGATTCTACATGCTGTAATGGGGTTTCCGTCAGTGATCTTTTTTGTGCTTGGGACATTGGGGATCATCGCAATGACCATCTTCTTTAAGGTCCATGATAAAACGGATCCTAGAAATAACTGGATTGAGCAATTCACCAATACCTTCGCACAGCTTATGTTTCTTTTAGGGGTTCTTTTTATTTAAAGGAGAAGAAGGAATGAACAAGACAGGGGAAGTGCGCTTGTCAGGCAAGCTTTGGCTGGCAGGTGCGGACAGTCTCTGCGGTGCAGTCTGCGGATTGGTTACCGGTGGAGGCATGACGTACATGTATACCAGATGGATGGGATTCGATACGGATCTGGCTGCTCTGGTATGGCTTATCTTCGGCATTTGGAATGCTGTCAATGATCCGCTATTTGGATTTATCTCTGATCACACCAAGTCAAAGATCGGACGACGTATCCCATACATTCGATACGGTGCACCATTCTATGCACTGACTTTTATTGTGATGTGGATACCTTATTTCTTTGGTAAGAGCCAGGGTGCATTGTTTGTACAGATGTTAGCTATGCTCTTTATCTTTGACACTCTCTATACTGCCATTGCAAGTGCACTTTATGTAATGCCATACGAGATGACTACGGATAATAAGGTTCGCGGCTCAATCTTTATCTGGAAGATTGTCTTCGGTGTTGTTTCCTTGGCAGCACCAATGGTGATTATGCCAATGATTGAACCGAATCCGGGAGAGAGTCTTACCACCTTTATGATGGTAGTGGTAGCTATTGGCTTACTAGCAGGTATTGTGATCTTCACATCCACTTTTTTCTACCATGAATTAAACTATGTGAAGGAAGAGGAGCAGCCTGGATTTGGCAAGTGCTTAGTAGAGTGCTTTACCAATAAGGCCTTCTTAATCTTTGAGGTCTTATCCTTCACCACACAGTACATTAATACATCACTGTCCCAGGGCATTCTCTATTACTTTAATGAGAATGGATACTCTATGGTTCCATGTATTTTAGCAGTCTTAGTAGGTGCAGTATTTGGAGTCATCCTATTCCGTTATATGTCAGAGCATGTGGGACTGAAGAAAGCCTTGATTCTCCTCTGCCTGGAATTCGGTATAGGATGCCTGATGATGGCCTTCTTTGGCCGGATCTATCCTCTGGCTGTATTCTGTTTTGGCCTGGCTGGAATTGGTTATGCAGGCTGTATGTTCGTGGTACCTCTCATGAATGGAGATGTTATCGACTTTGATGAGACCAGAACTGGCCTTCGCCGAGAGGGTATGTATGCAGGGGTGAATTCCTTTATTACCAAGCCAGCTGTCTCCATTGCCCAGGCTGCCTTTCTTAAAATATGGACCATGCTGGACTATGATCCATCCCTCCATCAGGGACTGCAAAGCGAAGCTGCCAAAAGCGGACTGATGATTGCATGGATGCTGATTCCAGGAATCCTGCTTCTGGTAAGTGGATTCTCCATTCTCTTTTATCCTCTTGATGGAGAAGGGTGGAAGGAAACCAAGCGGAAAATTGCTGAAAAGCATGCCGAAAAAGAAGCAAATTTTAAGCAAAATGTAGAAAACTGACAAATGGTCATATTCGGTATTGCCCATAAGTCAGTTTAGGAGTAAGGTATGTGTGAGTTCAAAAATGAAAGGTAGTCATTTTAGGACTCCACATCATAACTCTATAAAGCAAAAAGCCCAGACCATTGGTCTGGGTTTTTTGCGTCTAGAGATATTCTATTTGGCTTCTGGATGTAGGGACATCCACATTTTCTTCACCTTACTATAGTCCTGTCTACGTACATATACCATACTGTGATCGGACATGGTTAGGGTCCGGAATTCCTCATTCAGTTCTACCACCTTGGTTAGATTAGCGCAATAACTCTGGTGACAGCTGATAAATGGTGGAGATGGCAGCATATTTATAACAGAGGATAGAGTCGAGAAGATGGATACATCCTCATGATTCTCTAAGTGAAAGATGCTCTTATGTGACATCTGTTCGATGTAGATGATTTGCTGCAGGGGAATCCGGACAGGCTGGCGATTGACCATTATGGTGATGGCAGGCTGATTCCGCTTTCGCTCCTCTGCATAGAGCAGTACTTCCTCCATCTGAGCCTTCTGCACTGGCTTGGTGAGATAGCGTCCCACATGATAGCGATAGCCATCGAGGGCATGCTCTTCACTGGCGGTGAGAAAGGCAATTGGAACCTCTTCGTCTAGGAGACGAATCTGTCGCACCACTTCAATACCATCCATCTCTGGCATATAGATATCCATGAGAATGAGATCGAATTTTGCCCGCAGGAAATCATCCAGAAAGGACTTGCCATCCGGGTAGTGTGTAATATGAACTTTGCACTCACTGCGTTCGATGAGGGCCTTTTCCAAGTGGTAATCCACCTTGTTGTCCTCACAAATCGCTACACGTAAATAATCTTCCATAGCATTAATATAGCAGATTATCACAGATAATAGACATGAAAAGATTTTAAGTTCACTTGTCTATACATATGCTTGGAAGATAGGTACAATACTAAGAGACGGGCTTAGAGAATGGGGGAGTTCTATGAATTGGGAGATTCTTGGTACAGGATTAAGTGTTGTCCTATTGGTAGAAGCAGTGATACCAGGTTTTTTAGGCGTCACTTATTTTTGGAGAGAGAAGAAAGTTGGAGTCCAGAATGGAGTCCTCCGTTGTGCCATATTAGGAATGGGACTCTCTGCAACCGTATGGTCTTTTGGCTATGGTGTGATTGGTATCGCAGACAACTATGGTGTGGCGATTCTCTTTCGAACCATTGGACTAGTAGGCGTTCCGGGATTTATGTTCTCTGAGGCCTTCCTATACATCATGCAAGCAGAGAAGAGGAAGCTGCCTAGGAATGCCTATATTATTCTCTTTGCAATTCTTAGTTTCTTAGATTGGTATTTCTTCTCCAATCCTGAGGTAGATGAGTTTATCTCTATTGGCTCATGGACCACATTCCATGGTTTGCCATCTCCTTACCGTATCTATCACAATTTCTATGTGGTATTTACATTCTTACTTCTTTTATATTTTGGAACCAAATGGCTGAGACAGCCCCATTATAAAAGGGACCGGGAATTTATTCGTAATATTTACTTTGCGAATTTCTTCATGATTTTCTCCTGTATCCCGGATACATTTCTATCGGTTATTGGGAAGCCGGCCTTACCCACATCAAGTATTGGTGCCACCCTTACTGTGATTAGTGTGTGGCTTACAGCCACTAATACCAATGCCTTTGCACTGAATCTACCGAATCTCACCAGATATCTTATGAATTCCCTAGATATAGGTATTTTGGTCTTTGATCATTCCGGTAAAATTGTTATTGCCAATGCCTACTCCGAGAGTCAGGCAGGGCGAGAGATTATTGGCAAGACCTTAGAGTCTCTTTTTGAGATAGAGGAATCCTTTTCTGATATTCGAGAGATACTAAATCAAAAAGAGGCCTATCGCGTCAATGCAGAGACCAAAAGGACTCACAGAAACTATGGATTGAACTTCTCTATGATCTGGGACAATCATCATGAGCCCTATGGCATTATCTTAGCTGCCACAGATCTGACCCGTGAGGAGGAACTGATTCGAGAGGCAGAGGCTGCTAGTAATGCCAAGACAGAGTTCCTTTCCAATATGTCCCATGAGATTCGAACTCCTATCAATGTGGTCCTTGGAATGAACCACATGATTCTAAAGGAATGTAAGGATGAAACGATTCTCTCCTATGCGGAGGATATCCATGTGGCAGGTGAGGCACTTCTGTCCCAGATTAATAATATCTTAGACTTTACTAGAATGGATTCTGGTAAGACGGAGATCACATATGAGGAATATGATACCCGTCAGTTGATTACGGAGTGCCGTCAGTTGTCCCAGGGTACAGCAGAGGCTAAGGGGCTAGAATTCAAGCTGGATTACGATACCAGTCTGCCCCAGACCTTATTGGGAGATAAGATGCGTATCCGACAGGTTGTCACCAATTTGTTAAGCAATGCCATTAAGTACACTCCCTATGGGTCCGTCTGTTTCCAGGTCACCGGTCAGTTCCGGGGAGAGGAGCGCTATGTCCTTCGACTCTCTGTATCTGATACAGGAATTGGCATTCGTCCAGAGGACCAGGAGAGGCTCTTTCAGAGATTTACCAGACTGGATTATGAGAAGAATCGAGCCATTACAGGAAGTGGATTAGGACTGTCCATTGTGGATCATTTGCTACATCTGATGCAGGGAAGTATCCAGGTGGAGTCGGTCTATGGAGTTGGGTCTACATTTACCGTAGAGATCCCTCAGGGTATCGGAAATAGGGAGCCAATCGGTCAGCCTCTAGAGCGGGAAGTGCTGGGTGTAGAAGCCGGTCAGGAGCCAGACTTCCCTCAGGTAGAGGGCCTGACAGAGGGGAAGGTCATCCTCCTTGCAGACGACCTGGCCATGAATCGGAAGGTTTTCGCAGCCTACCTCAAGGGGACAGGTATACAGATTCAGCAGGCGGAGAATGGAAGAGAGGCTGTAGAACTGGCCAGGGAGAATCGTTACGACATCATCTTCCTAGACCATATGATGCCTGTGATGGACGGCATTAAGGCCATGGAGCATATCCGAAAGGACAGTGACTCGAAGAATCAGGACACTCCAATTGTCATGTTGACTGCCAATGCCTTAAGCGGGGATGAGAAGCGCTACCTAGACATGAAACTGGGAGGATCTCTCGCAGATTCTAGACATCGAAGTCGGATTAAAAAACAGCCTAGAGGACGAAGAACTCTATGAAGAAATCCTGGCAAGTTATTGTGAGGAAGCTAAGGATCAGGAACTAGAAGAGGCCTATGTGAATCGGGACTTTGCTCGCTATCAGAGAGCAGTCCATACGGTGAAGTCTTCGGCTCGGACCATTGGCGCCATGAAATTAGGTGAGTTGGCTTATCAATTGGAGATGGCTGCAAAGGCTACAGACTATGACTTCATAGGATCCCATCATAGTGAATTGCTGGAAACCTATAGAGAGCTTCTTCATAGAATTGGAGAGCATCTGAAAAAAGGGAGCTGGAAAAAATGATTATCTCATTTTTTCACAGCCCCTCTATCTTAGTTTACATAACATAGTTCTGTATTGGCATCTGTCTTCTCATCTGCCGGAATGGCATGTCGATTCAAGATGTCACGAATGGTCTCTTTTAGATATGGCTTCAGGGTATCCAGTGGAATGATATCATCATAGATGATGGCACTGTATCCAGCAGACCCCACCAGTTCAATAATCAAATAGAGCATGATATCCGGTTCTTTGAATTTGATATCAGAGCCCTCAAGCATCTTCTGGTAGAGGGCACGAAAGTCTGGTGTGTCCTCAGGCAGACAGTTTC
>ONIO01000087.1 GCA_900317915.1 uncultured Lachnospiraceae bacterium | reverse complement strand
CCTTGATAAGGTGAACGAGAATAGGAGAGTCACCGCGAGGAAGTATTTAGAAGGTATCAAAAATCCGAGTGTTATTCTCCCATATGTGAACCCGGATACAAACCCAGTATGGCACATATTTGGTATTCGCTGCAAGAGAAGAGCTGAGCTCGAAAAGTTCATGAATGATAAGGAAATCAGCACCAATAAGCATTATCCGATACCGATGCATCTGCAGAAGTGTTATAAGAATCTTGACTTTAAGAAGGGTGATTTCCCAATTGCTGAGGAGATCAGTGAGACAGAGCTTAGTATCCCGATGTATTACGGCATGACAGATGAAGAAGTGCAGTATGTCATTGACGCGATTAACGAGTTTAGTTAATTTTGTAAGAGTGAGAGCGATGCGATTACGAAAGTTGGAAGCGAAAGATGCTCCGCGGATGCTGGAATGGATGCATGATGAGAATGTTGTGCATTTCATGAAGACAGACTTTATGCATAAGACAATGGAAGACTGCGAAAGGTTTATTGTCTTTGCTCAGGAAGATAGCAGCAACATTCATAGGGCGGTTATAGATGACGAAGACAACTATATGGGTACGGTTAGTCTTAAGAATATCGAAAATGGCTCAGCAGAGTTTGCAATCACAATGCATAGATCTGTGATGGGAAAAGGCTTGGCAGCAGCAGGAAGGAGAAGAACCGAACAATTAAATATTGCCAGAGAGTCTGCTCCTTGTCAGGCTGTTTAATACATACAGATAAGGAGAAAAGAAAATGGCAAAGATTTTAATTGGTGGAGCAGGTGGAGCACCTTCTGAGGGTGTAATCAATTCGCTGCTTTTATCCAAGAGGCACGAAGAAATCATAGGAATGGGTTCGGTCCCTTCAGATCTTGTTTTGTCGCATGCTAAAAGAAAGTATGTCGTCCCTTATGCTAATGATCCGACATATGAAGACGAGCTCTTGAAAGTTTTGGATAAAGAACATCCGGATTTGATTCATTTTCAGAATGATTTGGAAGTTTATTATGCTTCCAAGATTCGGAATGATATACAGGATACTGGAACCAAGGTCTTTATGCCAAGGCATGAAGTGATTGAAACCTGCGTTGACAAGTGGAAATCATGGCAGGCATTCAAGAAGGCTGGTCTTATCGTCCCAGAGAATCTATTCATTAACTCTGAAGATGACTTAAAGCGTGCATTTAAAGAACTTAGTGATGAGAATGGCTCAATCTGGCTTCGTGCCAACGATATGGGCGGAGGCGGAATGGGTTCTATTCCTACCAATGATTATCATATGGCCAAGGCCTGGATTGACCGTTATGACGGATGGGGCGACTTTATTGCAGCCGAAATGCTTGGAAAGCAGACCATTACATTCCTGTCTCTTTGGTGGGAGGGTGAGTTGGTTGTTGCACAGACTAGAAAGCGCACTGGCTGGATTCATGGTAATCGTTCTGCATCTGGAGTTACTGGTGTTACAAAGGTGGGAACGACCTGTTCAGATGACACTGTAACAGACATTGCTATTCGAACGATCAAGGCGGTCGATAATAAACCACACGGAATCTTTGGAGTTGATATGACTTATGACAAGAATGGTGTTCCGAACCCAACAGAGATTAATATTTCTCGTTTCTTCACAACGATTCTGTTTTTCACAAAGGCTGGTTTAAATATGCCGGAGATTTTTAAAGACCTGGTAATATATGGTGAAAAACCAAAACTAGAAAAGAAAATCAATCCACTTCCGAATGGTCTGCTTTGGTGCAGAGGTATGGATACGCAGCCGGTACTGACAACACTGGAAGAAGCTGAAAAGGAGCTGATTCGTTTATGAAAATTTTTATAACAGGAGCAACAGGATTTATTGGTTCTAAAGTTTTGAATAAGCTGCTCGAGAGTAATGCAGAGATTACAGTATTGTCTTCCAGAGAGATTCCGGGAGTTCATACAGTTCCTTCCAAGAATTATCAGTTTGATGAGAATTATCTTGCAGAACAGGGTTGCGCCGATGCAGAAGTTCTATTGCACATCGGGGCATACATACCTAAGAAGGGCAGTGAAGCGAATGATCTTGAAAAGACTACTGGGAATATCAGCAGCACCATGGCACTTCTCGAAACAAAGTGGGGTGCATTGAAAAAAATTGTGTTTATCAGTACAGTAGATGTATATGGTTCCTATGATGGTGTCATAGATGAGAATTCGCCCACTATTCCAGATACTCTGTATGGCTGGTCAAAGCTGTATGGAGAACAGATGATTAAAAACTTCTGTCAGCAGAATGCGCTTGACTGTGAGATATTGCGATTAGGGCATGTCTATGGCAGAGGAGAAGAAGTATACCGCAAAGTCATGCCAGTAATGATTGATAATGCACTACATGGGAACGATATTCAGATTTTTGGAGATGGTAAAGCGATTCGCACATTTATACATGTAAATGATGTAGTGAATGCAATTGTAAACGCAGTAGAACTGGACGGCTCTAATCTAATCAATGTCGTTGGCAATGAAGAAACGACTATTAACGAGCTTGCAGAGAAAATTGTGAAGTTTAGTGGTGCAGATATTAAAATCATACACAAAGACTATTCTGTTCCCAATAGAAACTTACGATTCAATAATCATCGCTTGATGACACTGCTGTTGCCAAGGTTAACTTCTTTTGATGACGGACTTCGTGATGAAATCTCCTATATGAAAGAGATGGTCCATGATAATATTTGATCTTGATGGAACGCTGATTGACTCCTCTGAACGCATGTATAGATTGTTCCAGGATTTAGTGCCGGAATCAACATTCAGTAAAGAGGAGTATTGGAGGCTCAAGCGGAACAAAATCAATCATAAGGTACTGCTTCAAATGTATTTTCCTGATATGGATTTTGAGGAGTTTAATAAGAAATGGCTTTCTTTGATAGAGACAGAAAAGTATATGTTATTGGATCAGAATTATCCGGATACCCTGGAGGTATTAGCGAATCTAAAACATAAGGGTGAGTACCTTTGTCTTCTTACCGCCAGACAATCCCGTACAATGCTGATGCAAGAACTTGAAAGGTTAAAAATTGATTCTTATCTCGATAGAGTGTTAACTACAGAACATAAATGTACGAAGCTAGAACTGTTTCAGAGTCTTTCAAGTATTAATACTCAGGAAGATTTTGCGGTAAGTGATATGGGAATAGATATCCTCAATGCAAAACAGTATGGTTACCATACAGTGGCGATCACACACGGCTTCATGAATGAAAAGAATTTGAGTACTTATCATCCGGATAGAATTATTCGCGAATTGGCAGAACTTCTTCTAATATAATCAACATAAAGGGCTGAAACAGTACAAATGAAGGGAAGGCAGGACATCGGATCATAAAGGTGCTTGCATAAAGAAATACAGTGAACAAACTGAAATTATTTATTGAAAATTTTAGTCAGGGGGTGCGGACATTTTCTTGGACTGCCTAAGTAGCAATTCCAAGACTACGTCTGTACTCCAAAGGGATCATGTTACCGAGTGATACTTTGATCCGTTTTTCATTATACCAAGCGAGGTAATCATTTAAGATACTCATGAATTCTGGCAGGGTGATATTTTCCCTTTATAAGAACTGTATTTTTGTCTCGATTTGATTCTCAGAAACAGCCCTTCTTCCCGCATCAGTCGACGCACGGCTTTTTGATAGTAGTAACTGCTTTTGGGCATTTCTAACTTTCTTAAAATCATTGGCAGCGTATATCGATCTTTTAAGGCGTCAACGATTGCTGCCTTACAGAGTAGCATAAAACAGATAAAATGAATATTTATTTTAGGCAGATATGAATCTGTCTTATTTGTGTGTCATAAATCAAGAACTAGCAGGAAAGTCATTCACTTTCCTGCTAGTTTTTCTTTAGAGACGTCCAATAGCCAATGTTAACTTAATGACATTGCACTTAGGCTGGAACTCTTTTTTATTAAAAAGAGGCTTAAAGTGTGCAAATGTAAACTAGTAATATTGCACAAAGTATACATATGCACAAAATAATGTTGACGTAAATAATCCACAATGCTATTATAAAAAACGGATAGAATATATAGAAACTCTTTAAATCACGGATATAGATGGAATTTTGGTTAGAAAAAAGTAGTGTGCAAATGTAAACTACGCAACTTAAATAAAGGACTGGAGTGGGAAGATGAAAACTTATGATGTAATTGCGCTGGGCGAGTTATTAATTGATTTTACTGAGAACGGAATGAGCAATCAGGGGAATCCTATGTTTGAGGCAAATCCAGGTGGTGCACCATGTAATGTGTTAGCTATGTTGTCAAAGCTGGGGCACAAGACGGGATTTATCGGCATAGATTCTAGATATCTGTATAGAGATGAAAACGTTAATACGACGTTAGCTTTGGTTCACACATATGAAGATGGAGAACGGGATTTCTCTTTCTATAGAGAACCGGGAGCTGACATGATGCTCAAAGAGAGTGAAATCGATGAAGAATGCATAAAGAATGCGAGAATATTTCATTTTGGAACACTTTCTATGACACATGAAGGGGTTCGAGCCGCAACGAAGAAAGCTGTTGAAATAGCTGAAAAAAACAATGTATTGATTTCTTTTGATCCAAACTTAAGACCGCCGCTTTGGAAAGATTTAGAAGATGCGAGGAAAGCAGTTATATACGGACTTGAACACACACAGATTTTGAAAATCTCAGATAACGAGATTCAGTTCTTGACGGGCGAGAGCGACTATACGAAGGGAGTTGCCTGGATTACAGAGAGATATGATATTCCTTTGATACTGGTTTCAATGGGAAAGGAAGGCAGTCGAGCTTATTACAAAGGAAAGATGGTAGAAGAGCCGACGTTTTCTCAGGATAAAACGATAGAAACAACCGGAGCCGGAGATACTTTTTGCGCATGTGCATTGCATTATGTATTAGAGAAGGGGTTAGAGAGTTTTGATGAAGATTCACTTCGAGAAATGCTGACATTTGCAAATGCAGCGGCATGTATTGTAACAACTAGAAGAGGCGCGCTTAGAGTAATGCCGGAAGTTTCTGAGATTAAGGAGCTGGTCGAGAAAGGAGGTAGGGCGGTTTCTTAAGGGGGCAAACAGACAGCAGGAGTATGATTAGAAAATAGAGGGAAGTGACAAATGAATAAGAAGTTAAGAGGAAAGGTGTCTGCGACATTAGCAGTGGCATTCTGTTTAGGCTGTCTCACCGCGTGTGGCCAGAGTAAGAGTGCGTCTAGTGCTTCTTATGAGAATAACCAGAGTTTGGGAGAGAATATGAAGAATTATTCACTGTTTCCAACGACAGATACCAGCTTCGTCGGAGATCCGATGCCATATTATGAAGATGGCAAATTTCACGTGTTTTATCTCGAAGATTTGAGAGATGGAACAGTAGGTTATCATCCTTGGTCACTGTTCGATACCAGTGATTTCACAGATTACAAGTATAAAGGAAAAGTGATTCCTTTCGGTGATGATATCAAAGACCAGGATATTGCTTTAGGAACAGGTTCGGTTATAAAGGCAAAAGATGGAACCTATCATGCTTTTTACACGGGACATAATGATACGTATGAACCAAAGGAAGCTATCATGCATGCCACCAGCAAGAATATGAAGGACTGGAAGAAGATGCCGGATGATACTTTCTATGCTGGAGACAATTACTCAAAGAATGACTTTAGAGATCCATATGTACTTTATGACAAGGAAGAAGATCAGTATTGGATGCTCATTTCTACTCGAAATGAAAAAACTGGTGTAATTGCAAAGTATACATCAAAGGATCTAAAGACATGGACAGATGGAGGTGTGTTCTTTGAAAATGACATGGACTCAGATTCAAATCTCGAGTGCTCATCGCTGATTAAGTATAAGGGGAAGTGGTATTTGGCTTTCTCAGATCAGTGGCCTAATAAGCAGGTGCATTATAGAGTGAGTGATAAGAAATCTGGTCCTTTCGAGATTCCGAAAGATGAGACTTTTGATGGAAATGGCTTCTATGCGGGACGTTTAGAGAGCGATGGGGATAGCCTCTATGTATTTGGATGGAATCCTACAAAGAATCAGCATGTGGATTCAGAAGAATATAATTGGGGCGGAAACCTGGTAGTGCATCAGTTAAAACAGGATAGCAAGGGAGATTTACATCCTATATTAAATGAGAAGATTGAGAAGAAGCTTAGTAAGAAGCTGGATGTGACTCCGGTTCTCAAGACAAAGACAGTAAAGATGGACGAGAACGATTATACATTCTCTGGTGATGAGTATGAGATAGTTAAATATCCTAAGCTTCTCGGAAGCTACAGAATCGAATCCACTATTTCAAATTATAAGAAGAATGAGCGCTTTGGTATAGCTTTCGATATGAACGATGACGGAACTGGAAATTTGAATATCGTGTTTGATGTAAAGAATAACAAGATCGAATTTTTTAACACAAACGAGATATTCAAAGAGGATCCACAGTCCAGTATCGATTTCGACTTTAAGAATGAAAGCGATTTGAAATTAAAGATGCTCGTGTCAGACGGAGTTACAAGTTTGTATGTAAATGACAAATGCGCGTTTACAGCTAGAATGTACCAGTCACAGGGTACAGAATGGGGATTCTTTGGAATCAAATCAAAGTACGAGTTAAAGGACGTAAATATTTATAAGTAAGGGGGACATATATGAAGGGAAAGAATGCGGCCCTGTCTATGAAAGTGAAAGTGGGGATAGCAATTTCCGCGGTCGCTATCACAGCAGGTGGTGTAGGAACCGCAGAACTGATAACGCACAGTGGGCATAGAGCTATCGCTAGCATTTCGCCATTGTGGCCAGCTAGTTTTTCGAGTGAGAAGTATCAAGAACCAGAATTTAAAGATAGTCCAAGCCGCGAGAACAAGGCTTTTAATGTAGCTGACTTCGGAGAGCAGGGAAGTAATGGTTGGTTCTATAGATACGGTAAGTCAGAGAAGCCGAGTGCTTCAAAGCAGATTACTGAATTCGATGGTGAGAAGTATCACGAAATTGGTGTAGAAGGTTTGGAAATGAAGAAGGACTTCCTCCAGCCGGGACAGAAGGAAGCCGCAATTCTCGAATGGAGAGCTGCGAAAAAAGGGAAGGTTAATCTAAAGGTTGCCTATGTAAAGAGTGTAAATGGTGACAAGAATCCTACATATCCGGATGGATTGACAGTTTCTATTTATAAGGGAGATAAGCTCCTCGAGAATCATCCTGTAGATGTCAAGACTGATTCGGAAGTTTTAATGGAGACGGAACTCAGCAAGATTCCTGTAAAGAAGCATGAGAGTATCTACTTTGTAATCGATGCAAAGGCAAACAACGCATATGATGGAGGTTTACTCTATGCAGCAGTTCTCGATGATAAATTTAAGGAAGCTGCACCAGGAGTAGATCATGCGAGAAAGAATAATAATGCAAACTTCCGAGATGATTTTGGAAAGCAGGGCCATAACGGTTGGTATTACATGTGTGGTAAGGATGTAGTTGATAGTAAGGTAGCTTCGTTTAAAGCAAAAGACAACTACATGAATTACACTTCACCAGGACTCGAGATCGGCAAGGGATTTATTCATCCAGCGATAAATGATAAAAACTACGAGAAGTTTGAACAGCATGATGGCAATCCTGACTGGCCAGATGGTGTTAATTTTTCAATTTACAAGAACAGTAAGAAGATATTTACTCGTGACGTTGCAGCAAAGACAAAAGGAAATAATAAGGTAGACTTCAGAGAGAAGAATATCAGTGTTACAAAGAATGATAATATCTATTTTGTCGTAGATGCAAAGGGAAATTCTTCATATGATGGTGGAGCCTTAGATGTTTCTATACTCGATAGAAATGGTCTCACAAATGAAGACTCGGTCGTAGTCGATGAGTCCGAGACACGTCAGAATTTTGCAAATGTTAAAGACGACTTTGGCGAACAGGGAAATAATGGCTGGTTCTTCCAGGAAGGTTACGGAGACAACCCATTTGATACTTACAATATGAATAACTACGTAAAGGATGACAAATATGTAGATGATTCATATTTAGAGATTAAGAGAGATTTCGTAAATACAGGTTCAGGACAGAAATCGGCTGTAGTAAAATGGAGAGTCGCTCAGGATGGAACAATTGCAATCGATTCTTCCTACACGAAGCTAAAGAACAAAGACAAGAATCCAAGCTGGCCAGATGGTACTAGGGTAAGTATATTCCATAATAGTACTAAACTCGTTAGCCAGGATTTCGCACCAGATAGACATAAGGAAGTCACAAAAAGCTTAGATGTTTCAAGTGTAGACGTAAAGCGCGGTGATTATATTTCTATGGTGGTAAATGGAAAAGAAAACAACGCTTACGATGGCGGAAAGTATACTTTTGCTATCAGATCACTCAGTGGAATCGTAGGTCCTACAGAAAAAGATGTTGTAATTCCAAATGATGATGCCAGAACAAATAATGCTTCTGTGATTACTGATTTTGGAGAGCAGGGAAAGAATGGATGGTTCTATCAGTATGGTTACTACACAGATCCTTTCTGTGCAGTGAATGTAGCAAATTATGAACCTGAGGATAAATATGTTACTAAGGATGGAATTGAAATCAAGAGAGATTTCATCATGCCATCGACAAAAGATAAGTCAGCAAATGTTAAGTGGAAGGTAGCGAAGGACGGGAAGATCAATGTGTTCTTGAACTACACAAAACTAAAGAACGAAGATAAGAATCCAAGCTGGCCGGATGGTGTTGATGTTACACTGTTACACAATGGAAAAGTTCTAAAGTATGAAGGATTTGAACCTGATGTAAATAACGAAGTTTCAAAAGACATGTCGGTGTCTAATCTTTCTGTAAAGAAGGGCGATTTTATCACGATGATTGTAAATGGTAGAAATAATACCGCTTACGATGGTGGTAAGTATGCATTTAGTATTGAAGATGCAAATGTGGTTCATGTAGACAAGGTAAACAAATCTGGAGTAAATGAAGCAAATCTCTCATCTGACTTTGGTGAACAGGGATCAAACGGTTGGTATTACTGTGAAGGCGCAAATCCGGATAAAGCAGAGGTTCTACAGACGAAAACAGCCGATAAATCAGGATATTTGTCTGTAAAAGATAATGGACTTGAAATCAAGAGAGATTTCGTACAGCCAGGCGTAAAGAAGCATGCGATGTATCAGTGGGTTGTCGCAGCAAATGGAACGGTTAATATCGATGGAGAATATGTGAAGTTTGGACATCAGGATGGAAATCCATCATGGCCGGATGGAACAAAAGTAATCGTATCAAAGAACAGTAAGGTTCTCCTGGACAAAGATGTTCATGTAAAAGCGGGCGACGGCAATGACACAAAACTAAAGATTGATATCGATGAGTTGTCAGTAAAGAAGGGCGATATCTTAACTTTTGAAATTGGTGCAAGAGAAAACAACGCTTGGGACGGCGGAAGGCTTCAGGTGAAGATCAAGGATTCTGAATCTAAGGGACCTGAAATCAAACCAGATACAGATAACGAAGCAAACTTGTTTGAAGACTTTGGAAAACAGGGTCACAAGGGCTGGTATTATGGATCATGTGAATGGGATAGCAAGAATTTCGAGCTTCTCAAATATGATGAGAAGAACGAATGCTACAAAGGTAAAGGAAAGCCAGAATTAAAGAAAGACTTCGTAGAACCTGATTCCGGCTTGAATGCTGCTTACAAGTGGATTGCGGGCGAAGATGGAAAGATCAGGATAGATGGAGAGTACACTAAATTTGCGAATGATGCAGATCCAAATGCAAATGGTGTATGCCTCAGAATCTTCCATAACGGAGCTGAGAAGAAGTGGATCGGAGATGGTCTAAATCATGGCGGCATTAAAGAAGATGTAACAGTGAAATTTGATCAGATTCTCGATGTAAAGAGAGGCGATGAAATCATCTTTGCTGTAAACTCTGAAGCTAATGACAGTTATGATGGTGGTAAGCTCCAGATAAAGATCAATCCGTATAAAGCGCCGGAGACACCAGAGCCAGAGGACGGTGATAATGTAGCAAATTTAAAGAAAGATTTCGGACCGCAGGGTTCAAATGGCTGGTATTTCGGTTCATGCGAATGGGATAGCAAAGATTTCCTGCTGATCGATTATAACCAGGATGAGGACAGATATTTTAGTAACGGAAAACCTGAGTTAAAGAGGGATTTCGTAGAACCGGGAGCCTTCAGAAATGCTGCTTATAAGTGGGTAGTAAAGAAGGATGGAAAGATCAAGATAGACGGTAAATACACTAAGTTCTCAAATGATGCAGATCCAAATGCAAATGGTGTATGCCTGAGAATCTTCCATAATGGAGTAGAGAAGAGATGGATAGGCGATGGCCTGAACCATGGTGGAATTAAAGATGAAGTTACAGTAACCTTTGATCAGTATCTCGATGTTAAAAAAGGCGATGAGATTCTGTTTGCTGTAAATGGTGAAGGAAATGACGCATGGGATGGCGGTAGACTGGAAGTTGATATTACTCCTGCAGATTAGATTTGAAATTTAGACATAAAAAACAGGTTAGATGCAAAGATACGCATCTGACCTGTTTTTTTAATACGAAGAACTATTTGTCACCGGTTGATTTTCTAAATATTACGTCTGTGTTTACATATGTAGTTGAGTTCGGGATGTCTGGGTACTTAACTCGACTCAGTAATATTTCAGTTGCCATATATCCCATCTGCTTTCCGTAAATAGTAACTGTGGTGAGCGCTGGATCGATGATGTCTGACTCGTTAGAGTTATCAAATCCTGCGATTTTAATGTCTCGTGGAATCTGGTATCCGAGTTGGCGCAGAGCCTTTATCGTACAGATTGCGAGGTAATCGTTTGCACAAACGAAAGCGTCTGGCAACGCTTTGAGTGATTTGATCTGTTCTGATAACCATAGGGCGTCATTATAAGGAGATTTATCATCAGCTAGGATCGAATAATCTTTGTAATCTCTTACTTTGTGAGTCTTCATGGCTGCCTGGTATGCTTTCCATCTTTCGTAAAAAGATTGGCAGTGCATGTTATCTCCGACGAAACCTATTTTCTCGCATCCAGACTCAAAGAGGTGCTGCATTATTTCGCTAACGCTGTTTGTGTTCTCCATCAACATCAGTGATGTAGGAAGTTTTTCGTTGTTTACGTTTGCGAACGAATCGATAAATAGTATTGGTATATTCTGAGAACAGATGAATTCTGTATAGCGTTTATCGAATAGCTCTGTACATAGAATAGCCGTAGTTTTCTCCAAGGAGAAATTCTCAGGAAAAGTTAGTGAGGTTATCACGTCATCTCTTAAGATGTAGATGATAAGTCGATATCCCAGCATGCTGATCTTTTTCTGGAAAGAATCGATAAGAGCGCTGGTTAGTGGCTGAGAATTCGGCACTGTTTTTGTAAACAGAGCGATTTCTCTAGTAGAAGTGGCCATAGGTGAGCTGAGCCCCGCCTGCAATATCGGAAACTGTTTGTATCCCATTTCAGCAGCTTTTTTGAATATTATATTTTTGGTTTCTGGTGCTACATTGCCTGTATTGTTGATGGCTTTAGAAATGGTATTTCTGGATAAGTGAAGCTCATCAGCAATGTCTTGTATGGTAACTTTTTTTGCCATAATTGATCCATCCTTTGGATATATTTGTGAAAGTGTGTAAACTAACT
>ONIO01000051.1 GCA_900317915.1 uncultured Lachnospiraceae bacterium | reverse complement strand
GGACTACTCTCAATGATTACAGGAATGCTGATCGTATTTAAAAGCCAGTACTTAGGACTTGGCGCTGCCTTCATTCCTGTGGTCTACTGCATCTTTGCTTTCTTCTTCCATGGATTAGAAGCCGGTATCCTTGCCATTGTGCTGGCTTTTCTTATGTTCATTAAGCACTGGCCATCTGTAAAGCAAATTCCATCCGGACAGGCCGAGCGGGTAGATGTGCTGGGCGCCATTCAAAAGAAATGGTTCCGTAAAAAATAGAAAAACCTGGTTTATATTACATTAATTAAAGATACGTCTGACTGCTACTACCTTAGAAAAATGAACTGGTGTATAGACGATACCAGACTTCTTATTCAGCGCATTCACAATCATACCACCGCCAGCATAGATACCAACGTGTCCGCGATAGCAGACGATATCACCTGGCTGCATCTCACTGGTGCTAACACCACCAGCGGCGCATTGCTGCTGATGAATGTGGCAGGCTGACACCATAGTGAGCATAGACACTCATGACAAATCCGGAACAGTCAGCGCCCTTCGTTAGAGATGTACCACCCCAGACATAGCGATTGCCTACGAACTGAGATGCGAAGGAGACCAGATTCGTTCCTCTCTGTGCTGTAGCAACTGCTGCTGCCTTCTCTTCCTCCTGCTTGGTAACTGCATAGTTAAAGGATGAAGCAAGGCTGACATAGGAGAGGGATACATAGCCATCACCAGCCTCTGTATGAACCTTCACCCAGTCTGGTGTAGACTCATCTACAACTGTTAACTCTGTGGTATTGGTCACACGAGTTAAAACAGATGATGTCAGAGATGGCTCTGTACGAACCTTCAGGGCATCTGCATTAACAGTAGCCTTACGAACCATAGCAGACTGAACTGCTGCCTCATCTCCAAGGGTTAGATATTCCTTATTGATATATCCGGTTACAGAACCAGATGTAACTGCATACCAGTCACCTGTCTCACCTGTTACAGTTGCGATAGAGCCCTTATAGAGCTTACCAGCATAATCACCATTACTATCTGCAGTGGTCCTGATATAGACATAGTCTGAACTGGTCAGATTTGCAACGCCAATCTTACTAATATCTCCAAGATTCTGTGTTGCTACCTGTGTTGTCTCTGTATTGGCTACGTCCTTATTCTTAGCAGTCTGAAGAGATGCGCGATTGATATCATAGAGATACTGGCTGACACCTGATCGTGCTATACCACTACTATTCACCAGTTTATCGGATGCCTTCTCTGTCTTCTCCGTACTGGTATTATGAATTGCTGTTGCCAGAGTCTGGCTAGCACCAGATAATGGTGCTGCGGCTACAGTCATGGCATTACCAGAGATCACTGCCTCTGTTAAAAGTGTAAGGGCCAGGTATTTTGTTGCTTTCTTATTGGAACTCATGGGTTTCGATAGTCCTTTATCTTGTACTTATAGCACTCCTTGCTCATCCCATTTCGGTATTACGTATGGTCTATTTGTTACAATTCATGCATTTGTTACATATTTGTTACGTCTGCAATTATAGAGTCTAATTCCACATCTGTCAATCCAAATGCCTTGAATTATCAACATTTCAGAGATATTTTAGATCCACTTTTCCACACGGACACGATCTAAGTGCCAGATATCATCTACGTATTCCTGGATGGTTCGATCAGAACTGAACTTACCAACATGGGCTATATTTCGAATAGCCATCTCTGCCCAGTGCTCCCTGTCCTCATAGGCCTTAGCTGCTTTCTTACGTGCCTCATCATAGGAGCGGAAGTCCTTCAGCACAAAGTAAGTATCTGCATACTGCGTCACCTGGGTATTCAGAAGAGAGTTATAGATATCCCGGAATAGTTCTGGATCCTCAGGGCTATAGTAGCCATTAATCATCTGGGTCAGAACACGGCGGATATCCTGGTCATTATTAAAGATATCCATAGGGTTATAGTCTCTCTTGATCTCGTGGGCTATGACTTCATCGGCGCTCATACCGAAGATAAAGGCATTCTCCTGTCCTACTTCCTCTACGATCTCCACATTGGCGCCATCCATTGTTCCTAAGGTTATGGCACCATTCAGCATGAACTTCATATTGGAGGTACCAGAGGCTTCCTTACTTGCAGTTGAGATCTGCTCAGAGATATCTGCCGCAGCGAAGATCCACTCTGCATTGGACACACGATAGTCCTCGATGAAAACCACCTTAATCTTCCCATCGATTGCTGGATCGTTATTAATCACATTGGCTACATTATTAATCAGCTTAATAATCAGCTTGGCTACATGATAGCCAGCAGATGCCTTGGCTCCGAAAATGAAGGTTCTCTTAGTAAATGGTTGCTCTGGATTATCCTTCAACTCATTATAGAGATACATGATATCAATGATATTTAAGAGCTGTCTCTTATACTCATGGAGACGCTTGACCTGTACATCGAAGATGGAATCTGGATCCACATCGATGCCATTATGCTCCTTGATATACCTGGCCAGTCGCTCCTTATTATGGCGCTTAATAGCCAGGAATTCGTGCTGTGCTTTCTTATCATCTGCATAGATCTCTAATTCCTTCGTCTTAGACAGATCCGTTACCCAGCCCTTACCACAGTACTTGGTTACCCAGTCTGCCAGTTCTCGATCTCCATGGAGGAGGAAGCGTCTCTGGGTGATGCCATTGGTCTTATTAGAGAATTTCTCAGGATACATCTCATAGAAGTCGTGGAGTGTCTCCTTCTTCAGAATCTCCGTATGGAGAGCTGCCACACCATTTACGGAAAAGCCTCCTACGATTGCTAAGTATGCCATGCGTACCTGTCCATCCTGAACGATGGCCATACGACGAACCCGATCCTCATCTCCAGGGAACCTCTGGCGAACTTCCTCGCAGAAGCGACGGTTAATCTCCTCTACGATCTGATAGATACGTGGCAGGAGACGAGAGAAGATCTCAATGGGCCACTTTTCAAGAGCTTCCTGCATGATGGTATGGTTGGTATAGGCACAGGTCTTCCTGGTGATCTCCCATGCATCATCCCAGTCCAGTCCTTCCTCATCCACCAGGATTCGCATCAGTTCTGCTACTGCCAGTGTAGGATGGGTATCATTCATCTGGAAGACCACCTTCTCTGGAAGGAGATGCAGATCATCATGATAATGCTTGAATCTGCCCAGGGCTCTCTGGATAGATGCAGATACGAAGAAGTACTGCTGGCGGAGACGAAGCTCCTTACCGAAGACATGATTATCATTGGGATAGAGGACTTCTACCAGATTCTGGGCCAGGTTCTGCTCCTCTACTGCCTTCTCGTAGGCACCACGATCGAAGGATGACAGGGAGAACTCTTCCTTGGCCTCAGCATCCCACATGATCAGGGTATTCACCATATTATTCTCGAATCCCACAATTGGCATATCGTAAGGGACAGCAAAGACACTCTTATAACCCTTCTGGACGAACTTCATGCGGCCATCTGGCTGCGGCTCTGCAGACACATAGCCACCGAACTTCACTTCATACTTATATTCACTACGCTTTAATTCAAATGGATAGTTCTCCTTCAGCCAGTCATCTGGGACTTCCTTTTGATAGCCATCCTCGATTTTCTGCTTGAACATGCCGTAGCGGTAACGGATTCCACAGCCATAGGCAGGGTAGCCCAGGGTAGATAGAGAATCCATAAAGCAGGCAGCCAGTCGACCCAAGCCACCATTACCAAGGGCTGGATCCGGCTCCTGATCCTCGATTGCATTGATGTCGATTCCCATGTCATCTAAGTACTCACGGATCCGGTCATAGTAACCAATATTCAGAAGGTTATTGCCCAGGGCACGTCCAACCAGAAACTCCATGGACATATAGTAGACTGTCTTCGGATCTGTCTTCTCAATGGCATCTCTGGTAGCAATCCAGCGGTCGATGACCTCTTCCTTCACCACCTGTGCAACTGCCTGATACTTTTCCTGATCGGTTGCCTCATCTAAGTGCTTGCGATAGAGACCGAGGATATTCCGCTCCACTGCCTCTCTGAATTCCTTCTTAGACATATGCTGAAATCTCATATAGGACCCCTCCTGTACTTTGCAACTTCCCGCTGCTCTTCCTTTTTCTTTTCTTTAATGTATATTTACCGTATATGTCTCATTATACACGTTTGTTGACGTAAAGTTTCTGAATATTCTATAAACCCCATCAAAAAGGACCGCCAACCTGCACAAATCACTTCCTGCAGACCAGCGGCCCTTTTATACTCTATTTGCTTTTCAAAATGTAAACCAATCAGATCTTTTCAACAGACAGCTTTACATCCTCGCCATTGATGTTCCAGTCCTTAACATAAGAACCAGTTGCACCCTTAAGGATAGCATCACAGAGTGTCTCACCAGCGATGAAGTCACCCTTTTCATTGAATACTTCCTCAATCTTGGCAGCGCCTTCGTAACCCACCTTAATGTGATCCGTTACTTCGAATCCAGCTTCCTTACGCATGGTCTGTACCTTAGATACAACCTCACGTGCGAAGCCTTCCATTAAGAGTTCTGGAGTCAGGTTGGTATCCATAACAACAGTGATCCCATTATCCTGCTGAGTTACATAGCCTTCCTGCTCGGTCATAGAGATTAGAAGATCCTCTTCAGCTAATTCGATGGAGTCATCGATTTCAGGGAACTTTAAGACACCATTGGCCTTCAGCTCAGCCATTGCCTTATTACCATCCAGACCTGCTAATGCACCCTGAATCTTACCTAAGAACTTACCATACTTAGGACCTACCGTTCTAAGCTGTGGCTTGAAGTTATAAGTCGTGAAGTTCTCTACGTCATCTGTGAAGATGATTTCCTTCACATTCAGCTCATCCTTCAGAATTGCAGTAAAGCTATCATCTAAAGCACTCTCTGCCTTTACATACATGGTGCCGATTGGCTGACGATTCTTAATTGCAGCTTCATTTCTGCAGGAAGAACCAAGTACCTTGATCTTTAAGACTTCATCCATGCTCTCTTCTAATTCAGGCAGGATGTGTGCTTCATTTACAACTGGGTAATCGCACAGGTGGATTGACTCAGGTGCAGTTGCATCATTGGAGCGAACCAGATTCTGGTAGATCTCCTCTGTCATGAATGGAATCATAGGAGCTGCTGCCTTAGAAATCTCAACAAGTGCAGTCCACAGAGTCATGTAAGCATTGATCTTATCCTGCTCCATGCCCTTTGCCCAGAAGCGCTCTCTGGAACGACGAACATACCAGTTGGACAGCTCATCAACAAACACTTCAAGAGCCTTCGCAGCCTCAGGAATCTTATAGTTGGCCAGGCACTCATCTGTTGTCTTAATTGCAGTATTTAAGCGAGAGATAATCCACTTATCCATTACCGACAGATTGTCATAGTCTAATGTGTACTTGGTATTATCGAAGGCATCAATATCTGCATAGAGTACGAAGAATGCATAGGTATTCCACAGAGTGGATAAGAACTTACGCTGTCCTTCGATCACTGCCTTCTCATGGAACTTATTCGGAAGCCATGGCTGAGAGTTGGTGTAGAAGTACCAACGGATTGCATCTGCACCGAATTTATTCAGAGCATCCATCGGATCTACCGCATTTCCCTTAGACTTAGACATCTTCTGTCCATTCTCATCCTGTACATGTCCCAGTACGATAACATTCTCGTATGGAGCCTTATTGAAGAGGATGGTGGACTCTGCCATCAAGCTATAGAACCAACCACGGGTCTGATCCACAGCCTCGGAGATGAACTTCGCAGGGAACTGCTGCTCAAATACTTCCTTATTCTCAAATGGATAATGATGCTGGGCGAAAGGCATTGCACCGGAGTCGAACCAGCAGTCAATCACCTCAGGTACACGACGCATGGTCTTACCACAGCATGGGCACTTGTAAGTGAAGTCATCGATGTAAGGACGATGTAACTCAACCGTCAGGGCATCCTCACGACCAGTCTTCTCCTTCAGTTCTGCACGAGAACCGATGGACTCCTGATGACCACAGTCATCACACTGCCAGATATTCAGAGGAGTTCCCCAGTATCTATCACGGGAGATACCCCAGTCCTGAACATTCTCAAGCCACTTACCAAAACGTCCCTCACCGATTCCCTTTGGAATCCAGTTAACGGTGTTATTATTACGAACCAGATCGTCCTTCACCTCAGTCATCTTAATGAACCAAGACTCTCTTGCGTAGTAGATCAGTGGAGTATCACATCTCCAGCAGTGAGGATAATCATGCTCGAACTTAGGCGCTGCAAAGAGGAGACCTCTCTTGTCTAAGTCCTTCAGTACCTCAGGATCTGCAGAGATGGCACCATTGTCGATCTCCTGCTGGGTTGGCTTACAACGCATACCACTAAAAGGAACAGCCTCAGGCTTTAACTTACCCTCCTCATCAACCATCTGGATCAGAGGCAGGTCATACTCACGGCCGATACGGGCATCGTCTTCACCGAAAGCAGGTGCGATATGAACCACACCAGTACCATCGGTCATGGTTACATAGTTATCACTCAGTACGTAGTGAGCCTTCTTATGAGTCTTCTCAGCAGCCTCTCTGGTGCAGTCATACAGAGGTACATATTCCATACCCTCTAAGTCCTTACCTACATAGCTTTCTAAGACTTCATAAGCCTTCTCGCCCTCTTCCTTAGCCAGACCAGACAGAACCTGATCAGCCAGTGCCTCAGCCAGGATATAGGTCTTACCATCTGCTGCCTTTACTTTTACATAGGTCTCAGATGGATTTACACAGAGTGCAGTATTGGAAGGAAGTGTCCAAGGAGTTGTGGTCCATGCCAGGATGTACTCATCCTTATCCTTCACCTGGAAGCGAACGATTGCAGAGCGCTCCTTCACTGTCTTATATCCCTGGGCTACTTCCTGGGAAGACAGAGGAGTACCACAACGAGGGCAGTAAGGAACAACCTTGAATCCCTTGTAGAGGAGTTTCTTCTTCCAGATCTCATTCAGAGCCCACCACTCGGACTCGATGAAGTTATCATCATAAGTGATATATGGGTTCTCCATATCAGCCCAGAAACCAACCTGGTCAGAGAACTGCTCCCACATCCCCTTGTATTTCCATACGGATTCCTTACACTTCTTGATGAAAGGCTCCATACCGTACTCTTCGATCTGCTCCTTACCATCAAGGCCCAGCATCTTCTCTACGCCGATCTCAACAGGCAGACCGTGGGTATCCCAACCAGCCTTACGAGGAACATAGTGGCCCTTCATGGTCTGGTAACGAGGGATCATATCCTTGATGACACGAGTCAGAACATGTCCGATATGAGGCTTACCATTTGCTGTTGGAGGACCATCGTAGAATGTGTAGGTCTCGCACTTCTTACGAGAATCCATAGACTTCTTAAAGATGTCTTCCTTGTTCCAAAACTCGATGACCTCATGCTCACGGTCCACGAAATTCATGGAGCTATCAACCTTCTTGTACATTTCTACCTCCTAATAAAAAACGCCCTCTATCCGCATAGGACAGAGGGCATCTGCATTAACCACCTATGTGACGTGAACTTTCTGATTGTCTTCATCATAAGGAGTCAGCCCACAGCCAACCCTCTCTCATGACTCTCCTATCAGAGCATCCATGCTCTTCGTAACGGGAAGAATCCGTCTCTCCTACTTATTATGAAATGTAAACCAATCCAAATCTGCAGCCTGCTTCATCACTACTGTATATCGTAGAGAAAGCTGCCTGGAATCTTCTGTCCATAATGTTCAGTTTGAAGCTCGGAAGGGATCTTCGATGAAACGCTACTGAAAAATTATAAACGCATTATTTTAATGTGTCAACAAATTCTACCTGATAATCTCCCATATCCATAGAAAGTTGCTCACTGGTGAACTGTGAAATATCAAAGTGATACTCTCTATAGAACTCCTCTGGATCCTGCTGGAACTCACGGATCATATCTTCATTCTTAGTTGCACCAATGAAGATAAATACGAAGAATAGGATCGTTAACACAACCGTAATGGCACCAGTGATAATCCCTGTAATGGAACAGGCCTTATTGCCCTCCACATTGAACTTCTTATTTCGACTGAGCTGCACACATCCTAACACAATAGCAACTACACCTAGAATGAAGGTGCAGAAGAAAATCAGGCTAAGAATTCCTAAGGCAATAGAGACAATACCAAGTGTATTGGTCCATGTCGGCTGATACATAGGAACAGGCTGTGGTCCGTAGCCATATCCAGGCTGACCATATGTCTGCTGGTTATATGAATTCTGCTGGCCATAGGGATTCTGCTGGCCATATGTCTGCTGGTTATATGACTGCTGGCCATATGGATTCTGCTGGCCGTATGTCTGCTGGTTATATGACTGCTGGCCGTATGGATTCTGCTGACCGTATGAATTCTGCTGACCATATGTCTGCTGGTTATATGACTGCTGGCCTGGTGTCGTATCGTCCTGCTGCAGATTTTCCTTGTCTGGATCGTTCTGCTGCATACCTGCCTGGCTTGGATTGTTCTGCTGTATACCTGCCTGACTTGGATCTTCTACAGGAACAGTTTCCTCCGCATTTACAGCGGTATCAACTGTTACAGGCTCCTCTGGCTGACCGCCCAAATCCTTTGGACGGTTTACATTATTCTCTTCCATGACTCTCCTCCTTATAAGGAAATGTGTAGATTCGTAAGATATAGTCCCAATAATACAATAACAATCAAGACAAATCCAAGATAGACAGCGGCCAATACCATTCCGACGGTGGTCTTCACCTCTGTGCCATAGGACCGATTATGCAGGAATCCTAAGATAATAGCTATGATGCTTACCAGGCAGCCTATTTTCCAAGACTTACAGACCAGAATCCAGGTAAGGATTCCAAGTACAAGGATTCCCAGTTCAAGTGCTTTCTTTTTATCTACTCTCATTCTTCTATCTCAATGGATTTGTTGAATCCTATCTTAGTTG
>ONIO01000088.1 GCA_900317915.1 uncultured Lachnospiraceae bacterium | reverse complement strand
ACAGTTGAAGTAGAAGCAAAGGGTAATGACGAAATCGCCTATATGAACACTGCAATGGGTGACTTTATCCAGGGTATGCGTACATCCCTTACTGATATTAAGGATGTATCTGAGAGACTTCGCTCCGACGCACATACTTCTCAGACAACAGCAGAGAAGTTAGAGGATGCAGCTGAGAATCAGTCCGCATCTATGGAGCAGATCCGTGGTAATGTATCTAACATGGCAGATGCAGTAACAGAGGTTGCAGAGAGTGCAACTACTCTGGCCCAGACTATCGAGGATGTGACAGAGGGAGAGCAGCGCATCGAGTCTTCTATGAATGGCCTGGTGAAGAAGGCTGAAGTAGGCCAGCAGGACATGGTTACTGTAGCAGAGGGCATGAATAATGTGGTTAAGTCCATGGCAGACATGGCAGAGGCGGTAACTGGCGTGGATGAGGCTGCACAGCGCATTAATAATATCGTAGATATGATTACAGCAATCTCTTCACAGACCAACCTCTTATCCCTGAATGCTTCCATCGAGGCAGCTCGTGCTGGAGAAGTAGGACGTGGATTCGCAGTAGTAGCATCTGAAATCGGAGATCTGGCTAAGAATTCTGCAGAGGCAACCAATCAGATTGCAGAGATCATCACAGAGATGTCCTCTCGTGTGAAGCTTTTGTCTGAGAAGTCTGAGACCAACTCTGAACTGATTAATAGCAATGCAGAGTATGTCAATTCTGCTGCAGCAACATTCCATGAGATCACTTCTGAGCTGTCTGAGGCAACAGAGACCCTGAATGAAATGGCTGAGAAGATGAACACTGTGAATGATGTTGCGAATAACATGGCGGCCATTTCCGAAGAGCAGTCCGCATCTACTCAGGAGATCTCCTCTACAGTAGATATCGTAACAGAGGCTGCACGTGGAGTTGCTGAGTCCAGTGATCATGTAGCAAAGGCTGCAAACTCCGTAGCAGATGCAGTTGAAGTAATTAATTCTAACTTAGATCGTTTTATGATTTAAGTTGATTGATCCGTCGTATAGCGATGGATTGAAAAGATAGACCGAGATGGGATTTCCATCTCGGTTTATTTTTTGCCGAAACAGTTGCTTGGGGAAACAGGTTTCCAAAAATCAATAGGATTCGTTCAAAAAATTGAATAAAAACAGGAAGCTAGTTTCGTTAAATATTGAGGCTTTCATTAAATATGTAAAAGCCTATGATAGAAGTGTAATAGGTGTGTGGAACGATGGTTCTACTAGTAAAAACTTGGGGGTGAATTTATGATAAGCTTTATAGTCTGTTTGATTGTCCTTATCGTCGGCTACTTTACCTACGGTAAATTCGTAGATAATGTTCTAGCCCCAGATGATAGGGAGACGCCAGCCGTTAAAATTAACGATGGTGTCGACTACGTAGTGTTGCCGCAATGGAAACTGTTCCTTGTACAGCTTCTAAATATTGCGGGCTTAGGACCAATCTTTGGTGCTATGCAGGGTGCTCTTTGGGGACCAATCGTATTCCTGTGGATTACCTTTGGTACCATCTTCTGCGGTGGTGTACATGATTACTTCTCCGGAATGCTTTCTGAGAGAAATAATGGTATGTCCATTTCGGAGGTTACAGGAATCTACCTAGGTGGGTTTATGAAGAATGTCATGCGTGTCTTTGCTGTCGTTCTACTGATCATGGTTGGTACTGTGTTCGCAGTTGGACCTGCAGGTCTCTTGGTTGAGCTGATGAAAGAAAAGGGAGTCAGCGGACCATTTGCAACTGCAACTACCTGGCTTGCAATTGTACTTCTCTATTACTTCATCGCAACCTTTATTTCTATTGATAAGGTTATTGGTAAGTTCTATCCAGTCTTTGGTATCTGCCTAATTATTATGGCTATTGGTGTGGCTATTGGATTACCACTTAATGGCTACCATACGCCTGAACTCTTTACCCATTTCTATAACATGCATCCAAATGGAACACCAGTCTGGTCCTTCATGTTTATCACAGTAGCATGTGGTGCTTGTTCTGGATTCCATTCTACACAGTCGCCTATGATGGCACGTTGCTTAAAGAGTGAGCGCCAGGGACACTTTGTATTCTATGGTGCCATGGTAGCAGAGGGTGTCATTGCACTGGTTTGGGCTGCTGCTGGCTGCTCGATTTATGAAGTCACAAATGGATTGAATACAGGATTAAGTACAGCACTTGCTGCTGGTCAGCCTGCAGCCATCTATGATGTATGTGTAAAGACTATGGGACCTATTGGCGTAGTACTTGCAATGCTAGGTGTTATTGCATGCCCGATTACATCTGGTGATACAGCCTTCCGTTCTGCTAGATTGACGATTGCAGACTGGTTTGGTATCAATCAGGATAAATGGACTAAGAGATTAGAACTCTGTGTACCAGTGCTGGGCATTGGTGCAATCCTTGGATTTGGTAATACGTTAGGATTCCTGTCCTATCAGGTTGTATGGAGATACTTCTCCTGGACCAACCAGACCCTGGCTATGATTGTGCTGTGGTCTGCAGCTATGTATCTGGCTAAGGAAAAGAAGAATTACTGGATTGCTGTTGTACCTGCTATGTTTATGACAGGTGTATCCTCCACTTACTTTATGATGGCACCAGAGTGCTTAGGCATGATTAAGCCACTACAAAATAATATAGCCATAGCATATCCAGCAGGTATCGCCTTTATCCTTCTGTTCCTGGCACTTTTTATGCGCGCAAAGAATAAAGCAGTAAAAGCTTAATGACTTCATTTGAGGAGACTTATTATGTTAACGCCTACTAGAATCGGTCAGCATGATCTGACAAGAGATGAACTAAAAATGGATAAGAGAGGATGCAAGCGTATTGGCCCCTGCGGATTTGGTCAGAAGGCTATCTATCTAAATTCCTTTTTTATCGACAGGAGATTCTATGTCACCTGGGAGGATGTATCTCGGATATATAAGAGAGTGGCTATGTCTAAGGGAGGATACTCTGGCCGGGGAATTTTTTCATCCATGGCATATCTGGTTGTGGAAATGAAGGGCGGAAGCGTAAAGCAGTGTAACTTCAAATTTGAGGATCAAGTAGATCAATTTATCGATATGGTTCAAAAAAGTCATCCAGAGATACCAATTCATTCGGAGGCTGCAGAAAAGAAACTAGAAGAGGCCAGAAGAGAAGAAGAAGCGAGATATATTAAGAACCTGTCAGAGGAAGCCAAGGAGTCTATCGCAAGGCTTGAAGAGGCCAAGGAATATCTGGAGAAGAATCCAGAAATAGGCAGAACCCTTACCTATGCAGCTAAGCAGAAGCGTTCTGTAGATGGTATTCGTAAGTCGAACTTACTTGCCGCTTTATGTATTGCAGGTCTAGGGGCAGGTGCGATTATTCTTGGTATTTATAATATTATTCTAGGGAATCGTAGCTGGGCTAGCTATGCCGTACTTTTTGGATTTGCTTTTATCTTCTCTACTGCAGCGGCAGGAATCCTTCCTACCATGCATCACAATCGTCGGAGTGTCCAGAAGGATTGGGAAGAGGCAGTGCGTCTTGCCAGAGACTATATAAGAAAGTATCGTGTAAGGACCGTGGGAAATGGGGGGAGAAAAAGCAGTCAGACATACAGCGCCCCAGGCGACTTTCCATTACCAGCTCAGTACGCTCATCCTGTGGTCATAGATCGCATGATTCGTGTGATCCGAGAGGGGAAAGCCAAGGACATTGAAGGCGCCTATCAGATTATGTCTAAGGAGCTGAAGGCCCTCGACCATACCAAGCAGGTAACCCAGAAGGAATATGATGAAATCGTGGCGATTAAGCCCATGTTCATTGTTATGGATTACCAGTAAGTAACTGTAAAATGGTGTATATGTGAATACACTACTTTTGTAATAAAGCTCTAGCATAACCTACATAGTAGAGGGATCCCATGATGCAGATGATGTCCGATGAATCGGCAGTCAGAAGTACATGTTGGATCCCTTCTTCTATGCTTGTAGCTGCAGTAACAGGGACCCGTGGGGCCATATCCTTGATCCTACCGGCCAA
>ONIO01000050.1 GCA_900317915.1 uncultured Lachnospiraceae bacterium | reverse complement strand
GTAATCATCGGACTGGTTCTAATCTTCAAGGAACAGCTGAATACCCTTGTGGAATCTCTCTTTGAAACCATTAATGACAAAGCTGGATCTGTATGATGACAGCTGGTGGCAGGGGAGCTGGGCTGAAGGGGAGTACCACGGTATTCTTTGCCATGACCCTCATGTCTCTCCTCTCCCTCTTCTTCACGATGGCGGAAAGTGTGCGGATTCTGGCACTGAATCGAAGTGCGGATCGAATCACTGAGACGGTGACGGACAGTATATACTCTCGCTATCTGGATGTCCTGTGGGAGGACTATGGGATTCTGGGAGTGGATGTCACTGGGGGAAGTGACGGCGACGGGAACGCCTATCTGGAAAACTATGGAGTGGCTACCGGAGATCAAAATGGGAATCCCTTGTCATCAAAGGGTGTAAATATGCTTCGGCTTCGTACGGAGCTCTGTCAGATCTCGAATGATAAAAGGTTAACCGATGATAATGGGGCAGGATTCATCCGACAGGCAGCAGAAAAAGCAAAGACTGAGATCGTAACCGGATTCATTGACGACCGCCTGGAAGAACTAAAGCAGGGTGAAGCGGCACTTGCAAAAGAGGGAGAGGCAGATGAAATGATCACAGGCGGAAAAAAGGCCCTAGAAGACGCGAAGAAGGAAAGTAAAAAAGAAGAAGGCAGTTCTGTAGACGAAAAAAAGAAGCAAAGTGAAAAGGATAAGAAGGCAGCGGCATCGAAGAAGGCCCATGAGAATGACCTCTTAGACGAAGAAGAGCTAAAGGAAGCGGTAGGAGAAGAGAAAACCAAATCGGACTACTGGAAAGGTACAGAGAATCCGCTGGATACTGCAAAGGCCAAGGACAAGGGAGTTCTGGCACTGGTAATTCCATCGGAGGATGAACTGTCTGGTGGAGAGATGGAGACAGATCATCTGGTCTCTCACCGAAAGTTAGCGACAGGATCTGGCAAGGAATCTGACCAGGTATCGGTGCTAGATAAGATCCTCTTCCAGCAATATGTCTTTGAACACTTCAATAATTATGTACAAGGAGCCACAGGAGATGGTCTGACCTATGAAGCAGAATACATCATCTGTGGAAAGGAAACAGATAAGGCAAATCTAGAGGGGGTTCTAGGTCGAATTCTAGCCTTTCGAGAAGTACAGAATCTACTGGTTCTAATGAAGGATAAGGGAAAGATGGCAGAGGCCCAAGCCTTTGCAACAGCACTGGCTGGCGCAACACTGAATCCTGTAATCATCAAAGGTGTAAAGCTTGGAATCATCGGGGCATGGGCTTTTATCGAAAGCGTATTGGACGTAAGAGCTCTCCTGGCAGGGGATAAAATTCCCATTCTGAAAAAGGAATCAGAATGGACAAGTACACTTCGAAATCTGCCCTCCTGTTTAGATGTACATACCAAGGCGAAGTCCTGTAAGGATGGCATGAATTATGAGATGTATCTCAGGTTGTTTTTGACTCTGACCAGCCAAAAGAATCTCGCCTATCGCTCCATGGATCTCATAGAGAATCAAATCTGTATGAAGGATGGCTATGACAAGATTCAAATGGATCATTTGATGTATCGCTGCGATCTAACCTACCAATACGAAGCATCACCACTATTTTTTACATTTGTACCGGAGATTCCAATTGTGGTGGATGACTTATATAAGTACAAAAGAGAACGATCCATGTCGTATCTATAAAAGAAAGGAGGTGTATCTGGGTGTCTCTTCAGAAAAATGGATTCATCAAATTTGCCCACATATCTCAAAAAAATAAAGTAACCATTAACAAGAATTTACAAATCTCTCTTCTTATGAATGCCGGAAATCCTAACACCGGTGTAAATCTCAATGATCCAGAGGAGACACCCAGATGCACCTCCATGCAGGGGTCCTATACCGTGGAAGCATCCATAGTATTTCCATTGACTCTATGCTTGATGCTACTAGTAATCTTTCTCTTTCGCCTACTTACCCTTCAGCATATTGTTGGAGAATCCCTGAATGAAACTGCAAGAGATATGTCTCTATATGGGGAAAGTATTCTTTTAAAGGAATTTGAGTCACAAGAAGCAGAATCGTCAACGGAAAAAGTAGCCTCGGAAGAAACGACGGAATCTAAGAAACCAAAAGGAAGTGCAGCAGGTAAGGCAGCAGCAATTGCCCTATGCCAGGCGAAGCTTCATAAGAAAAAGGCGCCGATGGAGAATGTCTTCGGAGGAGCCCTGGGGATGAATTTTCTATCCACAGAAGTGACAGATACCAACATCCATCTGGTGGTGGACTATTACGTAAAATTCCCGATTCCTATATTTCAAACCAAGGGAATGTTCATGCATCAGGAGGCAGTATCACGGCGATGGGTGGGATGGAATCCCTCTATGGAAGAGGAGAATAGTGACGGCGTGGTCTACATTACCCCCGAAGGGGAGGCCTATCACAGTACCAAGTTCTGTAGTTTTCTGACGGTGACGGTTGAGTCTGTAAGTAAAAGCCAGTTAGACAGTGCACGATCAAATGATGGAAGCAAGTACTACCCATGCCCATTCTGCAAGTCAACCAAGGGCAGTAACTATTACATAGCATCCTATGGCAATCGCTATCACAAGAAGAAGGACTGCCTGGCAATCAAACGAACAATTAAGCAAAGTAGCAAAGAAGATGCAGAGGCACAGGGCTATCATGCATGTAGTAAGTGCGGAAAGTGAGTGAAATATGGAAATGGTAAGCATGCTTGGGATGCTTGGAGTCCTAAGTGTAGAAGATGTAAAGACAAAAGAGATCCGAAAACAATTCATTTTACTATTCGGAATTCTGGGACTAGTGCTGCACCTGATTTTTCAGAGAATTGATATCTGGAATATCCTTGGTGGATTAAGCATTGGCCTGGTCCTCTTGGGTATTAGTTACTTCTCAAGGGAGCAAATCGGAAAAGGGGACGGCGTACTCTTTTTGGTGACTGGAATCTTCCTAGGATTCTGGGAGAACCTTATGCTTCTATGGAGTGCATCCCTCTTAATGGGTATCTATGCAATGATAATGTGCGCTATGGGACGCTTGCATCGAGACGATCGCATCCCATTTATCCCCTTTGTGCTGATCTGCTACGTGATAGGGCTAGCCATGAAGGGGGCGGGCATACTATGAGAATCCTGAGTACATCGCTGCGAGAAGCCATGAAGAAGCAAGGCGGTCAAAGCTTTAAGGCCTCTTACACCGTGGAAGCAACCCTTGTATTTTCTATTTGCATGATGATCACAGCCAGTGGAATCCTTCTGGGTTATCATAATTATCACGCTGCTCTAAAGAGGGCAGATTCTAGGATGGCAGAGATAGACGCAGTAGACCGTTTCCGTAAGGTGCAATTTGGTAAGGAGGCATTCGAGACAATTTTTGATCAGGACGGGACGAATTAGAGAGGTGTAGTCGTGGAGATTATATATCAGAGAAATATAGACCACAGTTTTATGATCCTGCAAGGCCTAGAGGATGGTGGAATCGAAGAATACGAAGAGGAGATGCTAACAAGGAATCGAATCCCATCCCTTCTAAGATTCTATAAGGTCTCTCATAACGGAGAAGATCAATACTGGTATGACATTACAGGAATGAAATCTCTAGGGGAATACATAAGTGAAGAGGGACTAAGTGAGCAAAGCCTCTATCAAATTATGGTGAATCTCAGTCTTTCTATGAAGGAATCCAATCAATATCTCTTAAAGCAAGAGCACCTTTTACTGACCAAAGATACCATCTATATCCGAAAGGGAAAGCAGTTTGAGATGTTATTTACCTATGGGGTAAAGGGATCAACAGATCTCATGGGAGGAATCCAAGAGCTATTCGAATACTTCCTAACGGTGGTGGACCATACCAATAAAGGCGTAATGGAAAAGTGTTATGAATTGTACCGCATGGCAAAGGAAGCCAACGCTCCCCTAGAAGAACTAGTGGCCTATGTAAGTGATGTGGATGGCATGATTCCCCAGGAACTAAATCCATCTGGCATAGATGGATTCCAGGAGGAGATGATCTTCCAGACAGATTCTGTGACGGAGGACCTTCCACAGGAAGTTGGAGAGAAGAATGGAAAAGGAAAACTTTCTTCGCTAAGACAACTGCAACCCAAGGACTTGGCTGATGAACTGAAAAGTAGAGCCTGGTCTACATTTAGAGAAGTGACAAAAAAAGCTATGGATAAGTACCGGGGGAAGGTGCGGTCGGACCGTAAAGCGAAGCCAGAGGACTTCATCTATGACCCAGGGGTGGATTTTGATTCTGACGATACTATAAATTGATTTTCTAGGGATAAAAATTTATACTGAAAGCAGTATTATAGAACATGAAAGACCCGTATTCTAAACGGAGAAAACTATGAAAATTAATATCTATTATGGCGGTCGCGGGGTTTTAGATGATCCAACACTCTATGTCATCGAGAAGATGGAGAAGGTTCTGACAGAGCTTCGCGTGGAAATCCACCGCTACAATATCTATGAATACAAGAATGCAATCTCCACCCTCCCTCAGACAATGAAGGGTGTGGATGGTGTCATCCTGGCTACAACTGTAGAGTGGCTGGGAATCGGCGGCTTCATGAATCAATTCTTAGATGCTTGCTGGCTCTATGGAGATAAGGATCTCATGGGTTCTCTCTACATGCAGCCTGTGGTTATGTCTACCACCTATGGTGAGAGAGAGGGTATGCTGACACTGGAAAATGCCTGGGAGATCCTGGGTGGACTTCCCTGCAGCGGCCTGTGCGGATATGTAACAGACCTGACCAGCTTCCAGGAGAGCAGTGATTACGCTCATATTATTGAGAAGAAGGCGGAGGCTCTGTATCGCACAATCTCCCAGAAGTCGAAGTCTCTACCAACTAGTAATATGGCGGTGAAGAAGACGGTTCTACACTCCCAGCAGCTACAGCTCACACCTCAGGAAAGTGAGCAGTTATCACAGTTCGTATCCGATGATAATTATGTGCGTCAGCAGAAGATGGATATCGAGGAACTGTCCTCTATGTATCGTGATCTCTTAGGGGAACCAGAGACGGGTATGGGCCAGGAGGACTTAGAGTATATCTCAAGCTTCCGCTCACACTATAAGCCCCAGAAGGACTTCAGTGCTTCTTACCTATTCCAGATTGAAGGACGTAAAAAGCCTCTCTATATTCATGTCACACCAAGTGATATCACCTGCGCATATGAATCAAAGGATGAGGTCAATGTACTTGCGAAGATGTCCTCTAAGGTAATGGATGATATTGTTGCTGGTAGAGAGACCTTCCAAAGGGCCTTTGGCGTAGGAGATATGACAGCGAAGGGAAACTTAAGAACTCTTAATATGTTAGATGTAATCTTTCCATTTTCCTAAGAATGGAATCGTGTGAATAAATAGGCTGGCGCCAAGTGTGCCTGGATAAAAAGGAGCTTAAGAATGAAGGACGAGAATTGTATTTTTTGTAAATTAGCAAATGGTGATATTCCTACCAATACCATCTATGAGGATGAGGACTTTCGTGTGATTCTAGATGCAGATCCTGCATCCAAGGGACATGCACTAATTCTTCCAAAGCAGCACTACAAGAATATCTATGACTTGGACCCGGAAGTGGCTAAGAAGTTATTCCCACTGGCTCAGAAACTTGCAATTCATATGACAGAGGTCTTACACTGCGACGGATTCAATATTCTGCAGAATAATAATGAAGTAGCTGGTCAGACTGTATTCCATTTCCACCTTCATCTGATTCCTCGTTATGAGAACCAGACCAATAAGAATCTCTTAGAATTCTCCCACTGTGGAATGAATGAAGAGGAAATCAAAAAGGTATGTGACCTACTTAAGATGTAAAAAATGGACCAGCTCATCTAAAATCTAGATGAACTGGTCCTTACTTTCTAATGTATCATCTCTTATTCTTTAATTGCGTCATTTAGTAGTGACACAATTTTCGTAATGGAATCAATGGACTGATTCTGATTCATGGAATCAATATAGGTCTGTCGATTCTTATATACCTCTCGAACGGTGGCTGTTAATGATTCAGCAGTTACACTTTCCTCTTCAAGTACCTTGGAGAATCCCTGCTTTTCAAAGGAATTGGCATTTAGAATCTGGTCTCCACGGCTGGCATTCAGTGACAGTGGAATCAGAATATTAGGCTTACGGAGTGCTAACAACTCACAAATGGCATTCGCTCCTGCACGTGAAATAATTAATGAGGCAGCAGCAAAGAGATCTGGAAGCTCTGCACTAATGTATTCAAACTGGCGATATCCGGTGCGACCCTCAAGAGTCTCATCTAAATTCCCCTTACCACACAGATGAATAATCTGGAATTCCTGTAATAACTCATCTAGAGATCCACGGACTGCATTATTAATAAATACAGATCCCTGGCTTCCGCCGATGATTAACAGTACTGGCTTATCTGCTGTGAAGCCACAGAAGGAAAGTCCCTTCGTGGCATCTCCAGCCATTAGCTCCTGACGAATTGGAGTACCAGTGAGAACACCCTTATTTCCCTCAATCTTAGATACTGTTTCAGGGAAGTTACAGCATACCTGAGTTGCGCCTCTCATAGCCAGGCGATTTGCCAGACCTGGAGTCATATCAGACTCATGAATGAGGGCAGGAATGTGTAGCCTTTTTGCTGCCAAAACAACTGGTACAGATACGAAACCGCCCTTGGAGAAAATGACATCTGGGTTTATCTTTTTCAGAAGACGCTTCGCCTGGAAATATCCATGAAGAACGCGGAAAGGATCGGTGAAATTCTTCCAATCGAAATAACGACGAAGCTTGCCTGAAGAGATACCGTAGTATGGGATGCCCTGGCTCTCAATCAACTGCTTCTCCATTCCCTTGTAGGAACCAATATAAGACACCTCGAATCCGTCCTCCTTCAAGGCTGGAAGCAGTGCAATATTCGGGGTAACATGGCCGGCAGTACCGCCGCCAGTTAGGATGATTTTCTTCATGATTACATTCCTCACAGATCCAAAAAATATGGATACTATTATAAATAAGAAGATTTATTGCTTTTCCGTTATGTATTTTTCGCCTAAACAGGAGAAAAGTCAACCAAAATATCCGTAAAATGATTGCGAATTCGATGATAAAAAATGTGAAAAGTTGACAAAAATGAAACGAGATGATAATATGCGGTTTGTAACAAAACTGTAACAAACGAAATATTTAAAGAACATTTAAATGATTTTCGTAACAAGGAGTTACTATTTGATTAAAATGAATGGAACCACGAAACAAAGAATTCTTCGCGCAACAGCTGTTCTGACAGCTGGCACGATGCTGACAGCTGGAGCTGTTTTTCTCCCTGAGAAGAATGCAGTCCTTGCTGACAATGCAGGTGTTGTAGTTGCGAAGGACGGAGTTGCCGGAGTATCCGCAAGTCTTCATGCTATGCAGACTGCAACAGTTTCATCAGGTACTGAGCAGACTACCACTGAGGTAGTTGCGACATCTAATGAGACTAGCACAGCTACAAGCGCGCTCTATCCTGACTGGGCGAATAAGTTGATGGCAAATGTGGAAGATTCTGTTAATGTACGTGAGACTGCTTCCACAGATGGAGTTATCGCCGGCAAGTTACGTAAGGGTGATGTGGCTGATATCGTGGCTACGCAAGATGGTTGGTATCAGATTACATCTGGTAACCTGACTGGATACGTATCTCAAGACTATGCAGTAACTGGCGATGCAGCGAAGGCTCTTGCTGATCAGGTATGTGCTACCACAGCAACTGTTAATGCGAGTGCATTAAAGCTTCGACAGGAGGCAAATGAGACTGCAACAATCCTTACAACGCTCTACCAGAATGAATCTGTTACTGTTCGTACAGATGCTCCTCAAGTAGATGGATGGGTTGCTGTAACTAAGAATGGTAAGGATGGCTATCTCAGCGCTTCCTATGTAACAGTTCAAAAGAACTATGGAACAGGTATCACTGCTCAGGAAGAAGCAGCTGCAATCGCTGCTCAGAAGAAGGCTGAAGAGGAAGCTGCTAAGAAAGCCGCAGAGGCTGCAGCAAAGAAGGCCGCAAAGAGCAAAACAACGACCAATAGTTCCTCAAGTAGCAATGCAGACACATCCGATGCAGCATCTTATGATGATGTAACTCTACTGGCAGCAATCATCCAGCATGAAGCTGGTAATGAGATCTATACAGGTCAGGTGGCTGTAGGTGCAGCGGTTATGAACCGTGTGAAGTCTGGTAGATACCCAAGCAGTGTACGTGGTGTTCTCTTCCAGAGAGGACAGTTTACATCTGAGGCGGAACTGAACCGTGTTATTGCAAGAGGACTGAAGTCATCTTGTATCCAGGCTGCTCAGGAGGCACTAGCCGGATCAGATCCAATTGATGGTTGTGTATCCTTCCGTCCTGTTCGCAGTGGAAGAAGCGGAATCGTCATTGGTAATCACGTATTCTTCTAAAACGGAATAAGATATGAGAAATGAAAGCAGGCTGTATGGCGACATACGGTCTGCTTTTTATCATCTCGCAAATCGAAAGAAAATAGTGTAAAATCACAAAAAAGGAAGAAAAAAGAAAAACTAGAAACTAAGGTTTCTACATAGGATTACAGGAGGACATGCTATGACTGCAAAAGTAGATCTAACTGGCAAACACTTTCTCAAGCTTTTGGATTACAGCCCAGAGGAGATACAATATCTCATCGATCTGTCGGCACGACTAAAGGCTGAGAAGAAGGCACATCAGAGCCAAAAGGTGTTGGAAGGACGAAATGTAGCGCTGATTTTTGAGAAGACATCAACCAGAACCCGCTGCTCCTTCGAAGTGGCAGCCCATGATCTAGGAATGGGAACCACTTATCTCGATCCCAGTGGATCACAGATTGGTAAAAAAGAAAGCATCAAGGATACTGCACGAGTGCTTGGCAGAATGTTTGATGGTATCGAATACCGTGGATTCGGTCAGGATATAGTGGAAGAATTGGCAAAGTATGCTGGTGTACCTGTATGGAATGGTTTAACCAATGAGTTCCATCCAACCCAGATGATTGCAGACACACTAACTATCCAGGAGCACTTCGGCCATCTCAAGGGAATCAAACTGGTATACATGGGCGATGCTCGTTATAATATGGGCAATTCCTTGATGGTGGTATCCGCAAAGCTAGGCATGGACTTTGTGGCATGCACATCCCCTAAGTATTATCCGGACCAGGCCCTTGTGGAAAAGTGCCGAGCAATTGCAAAGGAGACAGGGGCTAGCATTACATTGACAGACAGTGTGGCAGAGGGCTGTAAGGATGCAGATGTCATCTACACAGATGTATGGGTATCCATGGGAGAGCCTGTAGAAGTGTGGAAGGAAAGAATCGACGCACTGAAGCCATATCAGGTGAATAAGGAAGCCTTCTCCTATGCTAAGCCAGAGGCTGTATTCATGCACTGCCTGCCAGCCTATCATGATCAGGGAACTGGTGTGGGCCGAGATGTATATGAGAAGTTTGGCATGAAGGAAGTGGAAGTGACAGACGAGATCTTCGAAAGTGAGCGCTCCATCGTATTCGATGAGGCAGAGAATCGTATGCACTCCATTAAGGCCATTATGTATGCCACACTTGGCGCAGATAAAGAGACAGAGTAATTAAGGACTAGAAATATGTTAGATGAAGTAGAGCCAACTCACATTTATTTAGATGAGATTGATTCAACCAATGAAGAACTAAAGAGACGCTATCATAGTGATAACAAGCCAGAGAACTATACCGTAATCTCGGCTGGCCATCAGACTGCCGGCAAGGGCCGATCCGGTCATCAGTGGAAGTCCCCAGAGCATGACTCGGTGGCGACATCCATGATGATCTATCCAGAACTGGATATCCAGAATATCCCACGTCTTACCATCCTGTCAGGAATGGCAGTGGCAGCAGCGATTGAGAGACTCTACCAGATTCCAACCCAGCTGAAGTGGCCCAATGACGTACTGATCCGTCAGCATAAGGTATGTGGTATCCTGTGCGAGATGGAGGCCTCCCATAATCAGGCCGACTATGTCATCATCGGCATCGGCGTCAACGTGCATCAGAGAGAGTTTCCAGAAGAGATTCGAGAGATCGCAACCTCAGTAGACCTGGAATTAGAGGCCTCATCCCATAGAGATATGGATGGAAATGTAAACCACGCCAAGGCAAGCAGGCAGGCAATCGACCATCAGATTTGGCGTGAATTCCTGCGACTCTATCAGAAGTTTAAGGAAACAGAAGATCTGACCCTTCTCTTAGAGGAATATAATCAGCGTCTCATCAACCGTAATAAGACCGTTCGGGTCTTGAATCCGAAGGGAGAATATGAAGGCACATCCCTAGGAATTGACGCCCAGGGTAATCTCTTAGTTCAAAAGAAGGATGACTCCATCGTCAAAGTGGACTCTGGAGAAGTATCTGTTCGTGGTGTATATGGATATGTGTAGAAAGGAAATAAAATGAATTATCAGAATCAGGTAGTGCTCTGTGGAGCAAGTAGTTATAGCAAGAAATTCTACATGAATCCAGACTTTGATACACTGCCAGAGGATATCCGACAGGATCTTAAGATTATGTGTGTACTCTTCACAGAGGACATCGGTGGTACGATTGAACTCATATTTAACGGTGCAGGAAGCATTGAGATTCGCACCGATGCAGATGAGGGAGACGTAGGATATGATGAGATCGGCTCTGTACTGAAGGTAAAGCAGTTGCAGAGAGAGCAGGGTGACCTGTTCGAAAAATTAGAAGCATACTACCGTGTATTCGCACTGGGCATGGATCCAGAGCGATTAACTGATCCAGAATACTTGAGTGAGTTTGGTATCGACCTTGAGGACGAAGCAGAGGAGTGGGAACGCTAATATGAATCAACAGAATCCAGCGCTTCATCCATTACAAATCGGTGATGTTACATTGGAAAATAATCTGATTCTAGCTCCTATGGCAGGTGTAAGTGACCTGCCATTTCGTCTGTTATGCAGAGAAATGGGAGCTGGAATGGTGTGTACCGAGATGGTAAGCGCCAAGGCAATTTTATATAAGAATAAAAACACCAAGGAACTCTTAACCATTGATCCAAAGGAGAGACCTGTATCACTGCAGTTATTCGGCTCTGATCCAGAGATTATGGCAGAGATGGCAAAGCAGATTGAGGAACTCCCTTTTGATGTATTAGATATCAATATGGGCTGCCCAGTTCCGAAGGTTGTAAATAACGGTGAGGGATCTGCCCTCATGAAGAATCCCAAACTGGTTGGTCAAATCGTATCCAAGGTTTCCTCTGCCATTAAGAAGCCGGTTACTGTGAAGATCCGAAAGGGCTTCGAGGCAGATGAGCGTACAGCGCCAGAGATCGCCCATATCGCCGAAGAGTCAGGAGCGGCAGCAGTTGCAGTACATGGTCGCACAAGAGACCAGCTGTATTCTGGCAAAGCAGACTGGTCCATTATTCGAGACGTGAAGGAACGGGTGAAAACCATCCCTGTTCTTGGTAATGGAGATCTCTTAACGGGTCAGGATATTGAGAAAATGTATACCGAGACCAAGTGTGACGGCTTCCTGATCGCCCGTGGAGCAGAGGGTAATCCCTGGATCTTCCAGCAGATGCTACACTACCTTACAACTGGCCAAGTAGAAGAAAAGCCAGAAGTACATGAGATGGTAGCTATGATGCTTCGCCATGCCAGACGAATCATAGATTATAAGGGTGAGGCAATGGCCATGCGTGAGATGCGAAAGCATGCAGCCTGGTATACACAGGGCTATAGAGGTGCTTCCCATTTTAGAGGCGCAGTCAATCAGGTAACTACCTATCAGGATCTAGTAGATCTGGTATCCAAATATGTGGATCTCACAGAAGCAGATCTCATATAGGCTCTATGTATAGGTAGCTTTCCATTTAAGAATAGTTATGGTTCAAGTGACTCCAACTTGACAATAGGATAGAGAGCCTACTATAATATTTAATCGCGAGCGTGGATTTTTATGCGCTTGTTTGGCAGGAACTTCATTGAATTATGTATTTTCTGCGACAGCAATTTGAATAAATACAGTCACATAAGGCAAGGGTCTACATTTAGGAAAGGGTTTTATCATGGAAGCTAAGAAAAATATCATGACAGCTGAAAAGAAGAAGATGCTGGAAGATGAGTACTATGACATTAAAAACGTCAAGATGAAAGAAAACTCTGAGAAGATTAAGGAAGCCCGTGCGCAGGGTGACTTATCTGAGAACGCAGAGTATGACGCAGCGAAGGATGAGCAGGCTGAACTGGCTGGCCGTATGGCAGAGATCGAGGAGATCTTAAAGAATGCTGAGATCGTTGATCTGTCTGAGTTAGATACAGATTCTATCAATATGGGATCTACTGTTACAATTCTCGACATCGAAGAGAATGAAGAGATGGTTTACAAGCTGACAGGATCTCTGGAAGCTAATTCCGATGAGGGAACTCTGTCCATCGACTCCCCTCTGGGTGCAGCGCTGATGCGTTCTAAGACTGGTGATGTGGTTACTGTTGAAGCACCTATCGGTGAGATCCAGTACAAGGTTCTTAACTTTACACCAGCAGAATTAAGCTAATTGGAGATAGAAAATGGCAAAGAATCAGAATAATGGTCAGGAGCAGGATCTGAACCAGATCCTGAAGATCCGCCGTGATAAGTTAACGAAATTACAGGAAGATGGTAAGGATCCATTCCGGATTACCAAGTATGATCAGACACATCACACCAGTGATATCCGTCTGAACTTTGAGGCACTTGAGGTAGTTCCTGGAACAGATGAAGAGGGTAAGGCAATTATCCCTGAGTTATCTGAGATCCCTGCAGAGAAGATTGTATCCCTTGCTGGACGTATTATGTTCAAGCGTGTTATGGGTAAGGCTTCCTTCATCAATATCCGTGATCTGAAGGGTGATATGCAGATCTATGTATCCAGAAATGATCTGGGTGATGAGGCATATGCTGACTTTAAGAAGTATGACGTGGGTGATATCGTAGGTGTTCGCGGATTCGCTTTCCGCACCAAGACTGGCGAGATCACTGTACATGCAAAGGAATTAACACTTCTCTCTAAGAGCCTGCAGGTTCTGCCTGAGAAGTTCCATGGACTGACTGATACAGATACTCGTTATCGTCAGAGATATGTGGACTTAATCATGAATCCAGAAGTAAAGGATACATTCGTGAAGCGTTCACAGATTCTGAAGGAGATCCGTAACTTCTTAGATGGTCGTGACTTCATGGAAGTAGAGACACCGATGCTTGTTCACAATGCAGGTGGTGCAGCAGCTCGTCCATTCGAGACACATTACAACTCACTTGATGAGGATGTTAAGCTTCGTATCTCTCTTGAACTGTACCTGAAGAGACTGATTGTCGGCGGTATGGAAAGAGTATACGAGATTGGCCGTGTATTCCGTAATGAGGGTGTAGATACTCGTCATAATCCTGAGTTCACACTGATGGAATTATATCAGGCATATACTGATTATGAGGGAATGATGGAACTCACTGAGTCCATGTTCCGTTACTTAGCTGAGAAGGTTTGTGGTACTACAACCATTACATACCAGGGAACAGAGATTGACCTGGGTAAGCCTTTCCGTCGTCTGTCTATGACAGAGCTCGTAAGGTTGCTGATGAGCATAAGATCCCATACGAGGAGCATCATAAGGTTGGCGATATCCTGAATCTCTTCTTCGAGGAGACTTGCGAGGATAAGCTGATTCAACCTACCTTCATCATTGATCATCCAGTTGAAATCAGCCCACTGACTAAGAAGAAGCCTTCTGATCCTTCGAAGGTTGAGCGTTTCGAGTTATATATCTATGGTCGTGAGATGTGTAATGCATACTCCGAGCTGAATGATCCAATTGATCAGCGTGAGCGTTTTGCTGAGCAGGATAGGCTGGCTGAATTAGGCGATGAGGAAGCAAACCATACAGATGAAGACTTC
>ONIO01000020.1 GCA_900317915.1 uncultured Lachnospiraceae bacterium | reverse complement strand
GACACTTTTTGCGCCCTGTCGGATCGCTGTTCCGCAGCAGTCATTTCCTGTATCACCGCCACCAACGATGATCACATGCTTGCCGTAGGCATACTTCTGGGCTCCATTACCGCTTGGTTTACATTTTCCTGCCTGACTACGTCCCCCAGTAACGGTACCATCTAGCACGTTACGAGTGGCCTGGGTCAGGTAATCCACTGCGAAATATACACCACCGATCTCACCTGGAGTGCAAGCCGGTAGTGACCGCGGCAGTTTCGCGCCGCAGGCTAAGACGAGTGACCGCGGCAGTTTCGCGCCGCAGGCTAAGACGATGGCATCGTACTCCTTCTTCAACTCGGCGGCCTTCACATCCACACCTACATTGACACCGGTCTTAAATACCACACCCTCTTCTTCCATCAGAGCCTTACGTCTCTCGATAACCTCTTTGGGAAGCTTCATATTGGGAATGCCGTACATTAGGAGACCACCTACACGATCTTCTCGCTCATAGACTGTGACATTATGTCCACGGCGATTCAGACGGTCTGCAGCAGCGAGGCCTGCAGGGCCAGCACCGATGACAGCTATCTTCTTATCACTACGAACCTCAGGGATGCGAGGCTTCAAGTAACCCTTCTCGAAAGCGGTCTCGATGATAAAGAGCTCATTATCATGCACGGTCACCGCCTCTGCATGCTCCCCCTCAGTGCAGGCCTTCTCGCACAGAGCAGGGCATACACGACCAGTAAATTCAGGGAAGCTATTGGTCTTCTGCAAGCGGGAGTAGGCATAGGACATCTGCCCCTGGTAGACACCGTCATTCCACTCAGGGATCAGATTATGAAGGGGACACCCCGTCACCATGCCATGAAGCTTCATGCCAGACTGGCAGAGAGGTACGCCACAGTTCATGCAGCGAGCCGCCTGCTCCATCCGCTCCTCATCCGGCAGCATCTCATGGAAGTAGTCATAATTCTCCATGCGCTCCATCGGAGGGATGTCTCTATTATTCACTCTGCTATATTCCATAAATCCAGTTGGTTTTCCCATGATTATTCTCCTATATATACAATCTTTTTTCTTATCCACATCTGTCCTTGCATTTGACAGGACTTTTCCACGGAAATTTAGACCACGCTATACATTTCCATTAGAGATCTTCATCCCATCAGGCATTGGCTTGCATTGCCTGAAAGGCTTCTTTAACAGCATTCTCATGGGAGATTCCCTGCTCCTCAAAGTGGGAGATGGATAGGATCATCTTGTGATAATCATTCGGTATAATCTTCTTAAAGTATGGCAGGTAATTTTCGAAGTCATCCATAATCTCCTGTGCTCTTACAGAATGAGTGGCTTCCATATAATCTGTAATGATCTGACGAAGCTCTGCCACGTCATACTTCTCTGTGACTTCTGTCATGAAGACCATATCCTTATTCAGTTTACGATAGACATCATGATTCATATCTAGGACATAGGCAATACCACCGGACATGCCTGCAGCTAAGTTCTTACCAGTAGGTCCAAGGATCACCGCACGACCACCTGTCATATATTCCAGACCATGGTCACCGCACCCCTCAGCTACAGCAGTTGCTCCTGAGTTACGTACCAGGAATCTCTCACCTGCGATACCGGTAAAGTATGCTGTTCCACTGGTTGCTCCATAGAGGGCTACATTTCCAACAATGATATTATCTGCTGCCTGATAGGCTGCTCCTTCTGGTGGAGTGACTACGATCTTACCACCAGATAATCCCTTACCTACGCCATCATTGGCATCTCCTTCCAGTGTCAGGGTGACGCCCTTGGGCAGAAAGGCTCCGAAGGACTGACCACCTGCGCCATGACAATGGATCGTGAAGGTATCCTCTTCCAGGCTATCCCCAAAACGCTGGGTGACCTCAGAGCCGAAGATGGTTCCAAGGGTTCTGTCGGTTCCCTTAATGGTAAAGTCTGCGCTATGCTTCTCTCCAGTCTTCAATGCTCTCTTGAATTCAGGAATGATCTGACTCTCATCTACCGTCTCCTGCAGTTTAAAATCATAGACCTTCTTAGGATCAAAGTGAGATCCCTTAGCTCCAGCATAGGCGGTATCTAAAATACCGGACAGCTTCACGGTCTCTGCACGGTGAGTAATCTGATGTGCCTTCGGCTGCAGGCAGTCGGTACGGCCTATCATCTCGGATACGGTATGGAAGCCCAAAGCTGCCATGATCTCACGGAGTTCCTGTGCCACGAAGCACATGTAATTAATGACATGCTCAGGCTTACCCTTAAAGCGCTTTCTTAATTCTGGATTCTGGGTTGCAATACCCTGAGGACAGGTGTCCTTCGAGCATACACGCATCATGGAGCAACCTAGAGCCACCAGTGGTGCTGTGGCAAATCCATATTCCTCTGCTCCCAAGAGAGCTGCAATGGCTACATCCCGACCTGTCATCAGCTTCGAGTCTGTCTCTAATACCACTCTGTCACGGAGACCATTCTCCATAAGTGCCTGCTGTGCCTCTGCTACGCCAAGCTCCCAAGGGAGACCTGCGTGATGGATACTTGAGTAAGGAGCTGCACCAGTTCCTCCATCGTACCCAGAGATCAGGATGACCTGGGCACCAGCCTTGGCTACACCACAGGCGATGGTTCCAACACCTGCCTCAGAAACCAGCTTCACGGAAATACGTGCCTTCGGATTGGCATTCTTTAGGTCGTAGATTAATTCCGCCAGATCTTCGATGGAATAGATATCGTGATGTGGTGGAGGAGATACCAGAGATACTCCGGGAGTGGAATATCTAGCCTTCGCTACCGTGAGGTTTACCTTTCTACCAGGCAGGTTACCACCCTCACCAGGCTTAGCTCCCTGTGCCATCTTGATCTGGATCTCATCTGCGGATACCAGGTAGGCCTCGGTGACTCCAAATCGGCCAGATGCCACCTGCTTTACGCGGGAATTCTCATCGGTTCCAAAGCGGCTATCGTCCTCGCCACCCTCACCTGTATTGGAGCGGCCACCTAACTGATTCATGGCCTTGGCCAGTGTGGTGTGGGCCTCTGGAGAGATGGAGCCAAAGGACATGGCTCCTGTCTGGAAGCGCTTCACAATAGACTCGATGGGCTCTACTTCTTCTATTGGAATTGACTTCTGCACTGGGTGGAAGGCCATGAGTCCCCGCAGGGTATGGGGCTTATCGTCATCCACCAGGGAGGAGTATTCCTTGAAGGTATCATAATTCTTATTCCGTACTGCCTGCTGCAGGGTCACAATGGTCTCTGGACGATACATGTGATTCTCTGCATTCGCGCCAGAACGCAGACGATGGAAACCTACAGAGTCCAGTGTTGTGTCCTCGGCCAGTCCCATTGGATCAAAGGCATGATTATGGCGGAAGGTAACACCCTCTGCGATTTCCTTCAAGCCGATTCCGCCGATCCGGCTAACTGTTCCGGTGAAGTACTTATCAATCACTTCCTTAGAGAGACCGATGGCTTCGAAGATTCGTGCAGACTGGTAGGACTGCAGGGTGGAGATACCCATCTTCGCTGCAGTCTTTACAATGCCGGTCAGGATCGCCTTATTGTAGTCCTCGATTGCAGTATGGTAATCCTTATCCAGGATGCCAAGGTCGATTAACTCGGCGATGCACTCCTGAGCTAAGTATGGATAGATGGCACGGGCACCGAAGCCTAAGAGGGTTGCAAACTGATGGACATCTCTTGGCTCACCACTCTCCAGGATGAGAGACACTGCGGTACGCTTTCTCGTAGCAACCAGGTGCTGCTCCACGGAGGATACTGCCAATAGAGATGGAATCGGCACATGGTTCTCATCGATTGCCCTGTCAGACAGGATGATGATGTTATAGCCACGCTCGAAGGCACGATCTACAGACACATTCAGCTGGTCCAGGGCGCGCTCTAGAGAGGTATTCTTATAGTAGACAATTGGCAGTGTGGTGGCCTTGAATCCTGGCTGATTCAGGGAACGGATCTTCATGATATCCACACCGTCCAGGATTGGATTATCCACCTCTAGGACACGGGCATTTTGTCCAGACTCCTGCAAGAGATTACCATCGGAACCAATGTAGACCGTGGTGTCAGTTACGATTCTCTCACGAAGGGAGTCAATCGGAGGATTGGTAACCTGTGCAAAAAGCTGCTTAAAGTAGTTAAACAAAGGCTGATGCTTCTCAGACAATACTGCCAGTGGCACATCATGTCCCATGGACATCACAGGCTCTGCTGCAGTCTTTGCCATGGTGAGGATCTCATCATTGACCTCTTCATAGGTGTAGCCAAATACCTTATACATCTTGTCACGGGTATCCTGATCGAAGGTTGGGATCTTCTTATTCGGAATCTTCAATTCATCCATATGGAGGAGATTCATATCCAGCCACTCACCGTATGGCTTTCTAGAAGCATAGGCTTCCTTCACTTCCTCATCTGGAATCAGGCGCTTCGCCTTCGTATCAATTAACAGGATTCTTCCTGGCATGAGACGGGACTTCTCGACGATGTGTTCCGCTGGGATGTCTAGGACACCTACCTCAGAGGACAGAATCAGACGATTATCATCGGTTACATAGTAGCGGGATGGACGGAGACCATTACGGTCAAGGGATGCACCTACTAAGTCACCATCTGTGAAAAGGATGGCAGCAGGACCATCCCATGGCTCCATCATAGTTGCATAATAATGGTAGAAGTCCTTACGATCCTGATCCATGAAGTCATTCTTCTTCCATGGCTCTGGAATGGTGCACATAATCGCCAGAGGCAGTTCCATACCATTCATGTACATGAATTCCAGTGTATTATCTAGCATTGCTGAGTCGGAGCCATTGCGATTCACCACTGGACAGATCTTATCCATCTCATCTTCCAGGACTGGAGACTCCATGGTTTCCTCACGAGCTAGCATACGGTCTATATTTCCACGGATCGTATTAATCTCACCATTGTGGGCAATGAGGCGGTATGGATGTGCCTTCTCCCAGCTTGGTGTGGTGTTGGTGGAGAAACGGGAATGGACGATTCCGATGGCTGACTGATACTCTGGATTGTCTAGGTCCGTATAGAATCCTCGGAGCTGGCCAACCAGGAACATGCCCTTGTAGACGATGGTTCTGCTGGACAGGGAGCAGATATAGGTATCCTCAGAGCTCTGCTCGAACTCTCTACGGATCACATAGAGCATGCGATCGAAGGCGATGCCCTCCTCTACCTCCTCAGGTCTCTTCACGAATCCCTGGGCAATGTAAGGCATGCTATCAAGTGCCACCTGTCCAAGGATCCCCGGAACAGTTGGTACATCACGCCAGCCTAGGAATTCCAGGCCATTCTTCTCACACAGCACCTGAAACATTCGTTGCATCATATTTCTCTTCACCCGATCCTGTGGGAAGAAGAACATGCCGATACCGTAGCTACGTGCCTCTCCTAAGTCGATGCCCTGGGCAGCCATGGCCTTAGAGAAAAACTGGTGAGAGATCTGGACCAGGATACCTACGCCATCACCAACCTTACCTGTTGCATCCTTACCGGCACGGTGCTCCAGGCGCTCAACAATATGAAGGGCGTCATCTACGGTGCGGTGATCCACACGACCATCGATATTCACTACGGCTCCGATTCCGCAGGCGTCGTGCTCTCTTTGGTTATAGAGTAGTTCCTTGTTCATTTTCTTTTTCCTTTCTTCCTGGTGCTTGATGGTAGGACTGGCCGCTTGCTTTCGGCCGAGGCCTACTGGCAACCGCTTTCAGCCGAGACCTAGTGCAACAATATCGCAAGCAAAAAAGGCGTCCATGAAGGAAACTCCGCCTATAGCGGAATCACTTTCATGGACGCCTTTGTCCGAATCAATATTTTTTGTGAGTTTACACCCCATAGGAGATTGTGTCAACCGTTTTTCGGTTTTTTTGCTTCTCTTCCTACACAGCCATCTACAAAGCCGCCCAGCAAAACCACAGCATCATCTGAGGACTAGCCCCTAAAACATCAGAATCATCTGGGCAGTTTCCACCATGGAGCGCCCCATATCCATAGAATTCTTCTGAATGTAGCGGAAGGCTTCCTCCTCAGACAAATGATTTCGCTCCATGAGATAGGCCTTGGCATTATCCAGTATCATCTGCTCCTCAGGGGAGCGTTTTTTAGCAGCCCGAAGCCGCTCCTTTTCTCTTTTCTTTTTCTTCTTTTCCTGGGAATAAGCATACTCCACATCCGACAGCATCATGTCTACCGTGGATATGAGATCAGTCAACTTAATGGGGGCTGTCAGCGCCACTACATCCTCTTCCTTACGGCCGTAAATATTCTTCGCCGAGTCCATCAAGAGGACCTCGTAAAAAGGGGTGGACTTTCGCCGTATCAATTCGGTATAGTCCATGTCCCTCATCCTTACCGGACAGATGATCAGCCCCGCCGAGTGCTCCGATAGTTCTCGGAGAGCCTCGCCTCCAGATGACATGATACGCACATCGTCGAATCCCTTATGCATGAGTATCGATCGAATCTTCTTAGAAGTCTTCTCCCCAGGAAATGCAAGCAGAATCATACTCACTCGCATCACCTCTTTTTATTCTAAACCAGACACATCCGCCAGACCATCCGCTAACAGCCCAGCTTCTCGTCTATCCCTTCCCATCAGATTCGTGCCAGGTAGGTCCTTACTTCCCAGTCAGTGACTTCTCTTGCATAGGACTCCCATTCCTTCATTTTTTCAGAAATGTAGACCTCGGTGTAACGCTTGCCGTATAGATTTTCAAAAAAGGTATCATCGCTGAAGGCTTGCAGAGCATCACATAATGTCTCAGGAATCTGACCTACGGAGCTGTCTGCTTCCGGTAGGTCTAACTTTTTCTCAATGCCCTCTAATCCTGCTGCCACAAGGTATGCAATATTCAGGTATGGATTGGTGGCTCCATCCGGCATCTCCCACTCGATTACGGTACGGCCAGCCTCATTATGAGACACAATCACTGGTGCCTTGTAGTTATCCTTAGACCAGAAGATTCCCTTGCTGTCACTGAAACGGTCCTTGGTTCTCTTATAGGAATTCACAATGGGATTCGCGATGGCGATGGCACCCTCCATATGGGTCAGGACGCCAGATAGGAACTGCTTCCCTGTCTCGCTCAGTCCGTGAGGATCTGTAGTATCCGTGAACCAATCATGGAATCCATCCTGACAAGCTGCATTCAGAGCCATGGCTGAGCCTGGGAAGTCTGCACGAGGCTTTGGCATGAAGGTTGCATGGAATCCATGACGGCCGGCAATGGATCGAACTGTATTTCGAAGGGTCAAAATCTGATCAGCCATAATCACACCAGTTGCCTTCTGGAAGGACACTGCATGCTGAGCTGGCGCATCCTCATGGTGTGAGGACTCCATCTCAAATCCCAGATCCTCAAGGGCATAGATGATATCACGACGTGCATTCTCACCAGAATCAAGAGGTGCCATATCTAAGTAGTAAGCACTCTCCTTGGTATTGGTTGTTGGGAGACCCTCTTCATCTGTGTCAAATAAGAAGAACTCACACTCCGGATTCAGCTCAATGGACAGGCCTTTTTCAGCGGCTCTCTTTAGTGTCTCTCGAAGGATATAACGTGGACTCTCTGTAATGAGATTTCCCTCTTCATCAGCCAGGTCACATAGGAAGCGTCCAACCTTACCATGCTGTGGACGCCATGGCAGGATTCCAAAGGAGTCTATGTCTGGAATCAGATAGATTCGACGGAGACCTAGTTCCTTAGCTCCTCTAATATGATGGCCATCTATATAACAGTGGCCATCTAAGGCCTTCTCAATCTGTCCCTCTGTGATTGCAATATTACGAAGTACGCCGAAGAAATCAGCAAATTGCAGACGGATGAATTTCACGTCCTCTTCTTCAATTAATTCCAGGATATCTTCTCTTGTGTTGGACATGCCTGTCTCCTTTCTTGTTTTCCCCTTATTATCCGCGATTCCTGGAAGCCTATTGTCTTACGTCCCAGCTTCCAGGTCGCCTTACATTTCTATACAAATCTGCGATTCCTAGAAGCTCATCGCCTTACACCCCGGCTTCCAGGTCGCCTTACATTTCTACCGAAAACTATCTGGCGTCATACTCCACTGCTGCCTGTACCAGACCGCGGAAAAGTGGATGCGCCTTATTGGGACGAGACTTGAACTCTGGATGGGCCTGGGTTCCTACATAAAATGGATGCTCCTTGTACTCTACCATCTCAACAATTCTGTCATCAGGAGATACGCCGACTGTCTCTAAGCCCTTCGCATTCATGAGATCTCTATAGTCATTATTGAATTCGTATCTATGTCTATGACGCTCTGAGATATCCAGTGTGCCATAGAGTTTTGCAGACAGGGAATCTGACTTCAGTCGGCAAGGATATGCACCCAGTCGCATGGTTCCGCCTAGATTCTCCACATCCTTCTGGGCATCCATCAATGCAATGACTGGATGGAGACTATCTGGCGCAAACTCTGTAGAGTTGGCATCATGGAATCCTAAGACATCACGAGCAAATGCTACCACTGCCATCTGCATGCCTAAGCAGATACCCAGGTATGGGATCTGATTCTTTCTCGCATAGGAAGCTGCCATGATCATACCCTCGGTGCCACGGTTACCAAATCCGCCTGGAACCAGAATTCCAGATACACCTGCCAGCATCTCTTCACAGCCCTTCTCCTCGATCTCCTCAGAGTCGACCCATCGAATATTGACCTTCGTCTCTGTTGCAATACCACCATGGGCCAATGCCTCTACCACAGAGAGATATGCATCATGAAGTGCGGTGTACTTACCAACGATAGCGATCTCTGTCTCACGCTTCGGATTATGCTCACGCTCCACCATCTCTCTCCATTCCGCCAGGCCTGTTGGCTCAGGGTTCTCCATATGGAGACACTCTAGAACCGCATCTGCCAGGTGCTCATCCTCCATCATCAGAGGAACGGCATAGAGGGATGGAGCATCTAAGTTCTGGATGACACGGTTACTTGGAACATTACAGAAGAGTGCAATCTTATCCTTCATATCCTGAGGCATCGCATACTCAGAGCGACAAACCAGGATATCTGGCTGGATGCCGATCTCTAGGCACTTTTTGACAGAGGTCTGGGTCGGCTTGGTCTTCATCTCCCCAGATACTCTTAGATAAGGAATCAGGGTAACGTGAATCATAATTGCATTCTCACGGCCTACATCATGCTGGAACTGACGAATGGCTTCCAGGAAGGGCTGACTCTCGATATCACCCACCGTACCGCCTACCTCGATAATTGCAATGCGGTCTTCCTTTGGATCAAGAGAGCGGAAGAAGCGGGACTTGATCTCATTGGTGATATGAGGAATGACCTGAACGGTGCCTCCGCCGTAATCTCCGTGACGCTCCTTATTAAGAACAGACCAGTAGATCTTACCAGAGGTAACATTGGCATTATGATCTAGGGACTCATCAATGAAGCGCTCATAGTGACCTAAGTCCAAATCGGTCTCGGTGCCATCGTCTGTGACAAATACCTCACCATGCTGGATTGGATTCATGGTTCCCGGATCCACATTGATATATGGATCGAATTTCTGCATAGTGACCTTGTAGCCTCTTGCCTTCAGAAGGCGACCTAGAGATGCAGCTGTGATTCCTTTGCCCAGGCCTGATACAACTCCTCCGGTTACAAATACGTACTTGATCATTTTACGCTTCCTTTCTACTTTCTGATTCCTTTGATGGGGATGACATTGGGACGACCTGAAAAGGATGCCTTGGATAAGCACTGCTTCCTTTCCAGCCCTGTACCACATAAAAAAGTGCCGACAGCTTTTAGGGGGTACTTCCCCTATTTGCTGCCGACACCCTTGTCATCACCAAAATAGTTATCTAACGCTATGAATTTTTCTCTAATGGATCCTCCATCTACTCGTGGTCGGATTACTTCATAATTTTGAAAAAACATGAAATAAAATATACTCGGATTTCTTCAAAATGTAAACCTCTTTTTTCCACAATTTTTTCAAAAAAATGATTGACAAGTAAAGGCATCAAGTTTTACAATACGACACATCAAAGCACAGAACAGATTGATTCAACTCTGTGCCACATATTATTGGCAAAGCAAAGGCGCTTTGGATACGTTATTCGTGTCCAAGGTGCCTTTTTTTGTGCATCGGATGAGCCTTAGCTTATCCGACAAATTCCGGGGAAATTAGGAAAGGAGATTTCTTATGACACAGACAACAATTCCTGAGATGTATGGCTGCATGGTCTTCAACGACAAGGTTATGCGGGAGCGTCTCCCAAAGGATGCCTACAAGGCTGTCAGAAAAACCATTGAGACTGGCAAATCACTGGATCTGGATGTTGCTAACACAGTCGCTGCTACCATGAAAGAATGGGCAGTGGAGCGTGGAGCAACTCATTTCACACACTGGTTCCAGCCCATGACTGGTCTCACTGCTGAGAAGCATGATAGCTTCATCAATCCAGATGACAAGGGCAATGTCATCATGAATTTCTCCGGAAAGGAGCTGGTGAAGGGTGAGCCGGATGCATCAAGTTTTCCATCCGGCGGCATCCGCGCCACATTCGAAGCACGTGGATATACTGCTTGGGATCCTTCCTCCTACGCATTCGTAAAGGACGGTTCTCTCTATATTCCAACAGCATTCTGCTCCTACACAGGCGAATCTCTGGATAAGAAGACACCACTGCTTCGCTCTATGGATGTACTGAATCACGAAGCAACCCATATGCTTCACTTCCTTGGTAGGGAAAATGTAAAGCGCGTTGATACAACCATCGGTTCCGAGCAGGAATACTTCTTAATCGATAAGGACCTCTACCTGTCTCGTAAGGATCTGGTATTAACTGGACGTACGCTTCTAGGTGCACCTGCACCAAAGGGTCAGGAGATGGAGGATCACTACTTCGGTGTCTTGAAGCCAAAGGTATCTGCCTTTATGCATGACTTAGATGAAGAACTGTGGAAACTTGGTGTACCTGCTAAGACCAAGCATAATGAGGTAGCTCCAGCTCAGCACGAGCTGGCACCTGTCTTTGAGATGTCCAATATCGCTGTCGATCATAATCAGCTCACCATGGAAATCATGAAAAAGGTAGCAGACCGCCACAATATGGCATGCCTCCTTCACGAGAAGCCATTCGATGGTGTCAATGGTTCTGGTAAGCACGTGAACTGGTCCATGGGTACAGACACTGGAGAGAATCTCTTAGAACCAGGTAAGACTCCTGCAGAGAACACCCAGTTCTTAGTATTCCTGGTTGCAGTCATCGCAGCAGTTGATAAGTATGCAGATCTCATGCGTGCCTCCGTAGCAACTGCAGGTAATGATCACCGTCTGGGAGCCAATGAAGCACCTCCAGCTGTTGTATCCATCTTCGTGGGTGATGAGTTAGCGAAGATTCTCGATGCAATCGAAGCAGGGGAAACCCCAGAGGATGCCGAGCGAACACTGATGGATATCGGTGCGAAGGTTCTGCCAACCCTGATGAAGGACACCACCGATCGAAATCGTACATCACCATTTGCCTTCACCGGTAATAAGTTCGAATTCAGAATGCCAGGCTCTGCCGTATCTGTTGCAGACCCAGCAATCATTTTAAATACAGCTGTTGCAGATTCCCTTCGTGAGATTCGTAAGTCTCTGGAGTCCACTCCTAAAGAAGATCTCACCACAGCCATTATGGCGCATCTGCAGAAGCTCTTAAAAGAGCATAAGAAGATCCTATTTAACGGCAATGGATATGCAGAGGATTGGGTAGATCAGGCAGTTGCCCGTGGTCTCTATAACCTGAAGAGTGTACCAGATGCAATGCCTGCCTTCTTAGATCCTAAGAATACCAAGCTCTTAGAGGACTACCACATCTACAGTGCATCTGAGATCCATGCCCGTTATGAGATCAACTTAGAGAACTATGCTAAGGCCATCCATATCGAGTCCCTCACTCTGCAGGACATGATTAAGAAGGACGTCACACCTTCTATCCTCTCCTACTCCACAGCCATCTGTGACGAGGCACTGTCTAAGAAGGAGCTGTCCCCTGACATAGACACAAGCTATGAGACAGAGTTAGTCGCAGAGCTTTCTAAGTATTATGCTTCTATCCGTGCTGGACTGAAGAAGCTCTCATGTGATACCAAGGCTGCTGAGGATGAGTCTGATTCTCTGAAGAAGGCTGTCCTCTACCACGACACCATCCTGTCTGACATGGTTGCCATTCGTACTGCAGTCGATGCAGCAGAGGCTGAGATCCCAAGTGACTACCTCACTTACCCAACCTACGAAGAGATGCTCTTTTCACTTAGATAAATGTAAACCAAAAGGAGGTACGCTATGTGCTCAATACTGGCTTGGACCAGTCCTAAAGCAGACGAGATCACATTCAAGACAGCACTACAGACAACCACCTCCCGTGGACCGGACGATTCTAGAACCCAGTCTACAGGAGCCGGGTTACTAGGATTCAATCGACTTGCAATTATGGGGCTGACTGCATCAGGCATGCAGCCCTTTACCAGAGACCAGGATATGGTGGTCTGTAATGGTGAGATCTATGGATTCCGAGGAATCAAAGAATGGCTGACAGGGATCGGCTATCGTTTTCAGTCCGAATCCGACTGCGAGATTCTCTTACCTATGTATCGAGAGTTAGGTGTGGATATGTTCCCTCGCCTGGACGCGGAATTCGCTCTGGTGATCTACGACGGAGAGAGCCATTCCTATATCGCAGCCCGGGATCCCATTGGAATCCGTCCACTCTACTATGGCTATGACAAGGATGGCTATATCGCCTTCGCATCTGAGCCAAAGGAACTATTACATATCTGTCAGGGAGAGATCCGTCCATTCCCACCAGGGCACTATTATAAAAACGGCGAATTCATCTTGTACTATGATGCTACTTCTGTCCGTGCCGTGTCCCATGACGACATGGATACCATCGCACAGAATATCCACGACCGCCTCATTACTGGAGTGAAGAAGAGAATGGATGCAGATGCGCCAATCGGCTTCCTCCTGTCTGGTGGACTCGACTCATCCCTGGTGTGCGGCATCTCTGCCAAGCTCTCCAAGCGTCCCTTAGAGACCTTCGCCATCGGTATGGATGTGGATGCCATCGATCTAAAGTATGCAAGAGAGGTAGCTGACTTCATCGGTTCCAACCATCACGAAGTCATTATTACAAGGGATGATGTCATCAGAGCCCTTGAGCCTGTAATCCACACCTTAGGCACCTATGACATCACCACCATTCGTGCATCCATCGGCATGTACCTCTGCTGCAAGTGGATCCACGAGCATACCGACGTCCGTGTCCTTATGACTGGAGAGATCTCGGATGAGCTCTTCGGCTACAAGTACACCGACTTTGCTCCAGATGCAGAGGCCTTCCAGGCCGAGTCCGAGAAGCGAATCCGTGAGCTCCATATGTATGATGTCCTTCGAGCAGACCGTTGCATCAGCGTACATTCTCTCGAAGCCCGTGTCCCATTTGGCGACCTGGACTTCGTCCGCTATGTCATGGCCATCGATCCAGAGAAGAAGCTGAATACTTATCAGAAGGGTAAGTATCTCCTCCGTCACGCCTTCGAATCCGACAACCTGATTCCCTATGACATCCTGATGCGTGAGAAGGCAGCCTTCTCCGATGCTGTTGGACACAGTCTGAAGGATGACTTAGCAGACTACGCCGAGACTCTCTACAGCGATGGTGAGTTCTTAGAGAAATGTAAACCATATACCCACGCGACCCCTTTTACCAAGGAGTCTCTCCTCTATCGTGAGATATTTGAAAAGTATTATCCAAATCAGAGTCAAATGGTGGATGACTTCTGGATGCCAAATACTAGCTGGGAAGGATTAAGAGATGTCCATGATCCATCTGCCAGAGTCCTGTCCAACTATGGTGATAGTGGGAAGTAGTGCTGCATTGTAAAGATGATCATCTGGCATCTCGAAAATGGATCATCCGTTTATTTTCAATGCAACTTGAAAGGATACATAGAAATGAAATTTGATAAGATGCAGGGCTGTGGCAATGACTACGTCTACGTAGATGTGACACAGCATATGATTCAAAATCCAGAAGAGGCGGCTCGCTTTGTAAGCGACCGCCATTTTGGCGTTGGTTCCGACGGTCTCATTCTGATTGCAAAAAGCAATGTGGCTGACTTTCGAATGATCATGTTCAATCTGGATGGTTCCCAGGGCAAGATGTGTGGCAATGGCATTCGCTGTGTAGGAAAGTTCGTCTATGATCACGGCATGACAGATCACACCACCATTACAGTAGAGACACTGGCCGGCATTAAGACACTGGTTATGACTCCAGATCGGAACAATCACATTCAGTCGGTTACCGTGGATATGGGAGAGCCAGAACTCATTGCAGGAAATGTTCCTGTAGATGTATCCGCTTTTCAAGCATCCTCTCTCACCCCTAATGATAAGGTCATCTCACAGCCTCTTCATGTCCTGGGTCAGGACTATATTGGCACTGCAGTCTCAATGGGGAATCCCCACTTTATTATCTTCGATCATAAGAATGATGTAAGGGATCTCGACTTAGAAAAGCTGGGTCCACATTTCGAGCATCACAAGGCCTTTCCAGAAGGGGTCAATACAGAATTCGTGAATGTCATGGATTCGAGTCATCTAAGAATGCGTGTGTGGGAGCGAGGCTCTGGAGAGACCATGGCCTGTGGAACCGGAGCCTGTGCGGTGGTGACTGCTGCCATCCAAAATGGTCTGACCGAACGAACCGTGGATGTGGAACTCCTGGGCGGACACTTAGAGATTACCTGGGATCCCACGGACAATCACATCTATATGACCGGTCCAGCTGTCACTGTATTCTCAGGGGAGATCCATATCCCCGAGGATTGATGGATGCCTTCAGGATTCGTCGAATCCCCCTTCCTAGCCGCCACTTATCCATCCATAGCTATCACCATCCAGAAAGGATTCATTATGTATAAAATCAATAGCAACTATACCAAGCTCCCAGGTAACTACCTCTTCTCCACGATTGCTAAGAAGGTCTCTGCCTATAAGGAAGCCAATCCAGAGGTGGATCTCATCCGTCTTGGTATCGGAGATGTGACACAGCCTCTGGTCCCTGCAGTTATTGATGCCCTGCATCATTCTGTAGATGAGATGGGATGTGCCGAGACCTTCCACGGATATGCGCCAGATTTAGGATATGCCTTCCTGAGAGATCGCCTGGTGGAGAGAGTCTATCAGCCACTTCACGCAGAGGTGTCCTCAGATGAGATCTTCATCTCCGATGGTGCCAAGTCTGACTCTGGTAATATCCAGGAGCTTTTCAGTGTGGATAATACCATTGCCGTCACTGACCCTGTCTACCCTGTCTACATCGACTCCAATGTTATGGGCGGACGCTGTGGTAGCTTCGACCCTTCCTCTGGTAAGTGGTCTGATGTGATCTACATGCCATGCACCAGAGAGAATGGCTTCGTCCCGGCATTCCCAGAGCGTACCCCGGACGTGATCTATCTCTGCAACCCCAATAATCCAACAGGTACTACCTTAAATGTAAACCAGCTCCAGGACTGGGTGGATTATGCCAATCGAAATGGTTGCATTATTATCTATGATGCCGCTTATGAAGCCTACATCACAGAAAAGGATGTCCCACACTCCATCTATGAATGTACCGGCGCCCGTTCCTGTGCCATTGAGATCCGCTCCTTCTCTAAGAATGCTGGATTCACAGGTGTCCGCTTAGGTTACACCCTTGTGCCTAAGGACATTGTCCAGGACGGTGTCTCTCTCCACGATCTGTGGGCACGTAGGCATGGGACCAAGTTTAACGGCGCGCCTTACATTGTTCAGAGAGCAGGAGAAGCCGTCTACTCTGATGAGGGCCAGCGACAGGTTCGAGAACAGGTGGCCTATTATATGAGGAACGCCCACACCATTAAGGACTCTCTACTGGATATGGGATATGAAGTCTACGGCGGTGTCAATGCGCCATACATCTGGTGGAAGACTCCAGAGGACATGACCTCTTGGGACTTCTTCGACTATCTCCTTACCAAGGCTCATGTGGTTGGAACCCCTGGCGCAGGATTCGGTCCTAGCGGTGAGGGCTACTTCCGTCTGACTGCATTTGGATCCTATGAGGACACCGTTTCTGCCTTGGATCGAATCCGTAGGATGTAGGTAAATGGGATTGGAGTTCTCACATCCTGGCATAATTGGGATTGTATTTCAGATCATAAAGTACGTATAATGAACAGCGGACCCCGTAGCTGCATCGGCAGTACGAGATCCGCTGTTTGTTGTTATATAGATGAAGCAAGCTGCTTCATCTTCTAGAGTTTTGGGAGAATGTAAACCATGTCCAAGAATGCTAAGGGAGCGTTACTCACCACCATGGGTGGTATGTGCTGGGGACTGTCCGGTTCCATGGGGCAATATTTATTTACCGTACAGGGAATGGATGCCAGATGGCTTACCCCTATCCGACTTTTTCTGGCCGGTGTCATCCTCTTCTTCTATCGTTTGTTTCAGAATAGAGCGTCCCTTTTTGACATCCTAAAGCATAAGAGGAGTCTACTCTTACTGGCTTGCTATGGTCTACTAGGTGTAGCCTTTTGCCAGCTCACCTACTTCATGACGATCCAGTATTCCAATGCAGGGGTTGGAACCATCATGCAGGACTTATCCCCCATTATGATTCTTGTGATGAGCTGCATCTTAGGGATGCGCCGCCCCAAGTGGACAGAGATTCTATCTCTCATTCTAGCCCTTGTTGGTGTCTATCTCATTGTGACTCACGGAGACCCTAAGACTCTGTCTGTCTCTCCGAGAGCCCTTATCCTTGGTGTCCTTAGTGCAGTAGGTGTTACTGTCTATAATATGATTGCACCCTCTCTAACGAAGGATTATCCCGTTACTGTACTACAGGCCTGGTCCTTTTTAGCCGGCGGTATCTTCGTCGGTATCTTAGGTCGGGGATATGAGATTCACTATGTGCCGAATGCCATGGGAATCTTTGGAATCCTTTTTGTCGTTGCCGTTGGGAATCTGTTGGCATTCACATCCTATATCAAGGGTGTGCAGTACATCGGACCCGGCAAGGGCATCCTCTATGGATTCTCGACTTCTTAGGATTCCTATGCATCTTCCTCATGCTGCTTCTGATCTCCATATCACAGGAGAATTAATCCCCTTTCCCTACATGCCAAGAAGCTGAATCAGAAGGATCCAGGATAAGCCATAGTAGGTAACGACACCAACCATATCTGTAATGGTGGTAATCAGTGGTCCAGAAGCTGCTGCCGGATCTACTCCAACCTGCTTGAAGAAAATGGGAACTGCTGTACCCACGAAGCTTGAGATTAGCATAGCAACCACCAGAGAGATACCGATGCATCCAGAGACTGCAAATGCTGCAAATAGGGCCAGATGCTTAAATAGCATAAGGTATACTCCTACGCCAGCAAGAGCCAGGATTCCCAGAACGATTCCATTGGCAGATCCCACACGGACTTCCTTCCAGATGAGTTTTAGTTTTTCCCTACCAGTTAGCTGCTCATCCATTAGGACACGAATCGTGACAGCCAGAGACTGGGTGCCCACATTACCCGCCATATCCAGAATCAGAGACTGGAAGAGCATAACAACGGTAAGCTGTGCCACTACTTTTTCAAATAATCCCACAACACTTGAAACCACCATCCCCAGGACCAGAAGCAGCATAAGCCATGGCAGTCTCTTTTTGATACTGTCCAGAAGTGGCTCTTCTAAGTCCTCCTCTGCAGACAGACCACCTAACTTCGCATAGTCTTCGCCCATACTATCATCAACGATTTCTGTAACATCCTGCGCTGTCAGTACACCCAGGATGTGATTATCTTCATCTAGAACCGGGATAGACTCCTCTGAGTAATCCTTCAGCGTCTCTATGCAGTCCTCGATTTTCTCCTCACCATAGACATAAGGGTAAGAGGTCATTACCAGATCATCTAAGGTCCTATCCCCAGCGGAAGTAATGATATCTTTTAGGTCAATGGCACCGTAGTAGATTCCCTCTGAATCCAATACATAGAGAACAGACACATTGTCGCACTCCTTGGCCTGTTCAATCAGAGACTTCATGGCCTCCTTCACCGTCATCTCACTCTCCAGCACCACATAATTCGTGGTCATACGGCTAGCAACCATGTCCTCATCAAATGCAGCCAGATGCTGCAGATTCTTCCTGGTCTCTGGATCCATCAGTTCCAGCCAGGCTTCCTTTTTCGGCGAATCACTTTCCTTTAGGAGATCAACCGCCTCATCGGATTCCATCTTTTCGATGACCTGAGCTGCTCTAGCCAGAGACATTTCCTCCAGAAATTCATCCGCATTCTCTGTATACTCCAGCACCTCCGCCAGATGCTCATTAGACAGTACCCGGTAGAATCTCTGCCGTTCCTTCACGTCCAGACGGGTCATAGCATCTGCCAGATCACTTCCATGATACTCGTTAATTGCATCCTTTAGCACTTTTGGAGAGTTCTTCCCTCTCATCAGAGTCAGAATCTCCTCTACATAATTTCTCTTCTCATTCATCACACGTTTCCTTCTAGGGCAGCAATCAATCCCATAGCAAGTCCTCTTGCTACAGGTTCATTCCTGCACCACAAAAAGAGGTACTGTCTCCAGCACCGTTACCAATTATTCGTGTTTATGAATCTTATCTGGAAATGTAAACCGTCCGTGAGCTTTGATCTATCCTCGGACATGAACTGTCAATCGTTCTGAATTAAGAATCCTACCAATCACATAGAAATGAAAAAAGGCTGCGAACAGGATTCACTTCCAGCTTAAGACTTCGACTCACGCCATCACTGCCGTCCATCCTGTTCACCTCCTTTGAAGTAACAATTACTATAACCAATACCACTATAACACCTTCACCCCAAAATGGAAGTGGTTACTTATATTCTTCCTGTAATTCCAGTTTCTGTGGTTCTCTTAGATAGGGTGACAACCAGCTGGTTCGGAAGGCCTCTAGTTTTAATGGCTCCCAGTCAGAGATCGGATTCCCCTCCTTAAATAAGTCCTTATGCAGAGGATGCTCTTCCCAGCCAAAGCACTTCGGGTTATAGAGCACATCCCCGCAGATTGGATGACCAGCGTAAGCCATATGGACTCGGATCTGGTGGGTTCTGCCATGCTCAATTGTCACATGTAATAGCGTACGATTCCTCTCATAGTCACGCTCCACCACAGTCGCATGGGTGGTAGCCTCCTGCCCATCCATATGGACCTCACGAACCATTAACACATCTGGTCTCTGGCGGATTGGCTTATCCACAGTAAAGGAATCCTCCTCCACAATTCCATCCACCCAGGCGCGGTAGACCTTATGATAGTCCCCTTCCATACGCTCCACCGTAAGGATTCCTGCCGCATCAGAATTCTTCGCAAATAATACGATACCAGAGGTATCACGGTCTAATCGACCAATGGGAAAGATCTTCCCCCGGGCCAGTCCGAGATGCCAGGCCACCTGATTGGCCAGGGTATCTGCATAGTGTCCTGGCGAAGGATGGCATACCACATGATCCTTCTTACGAAGGAAGATGAGATCACAATCCTCATAGAGGATCTCCAGTGGAGGTAGTAGAGCTGCTGGTGCCTCCCACACAGACTCTGAATTGGTATCATATTCTCCTACATCCGACAAGCGAATCGTGAGCGTCTGCCCTGCATGAACGCGCTCATTCATATAGACATACTGTCCATCTAAGACCGAACCGTCTCTTCTATATTTGATTCGCCTTACAATCCTTTCAGACAGGTGGAGTACCTCTCTTAGATAGCGGTGGATCGTGTAATCTTCATATGCAGCATCGATGGTATAGTGGGCAAACCGCATCCCATCTCGAACTTCGATTTCTTTCATACTTCCTATTCTACGCTGTTTCTCTTCTAGAAATGTAAACCAGTCCATAGCCTGGTTTACATTGTCATATACCGCGGCAGTTACTTCATGTAATCGGACACATTGCTTGCATCAACTGGTTCGAATGGAACCCATGCATCCTTACCATCTGCTGTAACACCTTTTACAGAATCCACCTTCTTACCAGATCCTAGGAGAGATGCGATCTCAACCGCCTTCTTTCCCTGACCATCCGCATTCTGATATACCGTGAACTGCATGTCACCATCCTTAATGGACTGGCAACCATCTTTCGTAGCATCCACACCGAGAACTGGAATCTCTGCTGGATCAAATCCAGCTTCCTTCATGGCTTTCACAGCACCAAGTGCCATGGTGTCATTATTACAGAAGACTGCATCGAAGGACTGCTTGGTCTTGAAGAACTGCTTCATTGCAGCCTCTGCCTCAGTGTCAGACCAGTTGGCGTAATCCATGAATACCACATTGAATTTAATACCCTTATCCTTCAGATAATTCTTAACATACTTGGTTCTCTGGATGGCACCAGAGTGGCCCTTCTCACCCTCTAAGATGACGATATTCAGTTCCTTCTTATTCAGCTTCTTGGCTACGTACTCAGCCTGATAAGAACCAGCCTGGGACTCATCTGATGCCACATAGACGTACTTATTCTTAGAAAGTGCACGACTTACTGGCTCACTATTCACATAGACGATTGGGAGACCAGCTGCTGCCAGTTCAATCTGTGGAGCAGTATCTCCATCTGTCAGACGACAGATGATGGCCTGATAGCCATCCTTTTTAGCAGAGGCTGCAGCCTTAACCTGTTCCTCTACGTTGTTACCGCACTCAGCCTCAGTGAGATCACAGCCTGCATCCTTAGCAGCTGCTACCACACTGTCTACTAAGAGCTTGCGGTAGGCATCCTCTTTATCTGTTCCGATGTAGAGAAGCTTCACACCGGACACTGCCTGAGAAGCACCAGAACCACTGCTCTTCTTAGATCCACAACCAGAAAATAATCCAAGTGTCATAATTCCAGTCAGGAGCATTACGGCACACTGTTTCATTCTAAACTTACTCATGTCTAACCTCCTTAAATCTTAAACTGATTAACATAATCAGTAAGGCTATCGGATGTATCTGCCAGAGCCTGGGAGTTATCTGCCACATCCTGGCTGGACTTTGTAATATCCTGTGCCTTTTCAACCATTGCCTGGGAGGTCTGCAGGATCTCAGTAGAAGATGCAGCCTGCTCTTCTGAAATCGCTGCTACATTAGAGGCAACGTCATTCACCTTATCTACATCAGCCACCATATCGCGAATCAGTTCGTCTGACTTCTGGATATTTGAGAAGATGGAGTCGAAGGTAGCAACTGCCGAATTAATCAATTCTGTATTGGCACGAATTGACTCCGCAGAAGCATCTGCCTGACTTACTACATTAGCGATCAGGAAACGGACCTGTTCAATTAATCCTGCAATATTATTGGCAGAATCAGAAGATGTATTGGCCAGCTTACCGATCTCAGTTGCTACTACAGCGAAGCCCTTACCAGCTTCACCAGCACGTGCCGCCTCAATACTTGCATTCAGGGATAAGAGGTTGGTCTCCTCTGCAATATCGCTAATCAGACCGACAATTTCTGTAATCTTCTCAGATGCATTACCAACTTCGTTAATGGAATCTACCAATGCGTTATTAGACTCTTCGATCTGAGTCATGGCAACAGATAAGCGCTGCATACCATCACGACCATCACGAGACAGTTTAACTGTCTCACGCATTGCATCTCCAGCTTCGTCTGACTTGGTTCTGGTATCTGATACAACCATAGCCAGTGTGGTGGCATTCTCTGCGATGTCATTAACAGCTGCTGCCAGCTGATCAACGGTCTCATTTAGGCTCTTCATTGCCTCAGACTGTGCACTAGAGTCATCGAACATAGCCTTGGATACACGATCAGAGGATGCTGACTGCTCACGAAGCTTCTCAGATTCCTTATTAATCGAAGACAGCATCTGACGCATACGTGCGACGAAGTCAGATACGGATCTACCCATTGCACCGATTTCATCATTACTCTTTGCATTGACAGAGATGGTGAAGTCACCCTGGCTCATGGCAGTGATATTATCGGTAATGCCTGTCAGTGGTGCGATGACACGAGATACAATGAGACTAATCAGTAGCGTGATCAGTGCTGCTGCAATGATACCTACTACAACCAGGATTAGAACCATCTGTGTAACACTCTGATAGATGGTAGCAGTTGGGATGTAGGAGATCAGCACCCAGTCTGTTCCCTTGACCTCAGCGAAAGCTACCAGATTCTTATCTACGGTTGTAGAGTTATAGTTACGCTTCAGAACTAAGCCATTGATACCTCTCAGGAGGGAATTATCAGAGATCTCGGAGAGTTTCTGTCCAACCAGAGAAGGGTCTGGATTCGCCAGCATAACTCCTGTATTGGTATCTACCAGGAATGCAGATGCGCCAGACATCTTAACACCAGAGTTAACGATGGTGGAGATCTTATTCAGAGACAGATCTGCTGCTGCCACCTTGACCTCATCGGTTCCATCATTCAGCATACCTGTAGCACTGATTACCTGTTCACCCTGAGGGTTGGTGTAGGCTGCGCCATAATTCATATTGATGCTGTTTAAGCCCTGCTTATACCACTCAGTTCCTGTTGGATCTCCAGTCATCTTATTCTCAGTATCTGCTGCCTGATAGATCTGTCCAGATGCTGTAGCGATACGGATTCCGTCCGCAGTATTCTTATTGTAACCATAGAAGCTGTCCAAAATGGTCTGGATGGTTGCACCATCAGCTGATAGGCTCTCAATTGCCTTCTTCTCACTCTGGAAGTTCTGTAGATTCTCATCCAGCCAAGCCTCAATCGACTCCTGCTGATTCTCTACAGACGAAGATAATTCTTCTGTTGCCATGGTCTTGATTCTGCGCCCAGAGACAACTGCTGCTACGGTAACCAGCACCACAATTGTAACTAGAACGGCAGGAAGAATTGACAGCAAAAGTTTCCGGCGTAGTCCGCCTTTTCCTCTTGTCTTATTCTGTTTTGACATATTGTCCTCCTGTTATTTATAAACCTACATCAGAAACCATACCAATTATTGTAATAGATTGATAGGGGTTATGGAGAACTCTCGTCACTTTTAATAAAAATTTTATTCTTTTCTATACAGTTTTATGTATTTTCCTAGTGTATTTTCGTATGTTATTCCCATGTGGAATCAATTTCACATTTTGCATCGCTTCATTTTCCAAATGTTTATTTGTAATTCCATCACAAACTAACTACAATGACTGTATATAAAAAGGTAGATTACCAACCGAAGGGACGGTTTACATTTATGAAGAAGAAAAAATGGATCTTTCGAATCCTGGCAGCCATCTGTGTGGCTGCAATCGTGGTGTCTGGTGTCCGACTCTACCAGATCTACAGCAACTATAACAAGTCCAATAATCTCTACGATGATCTAAGTAAGAAGGTCACTAAGACCAAAGCCAAGTCCGATCAGAAGTCATCTGAATGGTATGAGCTCTGCACTGTAGACTTCAGCCAGCTACAGGCTACCAATAAGGAAGCCATCGCCTGGCTCTATATGGAGAATAATGAGACCATTAGTTATCCGATTATGTACTCTGGCGATAATGATAAGTACTTAAGAACTGCTCTGGATGGTTCCTCTGCAATCGCTGGCTCCATCTTCCTAGAGGGTGATAATACAGCGGACTTCACAGATCTACATACTCTGATTTACGGTCATAATATGCGTAACCGCAGTATGTTCGGGTCTCTAAGGGAATATAAGAATGATCCAGACTACTATAAGGATCATCAATACTTCCAGGTGATCACACCGACTAAGGCCTATCGCTATCAGATCTTCGCCTACTCCGTTGTCGACCCAAATGCAGATGTCTACACGGTCTATAAGGGAGACTTAGGAGATGAGAAGTATGGGACCTTCCTGGAGAGTCTAAAGAAAGGCTCCCTTCGGGATACTGGTGTGGATGTCACTGCCAATGATCGGGTTGTGACCCTCTCCACTTGTACAGGGCAGGATGACCGCTTGAAGCAATTAGAAGAGATATACCATGACACACAAGAATATCGACATAAATGAGGGCGGCTATAGCATCCGCTCACTCCTATATTATGGCAAGGACTTAAAAACAGTCGACCATGTAGTAATCGCAACATACGGTTTCGGCGGTGTGAAGGAGAATCACGCCATCGAGAAATTTGCTGAGCGAATCATCGGAAAATATAAGAATTACGGTGTCATCACCTTCGACTGGCCTTGTCACGGTGCAGATGCCAGAAAGAAATTAGACCTATCAGAATGCCTAACCTACCTGGATCTGGTGATTCAATATATCAGGGCAAATATAAACCCAGATAAAATCTACAATTATTCCTCTAGTTTCGGAGCCTTCGTCACATTAGACTACCTAAGCAAAAAAGGAAATCCCTTTGACAGAATCGGTCTCCGCTGCCCTGCCATTAAAATGTATGATGCTCTAACTGGCACCCTGTCAGAGGATGACTGGAGCAAACTAAATAAGGGGAAAGAGATCCTCATGGGCTTCGATCGAAAGATGAAGATTGGTTCAGACTTCCTAAGCCAAATGAAAGAAGCCGATGTAACTAAGAACGATTACATCGACTTCGCAGATTCTATCCTTATGATTCAGGGAACTTCTGATCAGATGGTTCCAATAGATGCCACCATTCAATTTTCAGAAGATAATGTCATTGAACTAATCCAGGTAGAGGGAGCTGATCACCCATTCTCCAATCCCAAGCATATGGATCTAGCCATCGCTAAATTTATTGAATGGTTTCAGGATTAAGTGTGTTCTAATATTCTATACCTCTAATTTCAAGAATATTATACACATTATTTTCCCTTCGCTTCCTTCTCTCGATCGAAGGCAATAAGTTTTGCAATGATTTCATCACATATTTCATCTGTAGACTTATGATCTGTTTCTACGATGACATCTGCAACGGATAGGTACTTCTCTCTACGCTGCCCTAACAGATTATCAATGAATTCCACATTCATATTATTATTAAGGATTGGACGGCTATCGCTATCCTTCACACGATCTAAGATGGTCTGAGGCTCTGCTGTAAGTAATACAATTCGACCATTCTTCTTCATATGATCTGCATTATCCGGGCGAAGAACCACACCTCCACCGCATGAAATAATGCACTGCTTTACCTTCTGTAATTCAATAAGGCAATTGGATTCTAGATTTCGAAAATAGATCTCACCATACTCAGAGAAGATCTCTGTAATCTTCATACCCTGCTTTTCTTCAATTAATTCATCCATCTCAATTCGAGTCATCTCAAGCTTACGCTCAAGCTCCTTCGCAATGGTGGACTTACCAGCACCCATAAATCCAATGAGGAATACATTATAATCAAAGAGTGCCTTCGCCTGCACGCGACGAGAGTTCTTCATGATGTACTTAAATACATCTAGAATCTCTTCTTCAAATTCATTATTAACCAGATGCTCCTCTAATTCCTTGGTTTGTTTTGCTTCCTGCTCTGGCTGAAGGATCGGGATACCTGTTTCCTTCTTATAAGCGATAACATCCTGAATTAATGCCATTCGATCTGCCAATGCATCAATCAGTCGATTATCTACTTCACGAATTTTCGCTCTTGTCTCCCCTAATTTATTCTTGTCAGCCATCTGTCTTCTCCTGTAATCTTTTTCCAATAAAATAATCGTATCTAAATCACATCTCAACGCAGCCTTTGATTTCATCTGCGTCTCATTCCTCTAGATACGATTATATATTCGAAACCATATAACTTCAACACTTTATTTATTGAAAGCGTTGAAGTGTTTATTATTTCTCTGCTCCAGGCATATAATTAGATGCTATCATGAATGAAAGTCAGGATGGTCCCAAGGTCCTTGGCATTCATCTGTCCAGGCGCAGATACCTTGCCAACTGCTCCGAATGTGGCAGCGGATCCAAATACCTCACCACAGAGACGAGAGATCAGTCCAGTACCGGCCATAGACATGGTGATGATTGGACGATCTGCATAATCATTAGCCATTGCTTCTGTTGCAGATAGAAGGGTTAATACATCCTTCTTATTCTGGGGCATTACTGCAATCTTAGGGATATCAGCTCCTAAGTCCTGCATCTTACGAAGTCTGTATACCAGATCCTCCTTCGCAGGAGTCTTACCAAAGTCATGGTTCGAAGCAACTACCTTCACATTATTCTTGTGAGCAGCTTCGATGATTTCCTTCACATAATCATCACCTGTGAATGCTTCCACATCAACCATATCAACCAGACCTGTTGCTACGATCTTAGAATTCAATTCTACATATGCTGCAGGCTCGATTGCCTTCTCGCCACCCTCTTTAGCGGTACGGAAGGTGAAGAGAATTGGCTTATCTCCTAATACATCACGGAGAGCTTTCGCTGTATCTTCAACTTTCGCGAAATCAAATACATCCTCGAACCAGTCAACACGCCACTCAACGATGTCATACTTCACTTCGCCGAAGGATTTTGCTGCAGAGAGGATGTCTTCCTTGGTCACACCTACGATAGGAACAATAATCTTAGGAGTTCCCTCGCCGATTTTGACACCACGTACTTCTACAATATTCATGTCTTCATCTCCTATTTGTAATCATTTTCTTTCTCATGTAAGCAAAGCGCTATTGCAGGGCCTAATATCATCATGTCACTTTAGCGCTTTCCTTCATAGAGATTTCTGAATGAATTATATAAGGAATTACTCAGCAGACTCATTGTAGCAACATTCCTTTTTTACATACTATTCAGCAAAGAAC
>ONIO01000013.1 GCA_900317915.1 uncultured Lachnospiraceae bacterium | reverse complement strand
AAAAACAAGAGAAACTGGCGTATCCTGTATGGAGGCCGTGACTTTCAAGGAGATATTTCTTCTATTAATAAGGCCCTATCCCAAACAGGGGATGGATCATTGGTAGATAGCATTGCAAGAGAGGCGTTTCAAGGCAGCAGTATAGAGACGGTCTCATTACCTCTTAGTATTCAATATGTAGGTAAACATGCCTTTCGCGGCTGCCATTTGAAGAGGGCTTACCTAGAAGAAGTAGATGATAAAGAGACCCAAATCGACTTCCCATATGAGCACGGCTATCTCATGAGCCAACTTATGGAAGGCTTCGGCCGCAATGGCTATCGCTATGACTTTACAGAATACGATACGTCCATACTAGAGGGCACTTGGATTCAAGAAAAGCTTCGTATGGCGGTAAGTCGGCTGAGGAGTCGAAAGCATCTAAGTCAGGAACAGGAAGAACTGATACGAAGCAGAATCCAAAAGGATCTTCTTTCTATTGTGTCACTACTGGAGGAGATACATGATGGAGAGACCCTGGGAGATCTGGTTGGTCTACATTTCTTCAATGAAGATAATATCGATCAAGCCATTGCACTATTGAATGGAAGCCAGTCTCGGGAACTCCTGCCGATCCTCCTGAATGAGAAGCAGAAGCTAAAGCCTAGGCCCTTCGACTTTTCCCTATAGGGAGCCAAGGGCTTGACACATTTGTATTCTAAGTCTAACATAAATAAGCTACGGGTAATTAGAAATCGTCTGGAGACTAGACTTCAGAGGAGGATGATATGCTGAATATTTATCGCACAGACCAGCGTATTCTCTCAGAATTAGAGAAGCCAACCAATGGCTGCTGGATTAAGCTTACCATGCCAACCATGGATGAATGCGCTGATATTAGTGAAGAATATAATATTGATATCGTTGATGTGAGAGCGGCACTGGATATCGAAGAATCCTCACGTATTAGTCTAGAGGATGATTATACCCTGATCCTGGTGGATATCCCAACGGATGAGGTCCGTAACGGACGTAACACCTATACAACCATCCCTCTGGGTATTATCTTAACGGATAATGCATTGATTACCGTCTGCTCAGAGGAGACAACGGTATTACAGACTTTTGTAGAACAGCGGGTTCGAACCTTCTCTACCAAGAAGCAGATGCGATTCACCTATCAGATTCTATATAATATCGCCATGTACTATCAGACCTTACTTCGCTCCATTGATCGGAAGCGTACTGAGATCGAGGAGAACATGACCGAGAAGAACACTGAGGATGCGGACCTCTTCGATCTGCACGAATTAGAGTCTAACCTGGTCTACTTCGCCACATCACTGAGAGCCAATGGTGTCGTACTGGATCGACTTACCAGATATGGCAAGCTCCGTCAGTATGAGGAGGATCAGGAACTGTTAGAGGATGTCATGATCGAGAACCGACAGGCGATTGAGATGACACAGATCTATCGAGACATCACCATCGGTACCAGAGAGTTGGTATCCGCAGTGATTAATAACCGACTAAATAATGTCATGAAGTATCTGGCGGCGATTACCATTGTAATGTCCATTCCAACAATCGTGTCTGGTCTCTATGGTATGAATGTATCTGGAAAATGGATGCCACTGTCCAATACCCCTCATGGATTTGGAATCATATGCCTGGGCACATTTATTATCTGTGTAATTACCATGGCAGTGCTTCGAAGAAAGAAGTACATGTAGAAAGGAACACACTATGTATCTAGCATCTGGCTGGAAAGACTATGAAGTAATCGATTGCTCACAGGGTGAGAAGCTTGAGCGCTGGGGCAAATACATTCTACTTCGTCCAGACCCACAGGTTATCTGGGATACAGAGAAGACCAATAAGTCCTGGAAGCATCTGAATGCACACTATCATAGAAGTGCCAAGGGCGGCGGCGATTGGGAATTCTTCGACCTGCCAGAAGAATGGCAGATTGGCTATGATCTGAATACATGTGGACACTTAACCTTCAATCTGAAGCCATTCCACTTCAAGCACACAGGCCTTTTCCCAGAGCAGGCAGCTAACTGGGAATGGTTCTCTAAGCTGATTAGTAAAGCTCTTGCGGAGAATCCTAAGAGAGAGATCAAGGTTCTGAACCTATTCGCTTATACTGGTGGTGCAACACTGGCAGCAGCTGCGGCAGGTGCTCATGTAACCCATGTGGATGCAGCAAAGGGGATGGTGAACTGGGCCAAGGAGAATGCACAGTCTTCTGGACTGGGAGATGCGCCGATTCGCTGGCTGGTAGATGATTGCCGTAAGTTCGTAGAGCGTGAGATTAGAAGAGGCAATCACTACGATGCGATCATTATGGATCCTCCATCTTATGGAAGAGGACCTAAGGGCGAGATCTGGAAGTTAGAGGATAATGTCTATGACTTTATCAAGTTAACCACTCAGGTGCTATCTGATCAGCCCCTGTTCTTTCTGGTGAATTCCTACACCACAGGACTTCAGCCAGCAGTGCTTCACTACATGATTAGCACAGCACTGAAGAAGTTCCCGGGAAGGATAGAAGCGGATGAGGTGGGGTTACCAGTATCTGATTCTGGACTGGTTCTCCCATGCGGAGCTGCAGGTCGATTCCTGGGTGACTGAAAAAAGCAATCGAGTTTCTACTATAATAAGTAGGGGCGAAGATGTGATCTATCTCACGGACTGTTTCCTGGCAACTGAATTCAATACGAGAATGTTATTTATAGAAGAGATTTCGGGATGAATCTATTTTGATTTGCCTGGAGTCTCTTTTTTGATGGTTGTTCTTGCGTTGCCCGGGATTATTTTTAGATGGTCATTCTTGATTTGACGTGGATTGTTTTCGATGGACTGGATTGTGGAAATGTAAACCAGGCTGACGGTTGGTTTACATTTCTCATAGTGGATAAGTCACTGGTGGTCTACAGGCGATGTGCAAGAAATGAAGGGTCCATTCTTGTATGAAATGCTAAAAATGAATGTATTAAATAAAATACAAAAAATAAATAAAATAACTTGCAAAGGTGAAAAAAAGGCTGTATAGTTACAAGTGCTGTGACATGATAGCAATGAAGCGAGAAGTTGCAGTCTTAATGGCTGGTAATTCCGTGGAGCGAATGTCAAGTCGAGAAACTGGCGACAAGTCACTGTACGTAACAATTCAGGTCTACTATTGAAGTAGAAACCAGCGTGTGTGAAAAAATAGGACACACACGGAGTAGTGTACAGTCACCACTTGTCGTACGACAAAAAGTACGAATAAGGAGGCGGCTTTTTTTATGGCAACTCAGGTAATGAGAATCACACTTAAGGCTTATGATCACGAACTGGTGGACGCATCCGCACAGAAGATCATCGAAACCGTTAAGAAGAACGGTGCAGTTGTAAGCGGACCAGTTCCACTTCCTACTAAGAAGGAAGTTGTAACAATTCTTCGTGCTGTACACAAGTACAAGGATTCCCGCGAGCAGTTCGAGAGAAGAACTCATAAGAGACTGATCGACATCTTGACCCCAACTCAGAAGACAGTTGAGGCACTTTCTAGATTAGAGATGCCTGCCGGTGTTTACATCGACATCAAGATGAAGAACAAGTAATTCACCAGGAATTACAAACAACCAATTTGGTAACAAGGTAACCCCGTTTACCTAGAATGAACACGCGCTTCGGACTTCCTATTTAATCCAAAGCAAATTGTGTTCCGCTGTAGAGTAGGAGGAATACTCAAATGAAGAAAGCTATTCTAGCAAGAAAGCTTGGAATGACTCAGATCTTCAATGAAGATGGTGAGCTCGTTCCTGTAACAGTTCTGGAAGCAGGCCCATGTGCTGTAACCCAGATCAAGACTATCGACAACGATGGTTATGAAGCAGTTCAGGTTGGTTTCTATGACACCACTGAGAAGGCTGTTACAAAGGATGCACAGGGTAAGAAATCTGTTGCACACAGACATGGCGCAAATAAGCCTGAGATGGGACATTTCGCTAAGGCTGGCGTATCTGCAAAGAAGTATGTTCGCGAGTTCCGTTTTGAGAACGCTTGTGACTACAAGCTTGGTGATGAAATCAAGGCTGATATCTTCGCAGAGGGTGATAAGGTTGATGTAACCGCTATCACAAAGGGACATGGTTTTGAGAGTGCGATCAAGAGATTTGGTCAGCACAGAGGACCTATGGCTCACGGTTCCAAGTTCCATCGTCATCAGGGTTCTAACGGTTCTACATCCACTCCTAGCCGTGTATTCAAGGGCAAGGGAATGCCTGGACATATGGGATCTGTACAGGCTACAGTACAGAATCTTCAGGTAGTTCGTGTAGATGCAGAGAACAACTTACTTCTGGTCCGCGGTGCTGTTCCTGGAGCTAAGAAGGCTCTTGTAACAATCAAAGAAACCGTTAAGGCTTGATAGTAAGGAAAGGAGGACCATTCGATGGCAAACGTATCCGTATTAAATATGGAAGGTAAGGAAGTTGGCACAATCGAACTGAACGACGCAGTATTCGGCGTTGATGTAAATGAGCATCTGGTTCAGCTCGCTGTAAAGACTCAGCTTGCAAATAACCGTCAGGGAACACAGAAGGCTAAGACCAGATCTGAAGTTTCCGGAGGCGGAAGAAAACCTTGGAGACAGAAGGGAACCGGTCATGCAAGACAGGGTTCAACAAGAGCTCCACAGTGGACAGGCGGCGGCATGGTATTCGCACCAGTTCCACGTGACTACAGCATCAAGATGAACAAGAAGGAGAAGAGAGCAGCTCTTAAGTCTGCACTTACTTCTCGCGTAGCTGAGCAGAAGCTGGTTGTTCTTGATGAGCTGAAGTTCGACGAAATCAAGACTAAGAACATGGTAAATGTTCTTAAGAACATCAATGTAGAGAAGGCTCTCATCGTTACAGCTGACAATGACAAGAATGTTTACATGTCTGCACGTAACATCGAGAACGTTAAGACCCTTCCTGCAAACACTCTGAACGTATATGACGTTCTGAAGTACAACACAGTAGTTCTTACTAAGGACGCTGTAGCTAAGATTGAGGAGGTATACGCATAATGGCAAACGTTCAGTATTACGATACCATCATCGCCCCAGTTGTAACTGAGAAGTCTATGAGCATGATGGGCGACAAGAAGTATACATTCCTTGTACACACGGATGCTAACAAGACCATGATCAAGGAAGCTGTTGAGAAGATGTTCGACGGCGTTAAGGTTAAGTCTGTTAACACAATCAATGTACTTGGCAAGAATAAGCGCAGAGGCGCAGTTACCGGTCGTACAGCTGCTTCTAAGAAGGCAATTGTTACACTGACCGAGGACTCCAAGGATATCGAGATCTTCGAAGGTATCTAATTGAGTCAGATATGCACATGAAAGTGCGATAATAAACGTAAGAAAGGATTTATACAATGGGAATTAAAACATATAACCCGTATACGCCTTCCAGAAGAAATATGAGCGGCTCTGATTTCGCAGAAGTTACAAAGAAGACTCCTGAGAAGTCCCTCGTTAAGAAGCTGAAGAAGAATTCTGGACGTAACAACCAGGGTAAAATCACTGTTCGTCATCATGGCGGCGGAAACACCAAGAAGTACAGAGTAATCGATTACAAGAGACGTAAGGACGGAATTCCTGCAAAGGTTGTTGGTATCGAGTATGATCCAAACCGTACTGCTAACATCGCTCTTCTCGCTTACGCTGATGGCACTAAGGCTTATATCATTGCTCCTGCTGGTCTTACAGACGGAATGACCGTTATGAACGGTCCTGATGCAGAAGTTCGTGTAGGTAACTGCCTTCCATTAGAGAACATCCCTGTTGGTACTGAGATCCACAACATCGAGCTTTATCCTGGTAAGGGTGGTCAGCTGGTTCGTTCCGCTGGTAACTCTGCTCAGTTAATGGCTAAGGAAAACGGATATGCAACACTTCGTCTTCCTTCTGGCGAGATGCGTATGGTTCCTCTGACATGCCGCGCTACTATCGGTTCTATCGGTAATGCTGATCATAACCTTGTTAAGATCGGTAAGGCTGGTCGTAAGAGACATATGGGTTGGAGACCTACAGTTCGTGGTTCTGTTATGAACCCTAATGACCATCCTCACGGTGGTGGTGAAGGTAAGGCTCCTGTTGGACGTCCTGCTCCATCTACTCCTTGGGGTAAGCCTGCACTTGGCCTGAAGACAAGAAAGGGCAAGAAGCAGTCTAATAAGCTTATTGTAAGAAGAAGAAACGGTAGAGCGATTAAATAAGGAGGTACCTCATGTCTCGTTCATTAAAAAAAGGACCTTTCGCAGACGCAAAGCTGCTTAAGAAGGTCGATGAAGTAGTAAAGTCCGGTGACAAGACCGTCATCAAGACATGGTCCCGTCGCTCCACAATCTTCCCTCAGATGGTTGGACTTACCATCGCTGTTCATGACGGAAGAAAGCACGTGCCTGTATATATCACAGAAGACATGGTAGGACACAAGCTTGGCGAATTCGTTCTGACCAGAACATACCATGGTCACAACGGAAACGGCGATGAAAGAAAGTCTGCATTAGCAGGTAGATAATAGGACTGAAAGGAGGTTTCAATCATGGCTAGAGGACATAGATCCCAAATTAAGCGTGAGAGAAACGAAATTAAAGATACCAGACCTTCAGCGAAGCTTTCTTTCGCTAGAATGTCTGTACAGAAGGCTTGCTTCGTACTTGACGCAATCCGTGGCAAGGATGTAGAAACTGCACTTGCAATCGTAACATACAATCCAAGATATGCTTCTTCCGTAGTAGAAAAGCTTCTTAACTCTGCAATCGCAAACGCTGAGAACAACAACGGAATGAACAGATCCAACCTTTATGTAGCAGAGTGCTACGCAAATAAGGGACCGACAATGAAGAGAATCCATCCAAGAGCGCAGGGTCGTGCTTATCGTATCGAGAAGCGCATGAGCCACATCACTATCGTTCTGGATGAGAAGTAAAAAGGAGGAATATCATGGGACAGAAAGTCAATCCTCATGGCTTAAGAGTCGGCGTTATCCAGGATTGGGATTCCAAGTGGTACGCTGAAAAAGAATATGCAGATTTCCTGGTTGAGGATCACAAGATTCGTACCTTCCTTAAAAAGAAGCTCTACGCATCAGGAGTATCTAAGATCGATATCGAGCGTGCATCTGACCGTGTAAAGGTTATCGTTTACACTGCAAAGCCAGGTGTTGTAATCGGTAAGGGCGGAGCTGAGATTGAGAAGATCAAGGCAGAAGTTCAGAAGCTTACAGACAAGAAGCTTGTAATCGACATCAAAGAAGTTAAGCGTCCAGATGAGGATGCACAGCTTGTAGCTGAGAACATTGCTCAGCAGCTTGAAAACCGTACAGCATTCCGTCGTGCAATGAAGTCTTGCATCGGCCGTGCAATGAAGTCTAATAACGTTCTTGGTATTAAGACAACATGTTCTGGTCGTCTTGGCGGTGCTGATATCGCTCGTTCTGAGTCTTACAACGAGGGTACAATTCCTCTTCAGACTCTTCGTGCTGATATCGATTATGGTTTCGCTGAAGCTGATACCACATACGGTAAAGTAGGTGTTAAGGTTTACATCTACAAGGGAGAAGTCCTTCCTCAGAAGAAAAACAGAGAAGGAGGTAACCGCTAATGTTAATGCCTAAGAGAGTTAAGCATAGAAAGCAGTTTCGTGGTTCCCTTTCAGGTAAGCTGACTAAGGGAAACAAGATTGCCATGGGTGAGTTCGGTGTCGTTTCTACCGAGCCTTGCTGGATCAAGTCTAATCAGATCGAAGCAGCCCGTGTTGCCCTGACTAGATACATCAAGCGTGGTGGTAAAGTATGGATCCGTATCTTCCCTGATCATCCAGTAACAGCACAGCCTGCTGGTACTCGAATGGGTAAAGGTAAGGGACCTGTAGATCACTGGGTAGCTGTAGTTAAGCCGGGACGTGTTCTTTTCGAGATCTCCGGAGTACCGGAAGAAGTAGCAAAAGAAGCTCTTCGTCTCGCATCCCACAAACTTCCGTGCAAGTGTAAGATCATTGCACGTGAGAGCGTAGAAGGCGGTGTAGCAAATGAAAACTAAGAATTATGTACAGGATCTGAGAGCAAAATCTGAGGCCGAACTTAATGTAGAGCTTACCGATGCTAAGAAGGAACTCTTCAACCTGAGATTCCAGAATGCAACTAATCAGCTGGACAACACCAGCCGTATTAAAGAGGTAAAGAGAAATATTGCCCGCATTCAGACCATGATCACTGAGAAGCGCATGGCAGATTAATCGATTGTTCGATTAGAAAGGAAGTTAATCGTGGAAGAGAGAAATCTTAGAAAGACACGTACTGGTGTCGTTGTAAGCGATAAAATGGACAAAACCATCGTCGTAGCTGTACGTGATAACGAGCGTCATCCTCTTTACAACAAGATCGTAAAGAAGACATACAAGCTCAAGGCTCATGACGAGAACAACGAAGCACACGAGGGAGATACCGTTCGTGTAATGGAGACTAGACCTCTGTCTAAGGACAAGAGATGGAGACTGGTTGAAATCGTTGAGAAGGCAAAGTAATTCTAATTAAGGAGGCTGCATAATGGTACAGCAGGAAAGCAGATTAGCTGTAGCCGACAATACCGGTGCAAAGGAACTCCTCTGCATCCGTGTAGTTGGCGGATCTACCAGAAGATATGCAAATATTGGCGACGTCATTAAAGCTTCGGTCAAAGAAGCAACACCTGGCGGAGTTGTTAAGAAGGGTGCTGTCGTAACGGCCGTTGTCGTACGTACAAAGAGAGGCGTTCGTCGTAAGGATGGTTCTTACATCAAGTTCGACGAGAACGCTGCAGTCATCATCAAGGATGATGGCACTCCTACCGGAACCCGTATCTTTGGACCAGTAGCAAGAGAGCTTCGTGATAAGAAATTCATGAAGATCGTATCCCTTGCTCCAGAAGTACTGTAAGGAGGAACACGATGGCAAGCAAAATTAAAGTAGGCGATACCGTTCGTGTAATCGCTGGCGCAGATAAGAACAATGAGGGTAAGGTACTCTCCATCGACCACAAGAATCATCGCGTAGTCGTTGAAGGCGTTCACATGGTTAAGAAGCACACAAAGCCTTCTATGCAGAACCAGAACGGTGGAATCGTTGAGCAGGAAGCTGCAATCGACATTTCTAACGTAATGCTTCTCGTAGATGGTAAGACAACTCGTGTTGGCTTCACTATGGACGGAGATAAGAAAGTCCGCGTAGCTAAGGCTACCGGTAAGAATATTGACTAATACTGACCGGAAAGGAGGAACAATTCAGTGAGTAGATTAAAAGATACTTATAAGAACGAAATTGCTGCAAAGATGCAGGAAAAGTTCGGTTACAAGAACGTAATGGAAATCCCTAAGATCGAGAAGATCGTTCTGAACATGGGTGTTGGCGAAGCTAAGGAAAATGCTAAGCTTCTTGATGCAGCAGTTGCCGATATGGAAGCCATCACCGGTCAGCATGCAGTAGTAACTAAGGCTAGGAATTCCGTAGCTAACTTCAAGATTCGTGAAGGACAGGGAATCGGATGCAAGACAACCCTTCGTGGTGATAAGATGTATGATTTCCTTGATCGTCTCGTAAACTTAGCACTTCCTCGTGTACGTGACTTCCGTGGAGTTAACCCTAACTCCTTCGATGGACGTGGAAATTACGCACTTGGTCTTAAAGAGCAGATCATCTTCCCTGAGATCGAATATGATAAGGTCGATAAGGTAAGAGGTATGGACGTTATTTTCGTTACAACTGCAAAGACCGACGAAGAGGCACGTGAGTTACTCCGTTTATTCGGAATGCCTTTCGCTAAGTAATTAGGAGGATCATAATGGCTAAGAAATCAATGAAGATTAAGCAGCAGCGTGCTCCTAAGTTCTCCAGCAGAGCTTATACTCGTTGCAGAATCTGCGGTCGTCCGCACTCAGTGCTGAAGAAGTACGGCATCTGCCGTGTATGCTTCCGTGAGATGGCATACAAGGGTGAGATTCCTGGCGTTAAGAAAGCATCTTGGTAAGTCGGATAAGGAGGAAATAAGAATCATGAATATTAGTGATCCAATCGCAGATATGCTTACAAGAATTCGTAATGCAAACACTGCAAAGCATGATACAGTAGATATCCCCGTATCTAAGATCAAGGTGTCTATCGCTGATATCCTTGTAAACGAGGGTTATATCGAGAAGTATGAGATCGTTCCAGATGGCAACTTCGAAGCTATCCGTGTTACCTTAAAGTATGGTGACAATAAGAACGAGAAGATCATCTCCGGTATCAAGAAGATCAGTAAGCCTGGTCTTCGTGTATATGCTGGTAAGGATGAAGTTCCTTCAGTTCTTGGTGGACTGGGAATCGCAATTCTTTCCACAAACAAGGGTGTAATCACTGACAAGGAAGCTCGTAAGCTTGGCGTTGGTGGAGAAGTTCTTGCATACGTTTGGTAAGATTTATCAATCGTAAGTTTCTATTTAAATCATATCCGGCTTTTATGTGAATAAATGCCGGATATCAATACCAATTAGGAGGTACGGGCATGTCACGTATTGGAAGAATGCCAATCGCAATCCCTGCTGGTGTAACAGTAGACATTGCAGAAAATAATCTTGTGACTGTAAAAGGTCCAAAAGGAACCCTTTCCAGAGCACTTGCTCCAGAGATGGAGATCAAGGTTGAGGGAACAGAAGTCATCGTTTCCAGACCTAATGATCTGAAGAAGATGAAGTCCCTTCATGGACTTACAAGAACACTGATCCATAACATGGTTATTGGTGTAACTGAAGGTTATACAAAGACACTTGAGATCCAGGGTGTAGGTTACCGTGCAGAGAAGTCCGGTAAGAAGCTTACTCTTCATCTCGGTTATTCTCATCCGGTTGAGATGGAAGATCCAGAAGGCCTTGAGTCCAAGGTTGACGGTATGAACATTATCGTTTCTGGAATCGATAAGGAAAAAGTTGGTCAGTACGCTGCTAACATCCGTGAGAAGAGACAGCCTGAGCCATATAAGGGCAAGGGTATCCGTTACGCTGATGAGCATGTACGTCGTCTTGCTGGTAAGACCGGTAAAAAATAATTGAAGGAGTGAGAAAGAATGATTAATAAAAAATCTAGAGCTGTCGTTCGCGAGCAGAAGCACAGAAGATTAAGAAATCATCTTGCAGGAACTGCTGAGAGACCGCGTCTCGCTGTCTTCAGAAGCAACAGCAATATGTATGCACAGATTATCGATGATGAAGCAGGTAAGACACTTGTATCCGCTTCCACACTTGATAAGGATATTAAGAGCAGCCTTGAGCACACAAACACAGTAGAGGCAGCTACAGCACTTGGAACAGCTATTGCTAAGAAGGCAATGGATGCTGGTATTAAGACTGTAGTATTTGACAGAGCTGGTTATATTTATGCTGGTAAAGTTGCAGCACTCGCTGATGCTGCTCGTGAAGCTGGTCTGGAATTCTAAGGAGGAATCGATACATGAAGCGTACTATTATCGACGCAAGTCAGTTTGAATTAGATGACCAGGTTGTTACAATCAAGCGTGTAACAAAGGTTGTAAAGGGCGGACGTAACATGCGTTTCGCAGCCCTGGTTGTTGTTGGTGATCACAATGGTCACGTTGGTGTAGGTACTGGTAAGTCTGCCGAAGTTCCTGAAGCTATTCGCAAGGGTAAGGAAGACGCTATGAAGCACCTCATCGAAGTTAAGATGAACGATGCACACAGCATCACACACGATACTATTGGAAAGCACACTGGAGCTACAATCCTTCTGAAGACTGCTCCAGAAGGTACTGGTGTCATCGCTGGTGGTCCTGCCCGTGCGGTATGTGACCTTGCTGGAATCCAGAATATCCGTACAAAGTCTCTGGGATCTTCTAACAAGCAGAACGTTGTTCTCGCAACAATCGAAGCTCTGGCTAACCTGAAGGCTCCTGAAGAAGTAGCCCGTCTTCGCGGTAAGTCCGTTGAAGAGGTTCTTGGTTAAGGAGGTTTACAATGGCTAAGAAGTTAAAGATTACGCTTGTTAAGTCTACTATCGGTGCTGTTCCTAAGAACAGAAAGACAGTAGAGGCTCTTGGTCTGAAGAAGATCAATTCCTTTAATGAGCTTCCAGATAATGCAGCAACACGCGGAATGATTCAGCGTGTACGTCATCTGGTAAAAGTTGAAGAGATCGACGCATAAGTTATTTAAGGAGGTCACATAATGGATTTATCCAATTTAACTCCTGCTGAGGGTTCCGTACATAGCGACACCTTCAGAAGAGGCCGTGGACACGGTTCAGGAAATGGTAAGACTGCTGGTAAGGGTCATAAGGGACAGAAGGCTCGTTCTGGAGCTCCTAGACCTGGTTTCGAAGGTGGTCAGATGCCTTTATACCGTCGTATTCCTAAGAGAGGATTCAAAAACCGCAACACTAAGATTATTGTTGCTCTGAATGTTTCCGATCTTGATCGTTTCGAAGATGGTGCTACTGTTGATGCAGCTGCACTGAAGGAAATGGGTCTTGTAAAGAATGCACGCGACGGTATCAAGATTCTTGGTAACGGCGAGCTTACAAAGAAGCTTAATGTTAAGGTAAGCGCTTATAGCGCTTCCGCTAAGGAAAAGATTGAAAAAGCAGGCGGTTCTGCTGAGGTGATCTAATGCTTACAACACTTCGCAATGCTTTTAAGATCAAAGATCTGCGAAGAAGAATTGGATTCACATTTCTCATGCTGATAGTTATCCGAATCGGATCTCAGATTCCGGCTCCGGGTATCCAAGAGGGTGTCTTTGACAGCCTCTTCGGCTCAGCTGGGAATTCGCTGAATTTCTTTGATGCGATTACAGGTGGTTCCTTAGAGCGTATGTCAATATTTGCTCTGAACATTACACCTTACATCACATCATCGATTATCCTTCAGCTTCTGGAAATTGCATTTCCTAAGTTAGAAGAGATAGCGAGAGACGGGGAAAAGGGTCGTGAATTTATCACAAAGATCACAAGATACATTACAGTTGGTCTTTCCTTGATGGAGTCAACAGCAATGGCAATCGGTTTCGGAAGATCCGGTTACTTAGACGCATTTGGCTGGAATTTCAAGGGTGTCCTGAATGTAATTACCCTGATTGCTGTATTAACAGCGGGATCCACAATTTTAATGTGGTTAGGTGAGCGTATTACCGATCATGGTGTTGGAAATGGTATTTCCATCGTCCTGATCATCAATATTATCTCTCGTATGCCACAGGACATTGAGTCTCTTTACAGTCTTTTCATTAAAGGCAAAACACCGGCAAGAATGATTCTCGCTGGAGCAATTATTGTAGCAATTATCATTGGCATTGTTGTCATGGTAGTTATCCTGCAGGGAGCTGAGCGGAGAATTCCAGTTCAGTATTCCAACAAATTACAGGGAAGACGTACAGTTGGTGGAAATTCAACGAATATTCCATTAAAGGTAAATACTGGTGGCGTAATGCCAGTCATTTTCGCACAGTCGATTATGCAGACTCCAGTAATTATTTGTGCATTCCTTGGTAAGGGTCAGGGAACAGGTTTCTGGGCAGGCGTATTAAAAGGTTTGTCTGAATCCAACTGGTTTGACACTTCAAACTGGATTTACTCACTTGGTTGTGTACTCTATGTTCTTCTGATCATTGCATTTGCATATTTTTATACTTCAATCACATTTAATCCACTTGAGATTGCAGATAACATGAAGCGCTCCGCAGGCTTTATCCCAGGCATTCGCCCAGGTAAGCCAACAAGTGAATACTTGACCGGCATTCTGAATCACGTAATCTTCATTGGAGCAATCGGATTAACAATCGTATCGGTTGTACCAATTGCATTGAATGGATTATTTAACGCTAATGTTTCCTTCGGTGGAACATCAATTATCATTGTTGTTGGTGTCGTAATTGAGACATTGCGTCAGATTGAATCCCAGATGATGGTTCGTAACTATAAGGGATTCTTGAGTGAGTAAAAGTGGCCTGTTAAACTTGGAGATGCAGGGGAATTTTCCCTGTGTCTCCAAAGGTATATAAGGAGATATTATGAAGATTATCATGCTAGGAGCACCGGGAGCCGGCAAGGGTACAATGGCATCCAGACTTTCTGAGAGATTTGGTCTTCCACACATCTCTACCGGAGATATTTTCAGAGAGAATATCAAAAACGGTACTGAGCTTGGAAAAAAGGCCAAGAGCTATATGGACCAGGGTTTGTTAGTTCCGGATGAACTCACATGCGATCTTGTAACTGACCGTATCGGTCAGGACGATTGCAAGAAGGGATTCATTCTTGATGGATTCCCGAGAACAATCAACCAGGCAGAAGCATTGACTGATGCCCTTGGTAAGAAGGGCCAGCAAATTGATTACGCAGTAAACGTAATTGTGTCAGACGAGAAGATTGTAAGTCGTATGTCTGGCAGAAGAGTTTGCCCGAAGTGTGGAGCATCATATCACCTTGTTACCCTTCCACCGAAGGCTGAAGGCATCTGCGATAAGTGTGGTACTGAACTTACACAGAGAGCAGATGACGATGCAGAAACAGTTAAGAAGCGTTTGAACATTTACCATGAGCAGACTGAGCCCCTCATCGCATACTACAATAACTTAGGAATCATTGTTGAGATTCCTGGTGATAAGAATGCTGATGAAGAAGTAGCAAAGATTGCTCCATTATTGGTAGAAAAAGATTGATAATCAGGAGGAAGAAAGTTGTCGAAGGCTGACATCATTGAAGTAGAAGGAACCGTTCTGGAGAAACTGCCAAATGCGATGTTCCAGGTAAAACTTGAAAATGGACTTGAGATTCTGGCACATATCAGCGGTAAGCTTCGTATGAACTACATTCGTATTCTTCCGGGCGATAAAGTTACGATTGAAATGTCCCCATATGATTTGACCAAAGGAAGAATTATTTGGAGAGATAAATAATCGTTGACAAGTGTTGACAGCGCAGATATAATGTTAAACGGACGTTTTTCGAGTCGGAAGACGCTTATTTTGCGTACAAAGCTCGGAAAATCCTATTAACAGAAGCTTTTTTGAAGGAAGGAGGACCTCATGAAGGTAAGATCTTCTGTAAAGCCTATGTGCGAAAAGTGCAAGGTTATCAAGAGAAAGGGTAAGATCAGAATCATCTGTGAGAACCCTAAGCACAAGCAGGTTCAGGGTTAATTTCTAATATTAGCCCTTAGCTGCATGTGTATTATGGCGGCTGCAGTGTGATGAAATCCAAGTCATGCTGTTCATAATATACGTTTGTGAGTTCATTCTTATCATACCGGAGGATGCTCACACCACTTTTCTGCTATTGCAGGAATTTTAGAGTGAACTGAAAGGCACACATTTCAGGCTAGTGCTATGCGCTAGAGCTGTCGGAAAGGGAACTCGGTACTATAGACGGGGAAAATGTCTCCCCCACAACGATCATTTGGAGGTGTAAATACACATGGCTCGTATCGCAGGTGTAGATTTACCAAGAGAAAAAAGAATTGAGATTGGCCTCACTTATATCTACGGAATCGGCAGAACAACTGCAGATAAGATTCTGGCAGCATCTGGGGTTAATCCTGACACACGTGTTAAGGACCTTACAGACGACGAAGTTAAGAAGCTCGCTGAGACTATCACTGACCTTGGCGTCGAGGTAGAGGGTGATCTTAGAAGAGATGTTTCTCTTAACATTAAGAGACTGACTGAGATCGGCTGCTACAGAGGTATCCGTCACAGAAAGGGTCTGCCTGTTCGTGGACAGAAGACCAAGACAAATGCACGTACTCGTAAGGGTCCACGCAAGACAATTGCAAATAAGAAGAAATAATTAGACTAAGAAAGTAGGTTAGTTTCACTATGGCTAAAGTTGCAAAAAGAGTAACAAAAAAGCGCGTTAGAAAAAACGTTGAACATGGCCAGGCACATATTCAGGCATCGTTTAATAACACGATCGTAACACTGACAGACGCACAGGGTAATGCTATTTCCTGGGCTTCCGCAGGTGGCCTTGGCTTCAAGGGTTCAAGAAAATCTACTCCATACGCTGCACAGATGGCAGCTGAGACTGCAGCAAAGGCTGCAGCTCCTTCAGGCCTGAAGACTGTTGATGTCTTCGTAAAGGGACCTGGTTCAGGTAGAGAAGCAGCAATCCGCGCACTTGCTGCAAATGGAATCAATGTAACTTCAATTCAGGATGTTACACCTGTACCTCATAACGGATGTCGTCCACCAAAGCGTAGAAGAGTCTAATTAGGAGGGAATAAATAAAATGGCAGTTAATAAAACACCTATCTTAAAGAGATGCAGATCCCTCGGTATGGATCCTGTTTATCTTGGTTACGATAAGAAGTCTAAGAGACATCCTCAGAACAGCCGTCGTAAGGTTTCTGAGTATGGACTGCAGTTAAAGGAAAAGCAGAAGGCTAAGTTCATCTATGGCGTTCTTGAGAAGCCTTTCCGTAACTACTATGAGAAGGCTGACCGCATGAAGGGTCAGACTGGTACAAACCTGATGACTATGCTTGAGAGCCGTCTGGATAACATCGTTTTCCGTGCTGGTTTCGCTCGCACTCGTCGTGAGGCTCGTCAGCTTGTAGATCACAAGATGTTCACTGTAAATGGTAAGAAGGTTAATATCCCATCTTATCTTTGCAAGGCTGGTGATGTTATTGAAGTAGCAGAGAATAAGAAGTCTCTTCAGAGATTTAAGGATATTGCTGAAGTAACAAACGGCAGAGCAACATCTGAGTGGCTTGATGTTGATGCAGAGAACATTAAGGCTACCGTTAAGAATCTTCCTACCAGAGAGCAGATTGATGTTCCTGTAAATGAGGTGCTTATCGTCGAGCTGTATTCTAAGTAATTAGATTCGCTTAATTAATCTGTATTAATAGGTCAAAGGAGGATCGCAAGTGTTAGATTTCAACAAACCGAACATTGAAATCGCAGAAATGTCAGATGACCATAAGTATGGTCGCTTTGTTGTAGAACCTCTGGAAAGAGGCTATGGTACAACTCTGGGCAACTCCCTTCGTCGTATCATGCTTTCTTCCCTTCCTGGTACTGCTGTAACAAAGATCAAGATTGATGGCGTTCTTCACGAGTTCAGCTCTATTCCTGGTGTTAAGGAAGACGTAACTGAGATCGTATTGAATATCAAGAGTCTTGCAATCCGTGACAACAGTGGCAACAATGAGCCAAAGAAGGCATACATTGACTTCGAAGGCGAAGGTGTTGTAAAAGCATCTGATATTCAGATTGAGTCTGATGATGTAGAGATTGTTAATCCTGATCTTGTAATCGCTCATCTGAACGGTGGAAATGATAGCAAACTCTACATGGATCTTACCATTGAGAGTGGCCGCGGATATGTTTCAGCTGATAAGAATAAGACAGAAGATACTCCAATCGGAGTTATCGCTGTAGATTCTATTTACACACCAATCGATCGTGTAAATCTGAAAGTTGAAAACACCCGTGTTGGCCAGCAGACAGATTTTGATAAGTTAACTCTGGATGTATATACAAACGGGGCACTTGGACCAGATGAGGCAGTCAGCCTGGCTGCTAAGGTTCTGTCCGAGCATCTGAATCTGTTTATCGACCTTACTGATAATGCAAAGAATGCAGAAGTAATGGTTGATAAGGGCGGTGAAAAGCCTACAATCGTTCTTGATATGACGATTGATGAATTAGAGCTTTCCGTTCGTTCTTACAATTGCCTTAAGAGAGCAGGCATCAATACCGTAGAGGAACTTTGCAATAAGTCCCCTGAGGAAATGATGAAGGTTCGTAACTTAGGTAAGAAGTCCTTAGACGAAGTTCTGGCAAAACTGAATGAGCTGGGTTTAAAGCTTCGTACAACTGAGGATTAATTTGTTTTAATGCCAAACTTGAAGCCGCAGTTCCAGTAAATCCGATGCGTATGGTTCTGTGGTCCTCAGGTGGCTAGAGACATCTGCCATGTGAATAAGTCCATATTCGGCATCACGAGGTAGTAACCACCCCATAAAAAGGAGGAAAATTATGGCAAAGTATAGAAAGTTAGGAAGAACCTCTTCCCAGAGAAAGGCACTCCTTCGTAACCAGGTAACGAATCTTCTTGTAAATGGTAAGATTGTTACAACTGAGGCTAAGGCTAAGGAAGTTGCTAAGATCGCAGAGAAGTATATCGCTCTTGCTATCCGCGAGAAGGATAATTTTGAGGAAGTTACCGTACAGGCTAAGGTTGCTGTTAAGGATAAAGACGGCAAGCGCGTTAAGGAAGTCGTTGACGGTAAGAAGGTAACTAAGTATGAGACCGTTGAGAAGACAATCAAGAAGGATCTTCCTTCCCGTCTTCATGCACGTCGTCAGATGCTGAAGTTCCTGTACCCTGTAACTGTTAAGGGCGAGAAGAAGTCTGAGACTAAGTCTCTGAACGTTCCAAACTTACTCTTCGATGATATCGCACCTAAGTATGCAGACCGTAAGGGTGGATACACTCGTATCGTTAAGATCGGTCAGCGTAAGGGTGACGGCGCTCTGGAAGTACTTCTTGAACTTGTTTAAGATTTACAGCTTTGAGTGATCGAATAATGTAAATGAAAAGGACATCTCCGATGGGGATGTCCTTTTTTTACCCAAATAATGCAATTTATGTTTAATCAATGAAGTCTAATTGTACTTCAATCAAGCCCTATTTAATGTTTAAGTCATTCAAGGGGATTTAACATACTAGTCCTTTAATCCCTTTTGGATGGAATCAATGAGGGCTTTTTTGGAAGTCTGCTCATAAAGAGCAACATTTTGGTTGATTACAGAATCCTTTTCTTCTTCGTGTTTAATCACTTCTCTCTCAACTGCTTCTGCGGTGGATTCTCTAAGAACTAATTGAGGACGCAGGAGATTCTTACTAAGAGACACATGCTGCATCAGATTATCCAGGATATAATAACCACATTTACCTAATTCCAGACGATCCTGTCGTACGGTAGTTAGGGGTGGATTCAGGTGTTGTGATACTGGGAGATCATCAAAGCCAATGACGCTGATATCCTCAGGCACTCGATATCCTAATGTCATGCACTCTGCGATGACGCCTGTTGCTATTAAATCATTTCCACAGAGGATTGCTGTGGCTCCCTTGTCAATAAAACCAGGTACATGGTACTTGGCTGCATCAGCAACGAAATAACCGTATACAGCCATATCAGGATCAATTGTAAGACCATGATTAGCCATACTCTTTAGATATGCAGACATTCTCTGGTCTGAAATCATTGAGTTTACAGAGCCGTCTAAGAAGGCAATCTTACGATGTCCTAATTTATAGAGATGATCTAAGGCCATATCGATTCCTTCTTCGGAGTCTGTTCCGATATAGGCAACATTCTTATTAATCTCAACGAAATTATCTAATAAGACAGTAGGAAACTTCGTATCCTGGAACTGACTCATCCATGGATCTTCAAGTGAAAAACCAACAATGAAGGAACCACTATAGTGATTTCTCAGCATATAAGTATCGTAGGATTCATTCTTCTGGAACTCGGAGCTTACTGGAAGAACGGTGATATCGTATCTCTCTTTAAAAGCCGCTTGTTTAAATCCTAAGATGATTTCATATCCAAACTGATTAACGGATTCAAAATCCATATTTTCAATAAAGAGACAAAGTTTCTTCTTATGATCCTTACTTCGTCTCTTGCTCTTATAGCCCATCTCCACAGCCGTATCCAGGACTTGTTGTCGTACGGATTCGCTAATATCCTTGGCTCCGTTTAGGCCCTTAGAGACAGTGCTGACGGACACCCCGAGGCGATCCGCAATGTCTTTGATTGTAGCCATACCTTCTCCCATTCGTATAAGAAATCTGTATCTGATTCACATGCATATGTTTCACGAAACTTTCGAAACAAATCTAGGGCTATTATAATAACAAGAATTCGGTTTCGCAATACATTTTCGAAAAAAAGCGAAAATAGTGCCAGCAAAAGTAAATTGTCATAAATGACGAAACGAAGCCAAATATTCAAATAATATTGACAAATATGTGCGGTAAGGATTAAATTATAGTCAAAGAACGAAAGTTTCCGAAAGTTTCGCAAATATCTCTTTCCTACTGTAGAGGAGTGGAACAAGAGAAACGAGGCGATTCGGGAATGGGAGTTAAATTAACCAGTTTTCATAATAGTTATGGAAAGAAAGGAAAAGGGAAAATTATGAGAAAGAAAGTTGTTGCAGGTTTAATGGCCGCACTCATGGTAACATCCATGGTTGGTTGTGGAACAAAGTCTGGATCAGGCAGTGCAAAGAAGAGCACATCCAACGGAAAGGTTACACTTACTGTTTGGGGTCCTCAGGAAGATCAGAATGATGATTGCCACTGGCTGAAAGAGCAGTGCGAGGCATTCGCTAAGGCTAACCCAGATATGAAGCTTGAGTTCAAATATGCAGTATGCTCAGAGGGAGATGCTGGTAAGAACGTAACAGAGGATGCTTCTAAGGCTGCTGATGTTTACATGTTCGCTAATGACCAGATTCCTAGCCTGGTAGCTGCTAATGCTATTTCTAAACTTGGCGGCGATACACTGGATCAGGTCAAGAGCATGAACTCTGAGGCAATGGTTAACTCAGTAACATATGATGGATCTGTTTACGGTGTTCCATTCACAGGTAATACATGGTTCATGTACTATGATAAGTCAGTATTCACAGAAGATGATGTTAAGAATCTGGATACAATGCTTAAAAAGGGTAAGGTAGGCTTCCCTCTTAGCAACTCTTGGTACATCGGTGCAATGTATGCAGCAAACGGCACAACATTCTTCGGCGCTGATGGTCAGGATCAGAAGGCTGGTATCGATCTGTCTGCTGAGAAGGCTGATCCAGTAACAAATTACCTGGTTGACCTAGCAGCAAATCCTAACTTCGTTGATTCTGGTGTTGATAAGTACGATAATACCGCAGCTATGAAGGCTGGCGATATCAAGGCTTGCTTCTCTGGTACTTGGGATTACAAAAACATGAAGGAAGCTCTTGGCGATAACCTGGGCGTAACTGTTGCTCCTACAATCACCATCAATGGTGAGCAGAAGCAGATGAAGGCTTTCGCAGGATCTAAGGCAATCGGTGTTAACCCTAACTGCAAGAACCAGAAGGAAGCAGTTGCACTTGCACTGTACCTTGGATCTAAGGATGCTCAGAAGGCTCACTTCGATGAGAGAGCTATCATCCCTACAATTGCAGATGTAGATGCTTCTTCTAACCCAGCAGCTAAGGTTCAGAACGATACAATCAACAATGCATCTGTTCTCCAGCCTGTATTCTCTGAGATGGGTTCTTGGTGGGATCCAGCTGCAGCAATGGGTAAGGCATTCACTGCTACAGATGATACTAAGGTAACTCACGCAAACGCATCTGAGCAGACTGCTAAGTTCAACGAGCTTGCTAACAAGCACTAATTACTAATTACTAATTCAGGAAAGCTATACTTAGAATCGGTAGTCGAATTCTTATTCAACCAATCGAATCTATGCAGCATTCCGTAATTGGAATTCATAAATCTAATTCCAGTAAAAGTAATTGATCAGAGGGTCGGACGGATTATGACCCGTCCGGCCTCTTTTTCACAAAGTAATACCCCTTTTTTTATACAAAAACCCTTTATGTACAATGTTTATCGGCTTGCACTCGAGAGAGTGCCTGTCTATAAGCACTGTATGAAAGGTTTCGGGGGAATCATAAAACCGAGCAAGCAGCAGGGCTTGGTTTTATTTTTTCAAGAGATTCGATAACGTTCCCGAAAATGTAGACCAAGGATAACAATTGCGATGAAGGTTATCCTATGGCTTTTACAATAAAGTGCAGGTAAGGTTTACATTTTAAAAATGTAATTAAGTAATTAGAGGAGAAAGAGGAATGGGAAAGAAAAAAATCAAAGTAGATGACCCCTATGCGTTAAAGAAGGCATTTACCAAAGGTGATCTCTTTACGAAATTATCAGTGATTATCTGCGGATTTGGCTGTATCATGCGTAAGCAGGTGGTGAAGGGTATCCTCATGCTCTTAATTGAAGTGGGATATATCCTCTTCATGGTAAACAGCGGATTCCATAATCTATCACTGATCGGTAGTCTGGGAACCCAGAAACAGGGCGAGGTATGGAACGAAGCCGCTGGTGTATATGAGTATACCCAGGGAGATAATTCTGTACTAATCCTATTATATGCCGTTGCCACCATCTTTTTGACACTGGCTTTTATCGTATTCTGGGCTCTTCAGCTGAAGCATGCATATAAGCTACAGACCTATCAGGAAGAGGGTCGCGAGATTCCTACTCTGAAGGAGGATATCGCAAGCCTCTTTGATAAGAATCTCCACTGCACACTGATGTTTCTTCCATCCCTTGGAATCTTATTCTTAAATATTATTCCACTGTGCTATATGATTCTCATGGCTTTCACCAACTATTCTAAGAAGGGTGATCATCAGGTCCTCTTCGATTGGGTTGGCCTGAAGGTTTTCGCTGAAGTATTAGACTTCCGTTCTGATACAGGTAAGCAGTTCTGGGGAGTATTGATCTGGACCATCGTCTGGGCAATCTTCGCAACTTTCCTGAACTACATCATGGGTATGATCCTGGCTATGCTGATTAACAGAAAGCGTACCCGTCTGAAGTCCATGTGGAGATTCTTCTTCGTATTATCTGTTGCTGTACCACAGTTCGTATCCTTAATGATCATCAGCATCATGCTGCAGGATCACGGTGCAGTTAATGTTATGCTACAGAATGCAGGTATTATCTCAAGCCCAATTCCTTGGCTATCCAATGCGGCATGGGCAAGAGTTACAGTTATCGTTGTTAACCTCTGGGTTGGTATTCCATATACCATGCTTCAGGTAACAGGTATCCTACAGAATATCCCCTCGGAGTTATACGAGGCAGCGAAAGTGGATGGTGCAGGTCCGGTCACGATCTTCTTTAAGATCACACTTCCGTACATGCTTTTCGTAACTACTCCTTATCTCATTACAGCTTTCACAGGTAACGTCAACAACTTCAATGTCATTTATCTGCTTACCGGTGGTGGCCCCACACCAGTCGGAAACACAGCAGGTAAAACGGATCTGCTGGTTACCTGGTTGTTTAAGCTGACGGTAGAACAGCAGTACTTCAATGTTGGTGCAGTTATCGGTATCCTGACCTTCGTTGTTCTATCTATTATCGCTCTTGTAACCTACCGGAATTCCGGATCCTATAAGAATGAGGAGGCATTCATGTGATGGAGACTAAGAAAAAGGCCGTTCGAGTTGGCGGTATGAAAGCAACTCTGGTTGATACTCTGGTACACATCTTTTTAGCAGTGCTATCCTTCATCTGGGTCCTTCCAATTGTATGGATCTTCCTGATGAGTTTTAGAGCTGAGAAGGGCTCTTATGTAAAGTCCTTCTTCCCGAAGGAATATACGTTTGCAAACTATGTCAAGCTCTTTACGGATCACTCCGCATTGAACTTCCCACGTATGTTCATGAATACCTTTATCGTTGCAATCTTCTCATGCTTGATTGCTACCTTCTTCACACTGTCTGTGTCCTACTGTATGTCTCGACTTCGCTTCAAGATGCGTAAGCCATTTATGAATATGGCCATGACACTGACACTGTTCCCTGGATTCATGTCCATGGTAGCCGTCTACTTCATCCTGAAGGCCATCGGCTTAACAGAAGGCAATATGATTAAGGTAGGTCTGATTCTTGTATATTCAGGTAGTGCCGGACTTGGCTTCTACATCGCGAAGGGCTTCTTCGACACAGTACCTCGTTCTCTCGATGAGGCAGCTTTACTTGATGGAGCAACCCAGTGGCAGGTATTCACTAAGATTACAATGCCGCTGTCTAAGCCAATTATCGTATATACCGTATTAACAGCCTTCATTGCACCTTGGGTAGACTTCATCTTCGCCCGAGTCATCTGTAAGGCCAATTCGGATCAATTTACAGTAGCCATGGGTATGTGGAACATGCTCCAGAAGGAGTACATCCACCAGTATTTCAACTGCTTCGCTGCGGCAGCAGTTGTGGTATCCATCCCAATTGCAATCCTCTTCCTTCTCATGCAGAGATGTTATGTCGATGGTATGGGTGGTGCTGTAAAGGGTTAATCAGTCAAAAGATGGGCGGTGCAGTGACAATAAGCTGCATCGCCTATTTTTTATCGAATCAAGGAGTGATAACGAATCGGCACATTGATTCTTCTAGTAATATGGAAAGGTAGACCATGAGAAAGAAACTAGTAGCGCTCTTCCTTGCGGCAGCAGTTGTAGGAAGCTTACTTCCAGGCTGCGGTAAGAAAAGTAGTACAGAAAAAAAGCTTCAGTCCCAGATGATTACAGTGAATCATAAGACCAAGCAAAAGAATATACAGGATAAATACGGATCCGCCTACGAGATCTTCGTCTATTCCTACTACGATACGAATAAGGATGGAATCGGAGACCTGAAGGGTGTCACCAAGAAACTGGATTATATCAATGATGGAGATCCGAAGACAGAGGATGACCTGGGCTGTGATGCCATCTGGCTTATGCCGATCATGCCATCCACCACCTATCACAAGTATGATGTGACAGACTACTGTGCAATCGATCCGGACTATGGCACCATGGAGGACTTCGACGAGATGGTAGAGGCCTGCCATAAGAGAGGCATCCGCGTCATCATCGACTTTGTTATGAATCATACTTCATCCAAGCACCCTTGGTTTCAGGAAGCGGTGAAGTATCTAAAGTCCATCGGTGATGCAGATCCAGATCCCAGTGCTTGTCCCTATGTGAATTATTATAACTTCTCTCGAGAGAGTAAAACTGGCTATACCAAAATCGATGGCTGTAACTGGTACTATGAGTCCCGCTTCTGGAGCGAGATGCCAGACTTGAATCTTGAGAATGAAGCAGTTCGTAAGGAGTTCGATGATATCACAAGCTTCTGGTTTAAGCATGGAGTGGATGGCTTCCGCATGGATGCCGCATCCCAGTATTCCACAGGAAATGATGGCACCAATACCCAGGATCTGAAGTGGTTCAATGATATGGTGAAGGCTAAGAAGTCCGATGCCACCATTGTGGCTGAGGTATGGACCTCTGAGGATGTCTACAGTAAGTACTTATCCAGTGGAATCGAGAGTACCTTTGACTTCGACTATGCCGGATCTGACGGCTACATCACGAAAACTGTTAGAGGCACGCGAGGAGCTGACCTCCTGGCTCAGTCCATGCAGGAGACAGAAGAGTTAGAGAGAAATATAAACCCAGCCTATGTTGGTGCACCATTCTATGTGAACCATGACATGAATCGGTCTGCAGGCTACTACAATGGCGATACTGCAAGATCCCAGGTGGAAGTCTCCTGGGGCATTAATAATCTCATGTCTGGTCGCTCCTATCTCTATTATGGAGAAGAGCTTGGCATGAAGGGCTCTGGAGAGGATCCTAATAAGAGACTACCAATGCAGTGGGAAAAGGACCAGGATGCCAGTGGCATGTGTAAGCCAGCGGTTGGAGCCGAGATGCAGGAGATGCCTTATGGCTCCCTGGGGAAAGAAAAGAAGGATGCCTACTCCATCTATAATTATATGAAGGAGTCCATCCAGCTACGTAATCGCTTCCCATTAATTGCAAGAGGAGAGACCAAGGCTTTAGCGGATCTGTCTACCAGTAAGGTAATGGCTATCCAAAAGACGGTTCCTGAGACGATTCCAGATGGGATGTCAGAGGAAATAAAAGGAGAAAAGGCCCTTACAATCTTCGTCAATACATCAGGAGAAAAGCAGACCGTGAAGCTCACAGGGGAATTAGCCAAGGCAAGCCTTGTAGGTGTTTTAGTAACTGGTAAGTCCAAGGTAGAAGTGAAGGAGGGCAAGCTGATTCTTCCGGCCTATGGAACTGCAATACTGCAGTAAGTGCAGAGAATACAGATTATGACGGTATATAAGAAATAAGAACCACTGTATAAAAAGAAGTGGAAAATTCAAAAGTTATGTGAATAACTAAGGAGAATACGAAGGGGAATGTTAAAAGAAGGGGAGAATAGGAGGAAAAATGCAGATAAATGATGCTAAAAATTATATATTTGATCTCTATGGAACACTGATTGATATTGTGACAGATGAGAATATCCCAGAGCTCTGGAAGGCAATAGCAGACTACTATGCCTGCTACGGTGCAGACTATGATTCGGTAGACTTACAGATGCGTTACGTAGAGATGGTTCATGAAGAGGAGAGAATCCTGACAGAGCGAACCGGATATGGATTTCCTGAGATTGACCTGGCCCGGGTATTTGCCCGCCTCCTAATTGAGGCTGAGCATCATCATTCGGTTCGTACACCTGTAGCAGTGATGTCCGTTGACGAATTGGTACATTCTCAGTGGATTGCAGACTTGTCCAATATGTTCCGTGTATTGTCAAGGGAACGCATGGAAGTATATCCAGGTGTCATCGAGACCTTAGAAGCCTTGAGAGAAAATGGAAAGCGGATCTACCTTCTTTCCAATGCCCAGGCTCTATTTACGATTCCAGAGATTGAGCAGTGTGGTTTGATGAAATACTTCGACGGGGTTTATCTTTCCTCGGAAAAGGAGATGAAGAAGCCACAGAGATCCTTCATGGAGCTTCTCTTAGAGGAGAATGGACTAGAGGCTAAGGACTGTATCATGATTGGGAATGACTTCCAGGCGGATGTGGGATCTGCCCTTTCTGTAGATATGCGAAGTGTCTACCTCAATACCTATGACCTGTCCAAGTCCGAGATGAAGGCACGTCTCAAGCATACCATGGATGAGCATGCCAAAGAGTCCACGAGAAAGCCGGTGATCATCGAGTCAGGCGACTTCATGGAACTCTTCCCAGAGATCTTCGAATAATAAGTCAAGACTCGCTCGCGAGTCTTGCGCGCCGGATTCGGGTCTGCTTCAGCAGACAAATTCCTTTTGCTGGAGGTTTTATATCATTAGCCCAGTCTTGCGATGGTGACACCTGCATCACCCTCGCCATAAGCTGCCTGGTGATATTCCTTCACATACATATTTCCATCCAAATAGCCCTGGACAGCCTTACGCAGTGCACCAGTTCCCTTACCATGAACGATGCGGACTTCCTTCAGATGAGAGAGGTAAGCATCATCGATGTACTTATCCAGCTTCGCGATAGCCTCATCTCTTGTAAGCCCCAGGAGCTTGATCTCAGGAGAGATGGTGGCTGCCTTACCAAAGGAAGAGAGGGAGGTGGTACCGGAGACACCGGCCTGCTTCCGCCTCTTCTCCTTCATTTCTCTACGGAAGCGCTCAGAGGTGGATTCCTCTCCAAGGAGCTGGATGTCAGACATATGTACCTTGGAACGGATAATACCCATCTGTACCTCTAACTCACCCTTGGAATTAGGCAGGGTATGGATGGTGCCGTTCATATTCATAGAGAGTACACGGACATTATCTCCTACGTGGATATTCTTAATATTAATCGCTCCAGAATTGGTGGACTGGATATGCTTGGTCATGGTGCTGGCACTGGACTTCTCCTGGGCCTGAGAAAGCTTCTTATTGAGAGCAGTTCGTTCCTGCTCCATCTTACGCATATCAGGAGAGTCTGCCTTCATCTTACGGAACTTTCGGATGGTCTCATCCGCTTCATCCTGCTTCATCTGCACGGAGCTTTTCGATACGGCGGTCTAAGGCCTCCTTATCGGACTGGAAAGAAGCCTCCTGTTTCTCCATACGGATTCTCTTCTCCTCTAAGTCTGTTAAGAGATCCTCGAAGGACTGGGCATGCTCTGTCATACGGTTTCTGGCATCCTCAATGATATCAGAGGTGAGACCAAGCTTCCTAGAGATGGCGAAGGCATTGGACTTACCAGGGACGCCAATCAGGAGACGATAGGTAGGAGACAGGGTCTCAAGTGAAAATTCACAGGCCGCATTCTCAACCCCATTGGTGGACAGGGCATATTCCTTCAACTCACTATAGTGGGTGGTTGCCATGGTCTTCACTCCCTCGGTATGGAGCTGGGATAGAATCGCAGTGGCCAGTGCAGCACCCTCTGCAGGATCGGTACCTGCACACAGCTCATCGAAGAGGCAGAGGGCAGTATTAGGACTCTGCTCTACAGAGCGAAGGATGCTGATGATATTCACCATATGGCTAGAGAAGGTGGACAGAGACTGCTCGATGGACTGCTCGTCTCCGATATCTGCATATACATTATGGAAGACAGAGAGTCTCGATCCGGCAGCAGCTGGGATATGGAGACCTGCCTGCCCCATGAGAGTTAGCAGTCCGATGGTCTTTAAGGAGACGGTCTTACCACCAGTATTAGGTCCGGTAACAATCAACTGGTTGAAATGTATACCGAGATTTACATTGATAGGGACTACCTTACTTGGGTCCAGCAGAGGGTGACGAGCTTCCTTCAAATCAATCTGTCCATCCTCATTAAAGACAGGTGAAATACCCTGCATCTCTTCTGCCAACTTACCCTTAGCGAAGATAAAGTCTAATTCAGACAGAATCCGAAAGTCATTATCAATCTCACTCATATGCTCATAGGCATTGGCAGATAATTGAGCCAGGATACGATCGATCTCCTTATGCTCTCTAAGCTCTAATTCTTTTCTCTCATTATTCAGATTCACAACAGCCATTGGCTCGATGAAGAGGGTCTGGCCTGTAGAGGACTGGTCATGGACGATACCTGAGATCTGAGACTTGTACTCTGCCTTTACAGGGAGGCAATAGCGATTGTCACGAATGGTGACAACAGCATCCTGCAGATAGTCATGGGCAGAACCTGTCAGCATGCGATTCATCTCAGAACGGACTCTTTCATCTAATCCTGCAAGAGAGCGACGGATACTTTTTAACTCGCTGGATGCATCATCTGCAATGCTGTCCTCAGACAGGATGCAGCGGTGGATCTCATCATGAAGTGGCTGGACAGGAGCCAGTCCCTCGAAGTAACTGGACAGAGAGTCTCTAGCCTCTGTATTACTTCCAGTATCTCCATAGCGGGAGGCTGCACCGGCAGCAGAGAGAAGAGATGCAATCTCAAGTAATTCTCCTGCATTGAGAGAGCCACCGATCTCTAGTCTCTTCTGAAAGGGTGTCACGTCATGGACGCCACCGAAGCTAATGGATCCATTTCGATAGATTCTCTTCAGGGCATCATCCGTCTCCACCTGTCGTGCTGTAATCTTGTCAAGATTCGTAATAGGAGTCAACTTCTGACAATAGGACTTACCTCTCTCTGTGGAGGCATGCTCCATCAGGCGTGTGATTACCTTATCAAATTCAAGGGTATGAAATACTTTAGGATTCATGATTTACCTCTATATAGAACTCAATAGAACTCATTTATGAAAACTTAATACTTGGATACTGAGATCAAACCAGGTAGGACACCAGCGCCCAGCACGGTTTACATTTTCTAAGTATAGCACGTCCCCTTGGTTGCGGGAACCTCTAGAAATCAGTATAATGTATAGGCTTAAAGCTTAGAATTGAGGGAAATTATGATTTATATCGAACAGTTGACGGAGGGTAAGAAGATTCAGAACAATATCTTCTTACTGAGAAAGGTAACCAACGGCACCACTAAGAATGGTAAGGGATTCCAGACCCTGCTCCTGCAGGACAAAACTGGATCCATTGAGGGCAAAATCTGGAGCCCAAATGATCCTGCCTTCCAGGACGTAGATGAGAAGGACTATGTAGAGGTGTCTGGTGAAGTGACATCCTTCAATGGCGCACTGCAGATTCGCTTAGAGCGTGTCAGCCGTGCATCCGAGGGAACCTTCAACCCTGCAGATTACCTGCCAACCTCTGATAAGAATATTGAGGAAATGTATACCGAGCTTCTCCGTCTGGTGGACTCTATTAAGTCCCCTTCACTGAAGACACTCTTAGAGAGCTTCTTCAAGGATGAAGACTTCAAGAAGCGCTTCTCCTTCCACTCTGCTGCCAAGAGTGTACATCACGGATTCGTAGGTGGCCTCTTAGAGCATACCCTGTCTGTGGCACAAATCTGTAACTTCTATGCCAAGCAGTATCCACAGCTGGACCGTGACCTCTTAGTGACAGCAGCGCTCTGCCATGATATCGGTAAGCTAGAGGAGATTGCACCATTCCCTGAGAATGACTACACAGACGACGGACAGCTCCTGGGTCATATCATTATCGGAACCGAGATGCTTCGTGATCGTATCCGTGAGATCCCAGGCTTCCCTCGCAAGAAGGAGCAGGAACTCCTGCACTGTATTCTGGCTCATCACGGTGAGTTAGAGTATGGCTCTCCTAAGAAGCCAGCTATCATCGAGGCCATGGCTCTGTCTCACGCAGATAATTTGGATGCCAAGATGGAGACCATGAAGGAAGCTCTGAGTGGTGTCATGCCTGGTAATACGGAGTGGCAGGGCTATAACCGCTTCCTTGAAACCAATATTCGTCGTACATCCCCTGAGGAATAAACTATGCAAAAAAATGATGTGATACAACTTCATATCCAGGATCTGGGCATCCACGGAGAGGGCATCGGCCATGCAGATGGTCTGGCAATCTTCGTCCCAGGGGCGATCCCTGGGGATGATATCTCCTGCGGTATCACGAAGGTGAAGAAGAGCTTCGCCTATGGTCGTGTGATCAATGTAGACCAAGCCTCCCCTGACCGTGTGACACCTAAGTGCCCTGTGGCCCGTAAGTGTGGTGGTTGCCAGTTACAAGAGATGGACTACCAGGCAGAACTCAAGTGGAAGGAAACCCATGTCCATAACCTGCTGACCAGAATCGGAGGCTTCTCTGAGGACTTGATCCAGAGTGTTATGGAGCCAATCATCGGTATGGAGGAGCCTTGGCGTTACCGTAATAAGGCTCAGTATCCCATCGGTTTCGATAAGAATGGACGAATCATCGCTGGGTTCTATGGCGCTCATAGCCACAGAATCGTAGAGGCAGAGGACTGCCTCTTAGGGGATGAAGCCAATCGAGGAATCCTGGCAGCAGTTATTAAGTGGATGAATCGCAATCGAATCAAGCCATATGATGAGGAAACTGGCCAGGGAATGGTGCGCCATGTCCTGATCCGTCAGGCTGTGCATACTGAGGAAACTATGGTTTGCCTGGTATGTAATGGCTCTAAGATTCCAGCAGTGGACTCCCTGGTGGATGGGATCCGTAGTGCTGATCCACGCTTCATCTCCTTATCTCTGAATGTGAACCGAGAGCGAAGTAATGTCATCCTGGGAAGGGAGACGAAAACCCTCTGGGGGGAAGAGACCATTACCGATACCATTGGAGGAATTGCTTTCCAGATCTCTCCACGTTCCTTCTTCCAGGTGAATCCATTACAGATGGAGAAGCTCTATCAGAAGGCCTTAGACTATGCAGACTTAACTGGTGAGGAGAATGTCTACGATCTCTACTGTGGCATCGGAACCATCTCTCTATTTCTGGCCAAGGCAGCAGGACATGTCACAGGGGTGGAGATCGTACCAGAGGCTATCTCTGATGCGAAGGAAAATGCAAACCGGAATGGAATCACCAATGCGGACTTCTACTGTGGGGCAACAGAGGATGTATTACCAAAGCTAATCACAGAAGGAAAGTCTGCCCTAGGAAGCCTTTCCCAGGAAGAAAAGCGGATGGAGGCCTTTCTGAAAGAGGCAGAAACAACTGCTGAGGGAAGAGATGGCAGTGCTAGAGAGAATGGCTTGGGCTATATTTCCGGCCGCAGGGCGGATGTCATCGTCTTAGATCCTCCACGGAAGGGCTGCGAAGAGAGTGTATTAGATGCCATACTAGGTGCAGAGCCTAAGCGCATCGTCTATGTATCCTGTGATCCAGCCACATTAGCTAGGGACTTAAAGATCCTGTGTGGATCTGGACAGTACCAGCTGGATGTTGAGATGGGGGATTATTACAGAATAAAAGGGGATAGGACGAATGATTGAAAGTGAAACTATAATCGATATGGAGAAGACCGGAAACAACCTCCGAAAATATGTATATGAGAATGGGTATAGCGTAAAGGATATTCAACAGTATCTTGGATTGTCATGCCCGCAACCGGTATACAGATGGTTTAAGGGAATAATACTGCCTTCAGTTGATAATCTTCTTCGACTTAGTGAATTGTTCCATCTTCATATGGAGGATCTTTTAGTGAAACAATACACAAAGTATACATATAATTGTTGTTTGGTTAAAAAGGCTAATTCAAACCAATTAATAAAACGAATGCAGGCTTATTATTCGCTATAATAAAACGAATGCAGGCTTATTATTCGCTACTTGTTGCATAGCCGGGATTTTGGACTATCCGTCCAATGACAAAAAATCACGCATATCATACGATAAAAAAAGAATCGGAGGTGCGTGATGACAAGAGGAAAGATTATTTACATTGACCGGGACGGAAAGATTTTCTCGTCAGTAGAATTTAATGGAGATATGTATCCGAATGGGAATGCTGATAGAATTCTGGAAATGTTCGAAGCGGGATTGTTTTCGAACTACAGTAACTATGAGAGCCATCTGATTACCTACAAGGAAGAAAGGGTAATTGACATTACGGAGAATTGGACGGATTACCTGTACATCATCAATAATTCCGATTGTGAATGGATCATAAAAGGTCAAAACGGCACATCTTTCTTAGATAAGAGAACATTGGGAATCGTACGATTTCAGCAAGTCGAGAGGATGATTCACAGGGTATTGCATGAAAATGCCAAAGAATTCAGTGCAAGTATCAGTAAAGAAGAATTTGTGGAGATACTGAATCGTTTAAGGGACTCATCGGATTTGGTAAGAAGGGTAAATAGTCTATTCCGTGATAGCAGGGATAACGTTGAGTGTGATTTTTGCAATGGGGCGGCACTTCAGATCTCACATGAGAGCACCGTGGTATTTTTGCTTCGAAAACTGCTGAAGGATGCAGCTGAAAACATTGACTATTATATTTATGAATTGGATTATGGACGAAAATATGAGCCGGGCATTATCACAGACGAAAATGGCCATGATATCGACTTCAGTTCTGCTGAAAAATTATATGATTATCTGACCGGGGAGGTGAAATAATATGCCTAAGACCATAAAGAAAGAAACAATACATGTTGGCGGCATCGGTATAGCAGTTTATACATCGGACTTTGAAAATGATTTTTTATCTTTAACTGATATTGCAAAATACAAAAGTGATGATGCAAATGCGACGATATGCAATTGGATGAGAAATAGGGAAACTATAGAATTTCTTGGGTTATGGGAAAGTTTGCATAATCAGGATTTTAAACCCCTCGAATTCGAGGGGTTTAGAGGTGAGGCTGGATTACATGCATTTACAATGTCACCGTCCAAGTGGATTGAGGGAGTAAATGCAATTGGAATCGTCTCAAAAGCGGGAAGATATGGTGGAACATATGCTCATTCTGATATCGCGCTTGAGTTTGCATCATGGATTTCAGCTTCATTCAAGTTGCTGATTGTTAAGGATTATCAGCGCCTAAAGAAGGATGAGAACAGCCGCCTGTCTCTTAACTGGAACCTGAACCGCGAGATAGCCAAACTTAATTATCGTATTCATACCGATGCAATAAAGGAGCACTTGATACCACTAGAACTTACACAGGATCAGATCTTTTTCAAATATGCAAATGAGGCGGATATGCTTAATGTGGTATTGTTTGGCATGACTGCAAAACAGTGGAGAGATGCTAATCCGGGTAAGAAAGGAAACATCAGAGATGATGCCAACCTTAATCAGCTTCTCGTGTTGGCAAACATGGAAAGCTATAATGCAATCCTGATCGGGCAGGGCAAAACTATGTCTGAAAGGATAGTGTTGCTTAGAGAACTCGCTGTAAAGCAGATGGAGACTCTGTCCATGGTCGGTATGGATGGTATAAAACAACTGCCGGGCGGCGATTCTACATAGTTTACAACGCTGAAGACGTTTGGCTTTTCGGTTAATAATGAGATATTTGCCGAGAACTCATGGTACTTCAGAAACTCACTTGCCTAAGAGAGCTACTGAAGAATCCTTTGATCACACAGAAAGAATTGGCTGGTATCATAGGGAAATCAGAAAAAACGATAAAGACGCGAACAGTTGAAATGCAGGAAAAGGGATTGATCCGTAGAGAGAACGGTAAGCGTAACGGCAGATGGGAATACACAACAGCCCTGCCCGCAGATGAAAATGGACTGACCAACCCATATAATGGTTTTTCATATGATGGATATGTTCGTGAATTGAAAAAGTAAATTCCAGTGTAGAAGTGGTTTGTTGCTGTTTGGACTTGTTTATGGTTTATAATTCAATTTTTATGTCATGAATGGTATAGTATTTTTAATAGTGGCATTATGGGCAGTATAGACGGAAAAATAGAATACTTTTCAGGAACACTTCAATGGATAAGGATTGAGGATACATACCAGATATTTATCACACAATACTACATATTCTTATCTTATTAACTCTAATCAGCACAATTATCTATATTGTAAAAAGTAAGAAAAAACAAAGGTATAAATTCAAGTTCAATGTGTTTTGCAATGTCGCTGATATCATTGAAGGTAATGGAGCAATATCATATTTCTGACAAATACCCGAACAGCATGCCCTCGCTTTGACCAATTTCCAGACAGCATGAACCGACGTGATTATGTTTCTTACTGTCTCGGGGCATGTGGAGACGGTTGTCTTGATGTCAAGGGTCGAAGGGAAATAGCCATGAAAGTCCAGTAATACTGCGATTTCTGGGTAATCGGGCAAATTCGGCATCGGGCAGCGCATTTTACCGGACTCAACCAGCGGTAGAGTTGCAGGAAATCAACTTACGGTTCGTGTAATAATCCGATGATACCGGCTATGTTTGAGCCATGAAAGGGGGTGCCCGATATGGATCAAATGAAAATTGGAAAATTCATAGCATCCTGCAGGAAGGAACAGGGCATGACTCAGGCAGTCCTTGCCGAGAAGCTCGGAAT
>ONIO01000094.1 GCA_900317915.1 uncultured Lachnospiraceae bacterium | reverse complement strand
GAAGCATGGGATTTCCTTTTTCCTGAAGTCCCCAACGAATCAGCAGTTTCTCATCATGGAGAAGGGCTTACTACAGAAACTAGATGAGGCAGGGGTGATCTATTCCGCCTGGGAGCCATACGATGACAATCATATGGTGGTTCGTTTCTGTACCAGCTGGGCTACAAGTAGGGAACAGATTCAAAAGTTGGATCAGATTCTGGATAAATTGATGGAAATATAAACCGAGTTTCTAGATGCATAAGATACCGAGACGGATATAGGCGTTACGTTAAAAGGGATAACGAGATAGGTTAAAAATGAAGATACTTGAAAAGAGAAAACTGAATAAGGGCTTTACTCTTGGCGAGTTACTCATTGTAGCAGCTATTATTGCCGTACTGGTATCCGTGGCCTTGCCTCTCTTCACAGGACAGATTCGAAGGAGCCGCTATGAGAAGGATAAGACCTCTGCGGCAGCAGCCAAGGCAGCAGCACTCTGCGGCAGCAGCCAAGGCAGCAGCAGAAGCCAAATTCCTATTAGATGATGGAAGAGATGGTATCCGAACCTATTACTTCGACGGGAAGGATGCTCTTTCGGAAAGCACTGGGATCCATGGATATGGAGAATCCAGCCTTTTAAATCTGAAGAAGGAAAATGCAAGGGAATCCGATGCGGGATTCGTCATCCCAACAGAGGAAAAGGGCTCTCCTAAGAGCGGTGGCTATTGCTCTGTAGTAGTTACAGGTGATGGAACCATGACCTCTAAGGTGTATTGGGGATATCACTATGAATATAGAGAAGCTACCCAGGATCCGCCTAAGGAAACGGAGCCTGACCAAGAGACTGAGTCAGAGATTGATAAGATAACGGGCTGGGCCTATAGCTGGCCACCAGATCCTAAGAATACAGGGAAGAATGAAATTGCAAATTTCAAGAAGGGCCAGATTGTGACCTACCCTGCGCCAGACGGAACTACACGCTATTATGTGATGTCTGTTGACTATTACGCGGAGTTTTCACAGTACTGGTATGATCATCCAAGAGATTATTACTATAGTCATGAGGATCGATTCTGGCAGACGATTGAGATGAATACCACCAATCCAACCTTCGATGGAAATGACTATTATATTTTCCATCCAAACTACAGTACACATGCAACGACTCCTGAAAGGGACCCAAATGTTTGGGTGAAGATACTAAAGTAAAAGAAATCAGAGGGCAATCCAATGACAGGATGCAAAGAATCCCTTCGAGGAAAATTACAATCGAATACAGGTGCATCTCTGGCAGTGGCTTTGCTCTTTTTCCTGGTCTGTGCCGTGGTTGGCACCATGCTTCTAGTTAGTGCCAGCACAGCATCTGGCCGTATGAAGTCAGCCATAATTTATGACCAGAATAAGTATGCGGTAGAGTCTGCGGCAAAGGTCCTAAAGGAGGATCTAAGTAAGGAGCGAGTGATCCTTGAGAGAACCAAGACCAGTGTCTATGATCTGGCCCCAACCAAGCTGGGAGAGGGCAATCTGAAGGAGAATCTGACACCAAGTGATAGCTATTCCAGTCGGATTCTATCAAGGGATGGCTCAGCCATTGATGCAGCAAACTATACTGTGCTTCAGCAACTGACGGGGGACTGTCGTGGATTGAATGGCAGTAATGTAGACCAAGCCCTATATTTCCAGGATGATATCCAGAATTCGAAGATCGAGAATGATAAGTCCCAGAGCTTCACCATGACAGTGGATGGCTTTACAGATCCTTCCATTCCAAAGGGGACCAAGGTCCAGGCCAAAGTAACCATCACCATGCATGCCGATATGTCCCTAGATATACAGGTTCGTAGCGTGGATAATGCCAAGGCCGAATATGTGGTTTATATGACGGCATCTCCAACAGTTGTCCTAACCTCTACTTCTAGTAATTCCTCTGGACAGATTGATAATGAAAAGCCTCAGAATTCCATTGAGGCGACTCTGATAGAAACCAAGATCACAAGTACCAGCTGGAGTGATGTCCGTATCACGAAGGATAAGTGAGGTATAACATAAAATGAAGGATATTTATAAAAATAAATTCATGAATAAACTTCATAACCAGTCGGGAGAGACTCTGGCAGAGACTCTGGTGGCTGCACTAGTTGCGGCTCTAGGTGCTTTACTTTTTGCATCCATGATGACCACCTCGACAAGACTGATTGGAAAGAGCGAGAAGGATATGACCAAGTACTATAATTCCATCTCAGACTTTTCCAAAAAGGAAAAGGCCAAGGGAAGTGCCACCTTGCATTATGAAAAAAAGCTTGGAGACTCCACCAGTCAGGATGAATCGGTTCAGATTCATACCATTGGAAGTGACGAGTCTGTGATTGTACAGTTTTCAAAGTAAAAGGATGAATTCATGAGACCAAATGTGAAGAAAAATCACAAACAGGGCTTTACGCTAACGGAGACCTTAGCTACAGTCCTTATAATGTCTCTGGTAACAATGGCCATTGCAACTGGTATCACTGTGGTTCGTAGTACCTTTCAGAAGATCCAGGATAAAGCCAATGGGCAGGTGCTATTATCTACCACCATTACGAACCTCACGGATTCCTTCGGTTATGCCAAGTCTGTCCAGAGTGGCAATGTGGACAATCCAATCTACTTAGATGAGACCAATCACTGGGTTCGTATTACCCAGACCAGGGATGGAATTTCGAAGGAGTACTATACCGAAGTCTCACGGTCGGATACCAAGACCGTTTTAGAGAAGTCCCATGTGGAACTCTTGGTTTCAAAGAGTGCTGCTGCCGGATTAGTGAATACATTTACCAATTATCGCTATGATTTCTCTAAGGGAAAATTCACAGTGAATGGACTGGCAATTTACGGAAAAGAGGATGCCCAAATCGGTGAAGACGGGAAAGTAACCGCCAAGGACATCCCGAAGGCTAGCCTGTCTAGCCATATCATTAGTTCTGTGGCAGATTCTTTGCCAGGTGAAACAAAGCTCGAGGTACAGTAAGTATGAGTCTAGCAGGAATAGGGAAAATGAAAAATCGAAAAGGTTTTACCCTAGGGGAGACTCTTTGTGTTGTGATGATTCTAATGATTCTCACAGCCTTTGCTTTCGTGTCTGTTGTTTCTTATCAGAGAAAACTGCTCCGGACCTCCGATGACAATATGGCTAAGGAGATACTGGTGGCTTCTCAGAACCGTCTGTCCACCCTTCTCCTAAATGATATGATTGAGATCCCTTTAGGATCCTCTGAGGAAGAGTATTATGGTCTGCCTAATGAGAAGGAAGAGGGCTCTTACTTTGCAATCTATAATCCGAATTTAGAGAAGAACCATGGCTATATCGGTACCATCTTAAGGGATATTCTGCCTCAGGGTGTGATCGAGGATACGGTTCGTACCAAGGGCTCTTATATCGTGAAATATAACCCATACGCAGGTTTGATCGAGGACGTCTTTTATTCGGATGCAGCAGATGATCGATTTGGCTATGGATTTACCAGTGGTAAGGATCTAAGTCAAAGCAATGGACAGTATACATATGGGTCAGCTCTGTCCGACTGTGTAGAAACCAGTGCAAGCAAGGAGACCTCTCTAAGCAATCGTAAGAACTATGGAGAATCCAAAAAAGTGATTGGTTTCTACGGAGGAGAGAAGGCAAGTGATTCCTATAAAACCATGGAAGTTGTAGGGAAGCCATCTCTAAAACTGGTCAATGATGATGTCCTCTACGCGGATATTAGCGTGACGGTTCCAGCAGGAACAACATATGACTCGAATAAGGACAAAGTGACACTCTATCTATTAGAAGGAGCGAACCAGACTCCACTGGATAGTGAGATTGTTTTAGATCCAGGGCGTGCAAGGGTTATAGGGAATACCTGGACCTGGCGAATGATTCTAGATGATACCTCAGGTTCTGGCAATCGCTTTAAGGCTGTGACAGGTGGACGAATCACTCCTGGTGCAGACTTCTCTGCTCAGGCGAGAGTAACAGTGGATACACAGACTCTGAAAACAGATGCCAAGTCTTGTAATTCTCTATTTTCCAATACCACATCCATCTCTTCTGAATATGGCAATCGAATTGGCCATGCGGTAATCTCTAATTTCCGTCATTTGATGAATCTCTACTGCGATGGAAGTGAGAATGGTTCCGGAATTAATGGGGCTGGCCTTACATTTACTGATGCAACACAGGATGCGAATCTGGACTGGAATCAGTATGTGAATCAGGTGGTGAAGATCCGAGGATTGAATGAATCTGATAAGAATAGTATCGCATATCAGCCGCTGAAGATTAACTATCCCCTTACCTATGATGGAATGCTTTACTCCATTATGAATCTCAAGGTGGATGCCAAAGGAGAGGGTGTGAATGCAGGAATTTTCGGTACTATTTCTACGAATAACAAGTGGGGTGAGAGCCTTACCTTTAAAAATATGGAGCTGATGTCTGGCAATGTAAAAAGTGCCAGAGGGAATGCCGGTAGCCTGATTGGAATGTCTGAGAATCCAATTATCCTGGATAATATCTTCCTATCAGGAAGTGTCTATAGTAGTGGATACTATAGTTCCGGTGGATTAATCGGTCAGGCCAAACGAGGAGTTACTGTGCAGAATGCCTTGTTCCTTAGCTCAATGGATGAAAACAAGCATGTCATCCAGGCAGAT
>ONIO01000003.1:63648-73056 GCA_900317915.1 uncultured Lachnospiraceae bacterium | reverse complement strand
TCGTCCGCTCCTATGATAAAAGAGCATTTTTCATTATCAATAATGTCAGTGAGGCTATGGGCGAGGGCTTCGTAGAGCACTGGAAATAAGTATGTATAAGAAAAAGGCGACCGCCGAATCCCCATCAGGAATTCAGCGATCGCCTTATTATTTTGTATTCTTATTGAAAAGGGGCTAATTACTTAGCAGTCTTCTCAGCATACATGAAGTACTTGTTACCGTTCGTAGTTGCATATACACCAGTAACGTTAGACTTCATCATGTAGACATCATTGTAGAAGAAGATAGGAATTGCTGCATATGTATCCATCAGCATCTTCTCACCCTTTACAAGGAGCTCAGAACGCTTAGCGTTGTCTGTCTCGGTACGAGCATCTGCAAGAAGCTTATCGTAATCAGCCCAGTTCTGTGGAGCTGCTGCTGTAGGGTTCTTACCAAGCTGCATATCGTTGTTACCACCATCGGTAAGGAAGATCTCTAACATGTTAGAAGGATCATCGTAATCTGCGATCCATCCTTCACGGCACATTGTGAAGTTACCCTGCTGACGGTCAGCGATGAATACCTTCCAGTCCTCAGTCTTAACTGTAAGCTCGATACCAATCTTAGCCAGATCTTCCTTCAGAAGAGCTGCCATCTTCTCGTTAGAGTCACCAGAGTTGGTCAGGTACTCGAAAGAGATTGCCTTAGAAGGCTTATACGTACCATCATCCTGCTTCGTGAACTTGTCACCAGTTGCAGACTCTAACAGCTTAACAGCCTTCTTCAGGTTGTCCTCACCGGTCTTCTCTGCGTCATAGTACTTCTGGCTCCAATGCTTGCCGTTACCATCCTGCATAGCAGAAGGAACGAAGGATGCAGCTGGCTCCTGGCCATTCAGACCAATTGTATCAACAGCGAACTGACGATCGATTACCAGGGATACAGCCTTACGGAAGTCTGCAGCCTGCTCAGGTGTCATGCCATCGAAGACTGGAGAGTTAACGTTGAAACCAACATAGTTTGTTCCAAGCTGATCAACCTTGTAGTAGTCAGAGAAATCCTTAACGTTAGGAACTTCATCAGTAGATATAGTATCGATGAAGTCAAGGTCACCAGAATTGTATGCTGCGAAAGTAGTAGTATCTTCAGCAGAAAGCATGAAGTTTAACTTCTGGATCTTAACCTTGTCTGCATCATAGAAGTTAGGGTTCTTCGTATATTCCATAGACTGATCGTGCTTCCAAGCAGTACATGTGTATGCACCGTTAGATACGAAGCCAGCTTCCTGAGCCCATGCTCCAGGGTTAGTTCCGTCTGGGTCTGCAGCTTCAACAGCCTTCTGTGGAACTGGATCGAATACAGGGAATGCCATTAGCTGATCGAAGTAAGAGCAAGCGTTTGTCAGAGTGATGTCCAGTGTGTAATCATCTGTAGCCTTAACTGCAAGCTTACCATCAGCGTCCTTAGCAATAATCTCGAAGAGGTAGCCGTAGTCAGCTGCTGTCTTCTCATCTGCTGCTCTATTCCAGCTATATACGAAGTCGTTAGCTGTCAGATCAGATCCATCAGACCACTTTGTCTTCTTCAGCTTAACTGTGTAGTGAGTACCATCCTCAGAGATAGTAGGCTCGCCATCAGCGATAGCTGGTACGATCTTGCTGTCCTTATCCTGTGTGTAAAGACCAACGAAAGAGTTTACAGCCAGAGCTGCGCCATCAACAGTGTTGTTCAGAGCTGGATCAAGATGAGCTGGCTCAGATGCAAGGTTGATGTAAAGTGTGCTTGTGTCGGTATTCAGCTTAGCGCTAGATGCAGCCTTAGAAGACTCCTTAGAACCAGAGCCCTTCTTAGCATTGCCGCATGCGCCGAGGCCAACTACCATAGCAGAAGCAAGTACAAATGCAAGTATCTTCTTTTTCATGATATTTTTCCTCCTATATCACATGTATCTATGTCCAACTCCCGTTATTGGGAGAAGTGACTAATGTAATCTTTGGAATAAGGATTACTTATTCCAGCAAGCAACCAAATGGCCATTTCCACGATCAGTCAGTGGTGGCATCTGTTCTGCACACTTATCCGTTGCATATTTGCAACGTGTACGGAATGGACAACCAGTTGGCATATGGAGAGGACTAGGAACGTCACCCTCAAGGATAATACGCTTGCTTTTTCTAGCTGTCTCAGGATCCGGAATTGGAATTGCGGATAAGAGAGACAAAGTATATGGATGAACTGGATGGTTCATCAACTCATCTGAATCAGCAATCTCCATCATGCGACCTAAGTACATAACGGCGATACGATCAGAGATATGCTGTACAACTAAGAGATCATGAGAGATGAAGAGGTATGCGATACCTAAGTCTCTCTGCAGATCCTCGAACATATTTAATACCTGTGCCTGGATCGATACGTCCAGTGCAGATACAGCCTCATCACATACGATGAACTGAGGATTTACTGCCAGGGCACGAGCAATTCCGATACGCTGTCTCTGTCCACCAGAGAACTCATGTGCATAACGGGAAGCATGCTCTGCATTCAGACCCACAGTCTCAAGGAGAGACAGGATCTTTTCACGACGCTCTTCCTTCGTCTTATATAAGTGATGTGTATCCAGTGGCTCACCTACGATATCCTCAACTGTCATACGAGGATCAAGGGAAGAATATGGATCCTGGAATACCATCTGCATTTCCTTACGGTAAGGAAGCATATCCTCATGAACCTTCTTGCCAAGCTTTGGCTTGCCATTCTCATCAACGATGAGTTTTCCCTCTTCATCGTACTGCTCACCACTATCGAACAATACCTTCCCATCGAAGGTAATTTTACCTGCTGTTGGATTGTATAGCTGGAGCAGAGTACGGCCAACTGTGGTCTTACCGCATCCGGACTCACCAACGAGACCAAGTGTCTCACCAGCATTAATTGTGAATGAAATATCGTCAACAGCCTTCAGTGGTACCTTATGGAATCCCTGAGATACTGGGAAGTACTGCTTTAAATGCTCAACCTTTAAGAGCTCTTTCTTTTCCCTCTGGCTCATGCCTGTCCCTCCTCGTGATTTTCAAAACAATCCTTCACGTTCATCCAGCAAGATGCCAGGTGATCTTCACCAACCCAGTATTCCTCTGGCTTTTCAGTGAGACAGATCTTCATTGCGTTCTCACAGCGTGGGCAGAATGCACAACCCTGTGGCATATTTAAAAGGTTAATTGGTGTACCACCAATTGGAACCAGACGCTCATTCATATTCTCTGTTGTAGGAATAGAACGAAGCAGTCCCTTGGTATACTCATGAGCAGGTGAATAGAAGATTGCATCTGCTGTACCACGCTCACATACACGTCCACCATACATTACCAGGATCTCATCACACATAGATGCAATAACACCCAGGTCATGGGTAACCATGATAATTGCCATTCCCATCTTTTTCTGCAATTCCTGCATTAATTCAAGAATCTGAGCCTGGATTGTAACGTCCAGAGCTGTAGTTGGCTCATCAGCAATCAGGATATCTGGCTCACAGCAAAGTGCCATAGCGATCATGACACGCTGACGCATACCGCCTGAAAGCTCGAATGGATACTGCTTCATGCGGCTCTCTGGCTCATTGACACCAACCAGTGTCAGCATCTCAACTGCACGAGCCTCAGCCTCTTCCTTGGTCTTATCCGTATGAAGGAGGATTGCTTCCTTCAGCTGATAGCCAATGGTAAATACTGGATTCAGAGAAGTCATTGGATCCTGGAAGATAATGGATACCTTCTCACCACGGAATTTCTCTAACTGCTTCTCACTCCACTTGGTAATGTCCTCACCCTCGAACTTAATAGATCCGCCCACAACCTTACCGGTCTCAGCCAGAATCTGCATGATGGAGTAGGATGTAACAGACTTACCGGATCCGGACTCACCTACGATACCGAGAGTCTTACCTCTCTCTAATTTAAAAGATACACCGTTTACAGCCTTTACTTCACCAGCATCTGTGAAGAAGCTTGTCTGGAGGTTATCTACTTCTAATAATACTTTTTCTTCAGCCATGATTCCCTCCTTAGTTCAGCTTCGAATCAAACGCATCACGAAGTCCATCGCCTAGAAGGTTCAGGGCAAGCACGATCAGTGTAATAATGATTGCCGGAATGACCAATCTGTAAGGAGCTGAGGAAATAGATGCTCTTGCGTCATTCGCAAGGGAACCTAAGGATGTCATTGGAATACTAACACCCAGTCCGATGAAGGACAGGTAGCTCTCTGTAAAGATTGCACTTGGCACCTGAAGTGCTGTTGTAATGATAATTACAGATAAGATATTCGGAATAATATGCTTCTTAATGATCTTACTGTTTGGAGTACCGATTGCCTTCGCAGCAAGGATATACTCATTATTCTTAATAGAAAGAATCTGACCACGAACCAGTCGAGCCATACCTACCCAATAGAGCAGAGCAAATACGAAGAACATGGCAAGCATGTTGCCGCCCAACTTAGCAAATACAGTTCCCTTAATCAGTGGTGTTAGTCTGGTATTTAATACAACAGACAGAAGGATGATTAAGAGCATGTCTGGCAGGGAGTAGATGACATCAACAATTCTCATCATAACCAGATCCACTTTTCCACCGAAGTATCCAGAGATAGATCCATAGATAACACCGATGATTAGAACCATGATCGCGGATACCACACCAACAGACAGGCTGACACGGGTACCGTAGATCACACGGATAAAGTAGTCACGGCCCATAGAGTCTGTACCAAATATATGAGGGAACAGGTGCTGTCCTGAGGATTCCATGTAAGATAGTTCTCTAGTTGAGTACTGCATTGGTGCCAGATTAACTGCTGTACCATCACGATGTCCATTTACAGAGACAATGTCACTGTAGGAATATGGTACGAACATTGGTACAACAATAATTGCAATGATAATAAATATAAGAACGAAGATAGATATCATAGCCAGAGGATTCTTCTTCAGTCTCTTCATACCATCCTTAAAGAAGGTACTAGACTCACCCATTACATCCTGCTGCTTCTTCTCTTCATCCGTTGCTTTTTCAAAATTCTTACTATTAAACTTGCTTAAATCGATCTGCGCAGATAACAACTGGCGTCTCTTGTAAGCATTTTCATTCTCAGCCATTTAAAACTCCTTCTGCGAAATCAATCAAATGTGATTCTTGGATCTACAAGCTTGTATGCAATATCTGTTAAAAGGTTTGCAACAACCATCAGAACTGCAAGGAAAATTGTTGTAGACATAATCAGTGAATAATCACGGTCTGTGATTGCCTTAACGAAATAGGATCCAAGTCCACCAATATTGAAGATATTCTCAACTACCATGGAACCTGTAATGATGTAAGCGATCTGAGGTCCTACATATGTAATTACAGGAATCAGGCCATTCTTTAATCCATGTACGAAGATTACCTTTCCATTACTTACACCCTTCGCACGAGCTGTACGGATGTAATCCTGGCTCAGTGCATCTAACATGCTTGTCTTTGTCAGACGTGTTACATAAGCCATTGGATATACACTTAATGAAATAATAGGCAGGATCAGATTTGGATTACTATTGCTATATACAGGCAGCCATGCTAAGAGTACACAGAACACTAATAATAGAAGTGTTGCTAAGATGAAGGATGGCATTGCTGTTCCAAGTGTAGTGAAGAATACGATGACACGATCCGGCCACTTATTTCTCTTCAGCGCTGCGATAGATCCAAGAACGATACCTGTGATCAATGCGATCAGCATGGATGCTCCACCAAGTTTTGCAGATACTGCAAAACGAGAGAACATATCAGGACCAATCTCACGTCCGGTCTTCATTGAGATACCCCAGTCGCCATGGAGCAGGTTATTCATATAAATAAGGTACTGCTGCCACAGAGGCTTATCTAAGTTATAGCGTTTTGTCAACGCATCCAACACTGCCTGCGAAGGAGCCTTTTCTGCTGTGAAAGGGCCACCTGGGATCAGGTTCATTACAAAGAATGTGATCAATGTGACGATGATGATTGACACAATCGCAAGGATCACACGCTTGATGATGTACTTTGCCACTTTGTTTCTCCTCTTTCCTAACTTCTAGTCTGCCCCCTACCTTAGCACTCTAGTGTCTTAAAGTGAATGAGGCAAAAAAAATGCACAGATACATTTATCTGCACAACACTGTACAAAAAACCGACTATTTAATTAATTCAGTTTAAGGCTATTATACAAGATGTGTATAAATCGTCAACTCTAAAATGAATCTAATTCAATCTTCTTTTTCTTGTATAATATGCATTTTTTATCATTATTTGTGATATTATGCAAAAATTATTTATTCAATATTTTGAATAATTTAACACGTTAATGTGTATAAACTATTTGTTATTACAGAGTTTCTATGTAGTTTTTGTGAATGAATAGTGTCTAATATGTGAATAACGTTCACGTGTCTATTTATTCATCCATTATTCATAAATATTGAATTGTTTTTAATCGCATACAGTTGTACGCGTACCGCGAACACTATAAGACACCTGTCCGCACCCGATGGATTGCATCCCTAATGCTGCCTATAACCCCCTTTCTTTCTATAGTCATTATCTATTGCAGTACCAGTAATACGTAGACGATACAGCGACCATAACAGCCATTAGATCCCGCTAATCCTGGCCTATGCATAGGGATATCGTATATATATACGAAAAAAGAGACACTACATCGTATGCAATGTCTCTTCATTGAGATGCCGGTGGTCGGGCTCGAACCGACACGGTGTTGCCACCACGGGATTTTAAGTCCCGCGCGTCTGCCAATTCCGCCACACCGGCAAATGGGTGGTGGTGGATTCGAACCACCGAAGCATAAAGCAGCAGATTTACAGTCTGTCCCCTTTGGCCACTCGGGAAACCACCCATTTGATATTTTCTCTTTGTCGAAAGCTCTCGACAAGTTGAAATTATAGCATAGGGCATGTCCCCTTGCAAGGACTTTTACTATCAATCATTTCATTAATTCTGCTTTATCTTCCCTGCACCCGTTCTTTTCTTATTCATCAACAATTCTTACGAAATACAATTGCCTCATGGGCTTTTAGGGTATGGTATATATTTCCATCTGTGACAGGTACATCTACTGGCATAATGGAGTATCCCACCTCATTGGTGACCATGATCTGGCTGATGGTACAGTTCATAGGAACCTCAGCCCGCCATACAGGGATATCTACATGAATCGGTGTATCGCCACTATTCACTGCCACGATAATCTTTTGCTCTCCGTTGAATCGGGCATAGCTTACGAAGTTACGACCGCACTTCAGGAACATAAATGCTCCTGTCTTAATGGCCTGATTGGCCTTGTGGAGGAAGATCATATCCCTGTGGAAGTCGATCAGATCATAATTTGCATGTCCCCAAGGGTAGGTACGGCGACAGTCTGGATCAGTGAATCCACACACACCAGCCTCGTCTCCATAGTATAGGGTCGGTGCACCTGGCCATGTAAGAAGCATAAGTGTAGCTTCCTTCATTACCGGCAGGCTAACTCCCTCTTCTGCAGCTTTGCTTCCTAATGTCTGTACACGGCCCACCTTATGATTGGTTCGTGTCAGGAAACGAGAGTGATCATGATTAGACAGCTGATTCATGGCACTATAAAGTGACGGTGTCAGAAATTCTGTCATGGTATGACGCATGGTCATCTCAAATCGGCTACCATCTCCCATAGCTTCTGGATCGAATTCATCACTATGCTTCTCCATGCCAGTCAGAAAATATGTGACAGGCTCCATGAAGGCATCATAGTTCATGATGGTATCCCACTGGTCACCTCTCAGCCAGCTTGTAGCATCACCGTAGTGCTCCGCCAGAATCACCGCATTCGGATTGGCCTTCTTCACCACCTTACGGAATTCCTGCCAGAACTTATGGTTATAGGTCTCGCTGTGACCTAGATCCGCTGCCACATCCAGTCTCCAGCCATCAGCATTGAATGGTGCAGATACCCACTTCTTACCAATATTCAGAATCATGCGCTCCAGTTCAGGAGATGCTTCATAGTTCAGCTTCGGCAGTGTATCATTGCCCCACCAGCCATTGTAAACCTCATTATAGGGCCACTTGCCCTCCTTACCGAATTCAAAGTACTTATTATAAGGGCTATCCTCTGACACGAAGGCACCCTTGGCATATCCTGGCTGGTCCTCATAGATTCGCTCTCTATCCATCCACTTATTAAAGGAGCCACAGTGGTTGAATACGCCATCCAGGATGACCTTGATTCCTCTCTCATGGGCCTCTGCGATAAAATCCGCGAAAAACTTATTGGATGCCTCTAGGTTCTCTGGATCTGTCACTCTCTGGATATACTTGGTGGCATGCTTATTATCCGAATCGCCGCCATGAAGCACCTCTCCGCCATCTGCTACGATGCGTCCATAATGAGGATCGATATGCTCATAGTCCTGGATATCGTACTTATGATTGGAAGGAGATACGAAAAGGGGATTGAAGTAGATAACCTCCACGCCCAGGCTCTTCAGATAATACATCTTCTGACGGACGCCCTCTAAGTCACCGCCATAGAAATTCCCCACGTCTAGATCCGCAGGATTCTGATCCCAGTCATCAATTTTCCTAGCAAAAGTCCCCACATAGCTATATTCATTAGACAGCACATCATTACTACTATCGCCATTATAGAAGCGATCCACCAGAATCTGATAGATTACAGCACCCTTGATCCATTCCGGTGTGTAGAAGCCTGGCACGATGGTATAGGCATACTGCCAGCGGATCTGCTCGGTTATACCATAGCGGTCCAGATAGAGCACCTCATCCTGGTCTTCATCCACAATCTTAAATATGTATTGGAAGGCAGCATCCGTCATACGCACACCCGCTTGGTAAAAGGTAAACCCATCGATCATGTGGGTTTCTTCTTTCATCTGAATCTCATCGTGGTGTGTTTTCAAAAAAACAGTTACATGGTCCTCTTCAGAAACACGAACGCGAATGGTGACAGGCTGGCCTTTCTCAGGCTCCCAAGGTCTGACAAATAGATTGCTTCCATCACTAAAAATTGCTTCTTTATTCATATTGGGTATTCTTCCTCACATTTGTATTATCTCTATTTTTCTTCATCATATCACACAATATGGTTTTCGGCTAAATTTCGTTAGGGATTTTAGAAAACTTTAATTTCAGTGGATTTGAGCCAGATTGAAAGGGCTCTGAGAATTGATGAAACTGTTTTTGCATAAAAAAAGAGCAGCCGCTCGGCTGCATCTTTAGGAGAAGGTATTTTTACTATGGGGTAGTAAAAATATTTATATAATGTATTGGGGGTTTTTACAGTTATTATAGTAACACCCCCAGCCCACTAAGTCTGCACAATCTTCACAAAAAC
>ONIO01000003.1:0-63599 GCA_900317915.1 uncultured Lachnospiraceae bacterium | reverse complement strand
ATCTTCTCCTTCTCTAAGAGGAGCTTGGCAGATGCATGAAGTACATCCATATGGGACTCAATCAGCTTGGTTGCCTTCTTATAACAGTCATCCATAATCGCCTTCACTTCATTATCAATCTCACGGGCAATTTCCTCACTGTATGGCTTGGTATGTGCCAGATCCTTACCCAGGAATACTTCCTCGTCCTCTTCCTGGTAGCAGATGGTTCCGATGGAATCAGACATACCATACTTCATGACCATATCACGGGCGGTACGAGTTGCCTGCTTGATATCATTGGATGCACCCGTTGTAATATCGCCGAAGATAATCTGCTCTGCAATACGTCCACCCAGGGATACCTGGATATCCTGCAGCATCTTGCCCTTGGTCAGGAACATCTCATCCTTCTCTGGAAGTGGCATGGTATAACCTGCCGCACCCATTCCTGTTGGAATAATAGAGACAGAATATACAGGTCCCACATCTGGAAGTAAGTGAAAGAGGATGGCATGACCAGATTCATGGTAAGCCGTAATCCTCTTCTCCTTCTCAGAGATGATCCTACTCTTCTTCTCTGTACCGAGTCCTACCTTTACAAAGCAGTCCTTGATATTATGCATAGAGATATATGCCTGATTCTGCTCTGCTGCCTGAATCGCTGCTTCGTTCAAGAGATTCTCCAGATCCGCTCCAGTAAAACCAGCGGTGGTCTGAGCAATCTGCTTGATATCCACATCATCCCCCAGCGGTTTATTTTTCGCATGAACATTGAGGATCTCTTCACGCTCTCTTACGTCTGGGCGACCTACATAGACCTTACGGTCGAATCGACCCGGACGCATAATGGCAGGATCTAAGATATCTACACGGTTGGTTGCTGCTAATACAATGATTCCAGTATTCACATCAAATCCATCCATCTCAACCAGCATCTGGTTCAGGGTCTGCTCACGCTCATCATGGGAGCCGCCCACACCTGCGCCACGTTTACGAGCCACTGCATCAATCTCATCGATGAATACGATACATGGAGCATTCTTCTTAGCCTCAGCGAACATATCACGGACACGGGAAGCACCGACACCTACGAACATCTCAACGAAGTCGGATCCAGAGATGGAGAAGAATGGTACGCCAGCCTCACCAGCGATTGCTTTAGCTAAAAGTGTCTTACCAGTTCCCGGAGGGCCGACTAAGAGCATACCCTTTGGAATTCTCGCTCCAATGCGAGTGTACTTATCCGGATCCTTCAGAAAGTCTACCACTTCCTCCATCTGCTGCTTCTCCTCATGGAGACCAGCTACATCTACGAAGCGAACCTTTGACTCCTCAGGCTTGGTCATCTTGGCACGACTCTTACCGAAATTCGCCATACGGTCACCGCCGCCAGCCTGCATGGCCGCACGATTCTGTGCATTCATCAGCACCATGAAAAGCACGAAGAAGGCACCCATCACTAGAATCATTGGAAGGATGCTACTCATCCAACCATTCTTAGGAACATCTGACACCGTATAGGTCTTATGCTTATTATCCAGATACTCCGTTACCTTATTCACATCGGATACATAGAGAGTTCGCACTACTGTATCCTTACCGTCTGTACGGTAATTCACTCTTCCGGTTGGAACCTCTGCATTCTGATCAATCTCAATGGATGTGGCATGGTCCTTTGTCACATCGTCCTGAAACTTACTATAGCTTACATTAGAGGTATGTCTCTCTGTAGATGAATACCAGAGCACAACCACCAGAAGCACAGCCAAGATATAAATCCATAGTCCTTTTTTCTGCTTCAAAATAATTCTCCCTACCTACTTCTTTAACTTTTCACAAAGTAAGATTCCTATCTATTAGTCATCGAATTCCATTACGCCGATATATGGCAGATTGCGGTACTTCTGATCATAGTCCAGGCCATATCCTACAACGAATTCATCTGGGATTGTGAATCCTGTATAGTCCACATGGACATCCACTTCTCTTCGATCCGGCTTATCCAACATGGTTGCTAAGCGGATGCTCTTCACGCCCTTGTCTTCGAAGTACTTTAAGAGGAAGGACAGAGTATTACCGCTATCGATAATGTCCTCTGCAACCAGCACATTCTTACCTGTGACATCCAGATCCAGTTCCTTTTTGATCTTCACATCACCTGTAGATACAGTGCCGCTTCCATAGGAACCAGTTGCCATGAAGTCCATATATACCGGAACAGTAATTCTCTTCGCCAGCTCTGTGCTGAAGAAGGCCGCACCCTTCAGGATACCAACCACTACCAGTTCCTCGCCTTCGTAGTCCTTACTGATTTCTGCCCCCAGCTCCCTGATTCTCTTTGTTACATCTTCTTCAGAAAGCATTACGCGAACATTCTCTGCCATGGGTTCATTTCCTCCAACTAATTGTTAATACGTTTTCTGTATCCGAAGTGACAAGCGCATCTGTAGATTGGCGATACCCTATCACCCACAGCACGCGATTTCCCTCTACCAAGAGAGGAATTTGATCTCTTATCTCTCTAGGAATCTTTTGATCGATAAAATAATCCTTCATCTTCTTATGGTCACCAGCCTTGGACACCTGCATAAAGTCCCCTGTTTTACGGCCTCGAACCATTAGATTGTTTCCTATCATAGCATAATCAAAGCATTTCGTATAGCCTTGGGAAGGGGATTTTATCAGGGCATCATGACCTTCTGATTTTTTCTCGCAGCGGATGTCTAGCACCCCGTCCATGAGATCGATTTCCACATGATCCCCTGGCTGGATTGACCCGATTACCAGCTCCTCCTTTTCCTTCAGCAGGCACTTCTCCTCCTCCGGAAATATAAGACTCTCTCCACTTGGCACCAGGTAGATATACTTTCCCCTTGCATCGAGAGTCCAGCCCTGTGGAAGTTTCCAGCTTCGATTCCCGGGATTTTCTAATAATTCCTTTCCTTTCTCCACATGCAATCGGCCCACATCATGCCCTGAAAAGGGTATATATTTACGAAACCAATAGAGTAGAACTTCCTGCTTCATCATAGTAGAAGACAGCTCCATAAAGCGCTGCCGATGGATGGGAGGGATCTCTGACTGGCTTAGTTTACATACTTCCTCACTATTCAAGTCGCCCTTCACTGAGTCAAAGGCACATCCAATGGCATCCTCTAGGAAGGCTCCTACCTCTCGCATCCCATGAATGGTCTCGCTGATGTGATCGATCGCCTTGGGATTCAGATTCTCTAATACCGGCAGGATATCATGACGCATGCGATTTCTAGGGATGGAGTCATCCAGATTCGTCCGATCCGTGCAGTAGGGTTGATTCAGTTCTGCCAGATAGGACTCGATCTCACTGCGACGAACTCCTAAGAAGGGACGGATGACATGGCGATAGACTGGACGGAGACCGCCTAAGCCTCTCCAGCCTGTTCCACGAACCAGTTGCAGGAGAAGGGTCTCTACATTGTCATCCATATGGTGAGCTACAGCGATGACTGCCTCCTCCGGCATGGCATCACGGGCTTCATAGAAGGCCTGATAGCGGAGCTCTCTGGCAGCCTCCTCTAAGGACTTACCATATCTCTTGCTGTATCCCGGCGCATCGACACTTTTTTTCACCAGCGGAATCGACAGCTTCTCACAGAGTTCTTCCACGAAGCGCTGGTCCGCTAGACTCTCCTCTCCTCTGATTCCATGCTCTACATGGATGGCAGAGACCTGGATTCCCAGTTGATCCTTCAGACGCCACAGCACATTCAGGAGTGCTACAGAGTCTGCGCCTCCAGAAACTGCTACTAGCACCTGTCTTGTGTTCTTTTCAATTAGATGATTGGCCTCCACATATTGGAGGATTTTTTCTTCAAATGACATTCTTTATATTTCCCATTCAACGGAAAAAAGAATCGCGAGTAAACTCGCGACCCTTTTTAGTCTTTTTCACGAAAGATAATTTCATTCTGATGAACCATGCCGAGCTTGCTCTTCGCAGTATCCTCCACATAGTCCTCCGTCTTCGTATACTTCTCGTAGGATTTTAATTCCTTGGACTTATCCAATTGCTCCTGTTTCTCAGCCTCCTTGGACTTCTCAGTTGCCCTTGCAGCCTGAAGCTTATTATATAAGTTAACCATCCGTACAGACAGAACTGTCACAAGAACCAATAAGGTAACTGCGGTAAAAATCCGCCCGAAGTGCTTCTTACGCTCCTGTCTTCTGACAATGGAATTCTTTTTCTTTTTATTATTCTGCATACAAATTACCCCTCCTAGTATTCTATCGGACATGACGGGCATTCTATGAATCCCGCTTATCCTTTGATCACATAAGTTAGAGATAACGGTACATATTCTCTGCATCTTCCTTGCGGATAGATTCCTTCACGCTAAGGACCTCTGCCTTGACTGTCTTATTACCAAATGCAATCTCGATTACATCACCCGGCTTCACCTGCACAGAGGCCTTGGCTGGGCGTCCATTCACTGTGACACGACCTGCGTCACAAGCTTCATTGGCAACAGTTCTTCTCTTAATTATTCTGGATACCTTTAGGAATTTATCCAGTCGCATTGCTTTTACTTCTTCTGCCAAATTTCTTACCCTTTTTCTTTAGAAAATAACAGGCCCAAAGGATACCCTTTGAGCCTGCAATAAATTAATCCTTTGGGATTATCAACAAATAAGTTTTAAATTACTTGTTTACGATATCCTTAAGAGCCTTACCAGCCTTGAACTTAGGAGCCTTAGATGCAGGAATCTTCATCTCAGCGCCTGTCTGAGGGTTGCGGCCTGTACGAGCTGCTCTCTCGGATACTTCGAAAGTACCGAAACCAACGAGCTGGATCTTCTCACCCTTCTTAAGCTCCTCAGCTACAACGTCTGTGAAAGCCTTAAGTGCTGCCTCAGCGTCCTTCTTGGAAAGCTCAGTCTTCTCAGCGATTGCTGCTACTAATTCAGACTTATTCATGTTTTTACTTCCTCCTGTTTTCATATTGAAAATATTCAGTGTTTTCGCGGCTTTCCCACGAACCAACTTCTTTTTTACTTATAAAGGTTTTCTAGACAAATGTCAAGAAAAATGCCGATTTTATAAGGGTTTCAAAGATTTTTGACAAACTGCTACAAAATCTGCCCTTAATCTTTGTTACATCTGTATCTTGCATTCTATACCGAAAACAGTTTCGAAGCCTTAAATTAAAGGCTTTACCAGTGCATCAAGAGCTGCTTTCATCTCATCCTCACGACGAATTGCATCCTCCATGGATGTACCGCGAATACCGAAGTAGAACTTGATCTTAGGCTCTGTACCAGATGGACGTACACATAACCATGCACCATCTGTTAATTCATAGTAGAGAACATTAGACTTAGGCAGACCAGTCTCTGTTGTGCTACCGGTGGCTAGATCCAGGATCGTCTCCTTATCGTAGTCACGAATCTTCTCAACGGTGTAAGGACCGATCTTCTCAGGTGCATTCTCACGAAGTTCAGTCATGATAGTGCCGATCTTCTCGATACCTTCCTTACCAGCCAGTGTTACAGAGCTTACTTCATCTCTGTAGTAGCCGAAGGTCTCGTACATCTCAAGCATTGCATCCCAGAGAGTCATATTTCTCGTCTTATAGTATGCTGCTGCCTCGCAGAGAACTACACATGCAGCAACTGCATCCTTATCTCTTGCATAGGTTCCAGGCAGGCATCCGTAGCTCTCTTCCATTCCGAAGAGGTAGGTTCCCTTACCAGTTTTCTCGAAGTCTAAAATCTTTTGACCAATCCACTTGAATCCAGTCAGAACCTCGATCAGCTTCACACCGAAGTGCTCAGCAATCGCATCTGCCATATTGGTTGTAACGATGGAACGGATAAATGCGCCATCCTCTGGCAGCTTGCCATCCACAGCCTGCTTCTGGCTCAGGATATAGTAGCCAATCAGGCAGCCAGACATATTACCGGTTAGAGCATGGTACTCACCCGTCTTCGAATCCAGTACATGTACACCTAAGCGATCCGCATCTGGATCAGTTGCCAGGATTAAGTCAGCGCCACCTAATTCCTTCGCCAGTTTCTCACCCAGGACGAATGCCTCAGGGTTCTCAGGGTTTGGATAGGATACAGAAGGGAAGTCCCCATCTGGCTGCTCCTGCTCAGGTACCACATGCACATTTGGGAAGCCCAGCTTCTTTAATACACGGCGAACTGGGATATTACCAGTTCCATGAAGCGGATTGTAGACGATCTGGATGTCCTTACCTACCTGATCAATGCAGTCCTGATGGATTACGACGCCTAAGACTTCCTTATCGTAAGCATCATCTACTTCCTTATTTATAGTGATATAGAGTCCCTGGCTCTCAGCGCTGGCCTTGTCCATGGTCTTTACTTCATCGAAGGATTGAACAGCGCGAACCTCAGCCATGATACCGCTATCGTGAGGAGGAGTGATCTGTGCACCATCTTCCCAGTATACCTTGTATCCGTTGTACTCCTTTGGATTGTGGCTGGCAGTGATATTGATACCAGCAACTGCTCCCAGGTAGCGAACAGCAAAAGAGAGAACTGGAGTTGGGCGAAGTGTATCGAATACATATGCCTTAATTCCATTTGCAGCTAAGCAGAGAGCTGCCTCATCTGCGAATTCAGGAGACATGTGACGAGAATCATAAGAGATCGCTACGCCCTGTCCACCCTTATTTACCTTATTGATGTAATTCGCCAGACCCTGCGTAGCCTTTCTTACAGTGTACACATTCATACGGTTGGTACCTGCGCCGATGATACCACGGAGTCCAGCAGTACCAAACTCTAAGTCTCTGTAGAAACGATCCTCGATTTCCTTCTCGTCTCCCTGGATGCTTCTCAGTTCCTTCTTCGTCTCCTCATCGAAGTAAGCGCCAGTCAGCCATTCATTATACGTATCCTTATAGCCCATTGATCTGCCTCCTATCGTCACTATTTGGTTATACACAAAAATCGGGTTTATTTTATCACAGTTCTCCTAGATAACTCAATCCTTACCCTCATATCTATCGCATATCCCCTAGCATTTTCCCTTGTCTTCATTCCCATATTCATTAGGAAATGTAAACCATGCCCTTATTTACTGCTATTGCCTAGTAGATTGGTCACCGTATTGGACAGGGTTGTCAGGTAATCCGCAGCTGCCTTTGATGCATCCTTAGAAGAGCTATTTGAACTAGCAGAACCAGAACTGCTAGAACCACCAGAGTTTGCGTTATTCGAGTTGGAGTTTTTTGCGTTAGAGTTACTTCCTCCAGAGGATTTGCCAGAACTATTGGGATCCGAAGAACTATTGCTAGAATTCGAGGACTCGCCGCTACTATCCCCACCAGTTGTAGCACTGTTATCGGAATTTGTACTTGTGGTTGGATCTAAGAGGATCTCAGCGGATTCCGAATTCACAATCAGGGTCTTATTCCAGGTATCATAGCCATCCGCAACCACCTTCAGACTGTGTCTGCCATAGTTCACGGTAATAGACTCTCCTACGCTTACTTCCTGATTATCTAGGTAGATCTTAGCATTCTCCACTGTACTCGTAAAAGTAATGGTGCACTTTTTCGGGCCCTCTCCCTCTAACTGGGATAGGTCAACCACTGTGGTCTGATCCCTATTCACAGTCACATCCATGCTGCCACCATAACCATTATTGGCTACCGTCAGACGATAATTGCCTTCCGCCACCTCGATCTTCATCCCTTCTCCAGAGATATTCGTGATAACCTTTGTTCCGATCTCAATCATAGAGTTATCAAACTTACTGGTATTCATAAGCTCAATCGTTCCATGACCTGTTGTGATATTCACACTCAGGATATTCTTCTCTTGACCTACCACAGTCAGGATATCATTTGCACCGATTAGGGTGGGATCAGAGAGATTTTCTCCAGAGAATACCTTGGTACTATCCAATAGATGGTACTTGGTCTGTCCAATGGTCAACATCTCATCCTCTGTATTCACCTTATAATTCTTGATCCCAGTCTGCTCCCATACCTTATCCGATAATTGCACCTTGGATAGGATGGTCTTGGTCTGGTCATTTCCTATCTTCACTACACGACCCGAGGTGAAATTCGACCAGCTGGAGGTCTTACCCTTGGCATCTAAGAATTGGGTCATTAGTCCGTAGCGGTATTGCAGCGTCTCATTATTGGACAGGTCATAGAGAGTAATAATCTCCTCCGCCATATTCATATTCTGAATCATATAGAGATTATTGAGACTGGCCTTGGCCTCCGATTTCCCCTGGATTGGATTGGCAGAGTAGAGCCCTGAGCCAACTGCTTCCTTGGACTGATTGCCACAGGCCATGAATAATGTAAGGCCAAGGAGAATGAGGATGGTTCCAGCGACAGATTTCTTCATCATTTGGTCCCCTCCTTCTCTTCATCTGTAGACAAGGATTTTGAATCCACGGTTTTTAAATCGATCTTTGGATCCTTTGTCTTCAAATCCATCGTCTTTAATAGATGCTCTGTCAGATCTATAAGTGTCTCTCTGTCATTCAGATTGGGATCATCTAGTACATTATCTAAGAGAATCCCTAAGACCTGGCCCAGAGCCGGTCCCTTAGGTAGGCCCAACTCCATCAGCTCTCTTCCACCGATGGCCAGATCCTTAATACATAGAGCTTCCTTTTTCTCCATAATCTCATAGTATCTTCTCTCGAAGTAGTCGATCTGGTTTAACTTTTCTGCTCTATGATAATCACTCTGCCCCAGCATATCGCCGCGCTTTAAAAGGAATAGGTCGGGACAGGCCTTGGGTCCGATTTTAGCCACAGCCCTTCTTACAGACCGTTCTGTATCACTTGGCCTCTCATCGTGATAGCGTACTAAGACCTTCACTTTTTGGATGGTATCATTGTCATAACGCATTCTCTTTAGAATTACGCCAGCCATCTTGGCACCCTTTTCCGGGTGACCCTTGAAGTGGTCTACATTTTTCTCATCCGTAGTGCGACAGGCAGGCTTCGCCACATCATGTAGGAGAGCCGCTAGGCGTAGGATCCGATTGGCAGGTGTATGCCGCATGACCTCTACCGTGTGATCTGCCACATTGTACTTGTGATGAATGGTGTGCTGAGGAGTCTCCTCCATAGCTCTCCATTCTGGTAAGAAGATATCTAAGAGTCCCGTCTCATAGAGCTTACGAATATGCTCTGGATGGTCCGAGCAGATGGTTTTCTCGAATTCGTCTCGGATACGCTCCGCACTAACCTTAGACAGTGTTGGTGCTAGCTTAGAGATGGCTTCATAGGTATCCTTCTCAATATCGAAGCCCAATCGTGCAGCGAATCGAATCGCCCGCATCATACGGAGGGCATCCTCTGTGAATCGCTTCTCTGGCTCACCCACTGCCCGGATGATATGCCGCTTCAGATCCCCCTGTCCATCGAATTCATCCACTAGTCCCCTGGTAGGGTTATAGGCCATTGCATTAATGGTAAAGTCCCTTCTCTTCAGGTCCTCTAAGAGACTAGGGGTGAAGGTCACCTGCTCTGGATGACGTCCATCCTTATACTCTCCATCCACACGATAGGTAGTGACCTCGTATCCCTCATGATCCATCATGACAGTGACAGTTCCATGCTGGATTCCAGTATCGACGGTGTGTCCGAATACTTCCTTCACTTCCTCTGGGAGAGCAGATGTGGTGATGTCCCAATCCTTTGGCTCCTTCCCTAAAATAGAGTCACGGACACAGCCTCCCACAGCGTAGGCTTCATGTCCGTGTTCTTCTAGTGTCTGTATGATATTTTCAACTGCTGCTGGCAGTTCCATCTTCATGATCATTTCCTCATTGGTTTACATTTCTACCCCGGAGACACCTTATGATTAATGTAAACCAGTGATTAGTAAGCCTTTGCCCAGATAACCATCTTCTTCGCCGGCTTGCCACAGCATACGCAGGTGTCAGACAGCTTCTTCTGCTCAAATGGAATACAACGGCTTGTTACGCCCAGATCCTCTTTGATCTTCTCTTCGCATTCCTTCTCGCCACACCACATAGCCTTTACAAAGCCAAGCTGGTTCTCGAAATGTTTCCTGAAGTCCTCAGTAGATGCAGCCTCATAGGTCATCTCATCCATATGAGCCTTGGCCTTTGCCAGCATATCCTTCTGCATTGCAGCCAGAACCTCGGCTACCTTCTCCTGGATACCATCAATCGGTGTCTCGATCTTCTCGAAGGTATCTCTGCGGCAGATGACGCACTTACCAGCCTCGATATCACGAGGTCCGATCTCGATACGGAGAGGAATTCCACGCATCTCCTGCTCGGAGAACTTGAATCCAGGACTCTTATCTGTGTCATCCACCTTGACCTTGAATCCCTTCAGCATGTCGCGGATCTCATAGGCCTTATCCAGGACGCCTTCCTTCTTCTGCTGAATTGGAACGATATCCACCTGGATTGGAGCGATGTGAGGAGGGATAACCAGACCTCTGTTATCGCCGTGAACCATGATCATGGCACCGATCATACGGGTTGTAACACCCCAGGAAGTCTGCCATACATACTTCAGCTGATTGTCCTTATCTGTGAATGTGATGTCATATGCCTCACTGAACTTCTGACCGAAGAAGTGAGATGTACCAGACTGCAGAGCACGTCCGTCATGCATGAGTGCCTCTACTGTGTAGGTAGCCTCAGCGCCTGCGAACTTCTCCTTCTCAGTCTTCTGTCCCTTAATTGTAGGAATTGCCATATCCTCTGCTAAGAAGTCAGAGTAGATATTCAGCATCTGCTGGGTTCTTTCCTCAGCCTCTTCCTTGGTCGCATGGATGGTATGACCCTCCTGCCACAGGAACTCACGAGAACGAAGGAAGGGACGAGTCTCCTTCTCCCAACGAACCACTGAGCACCACTGGTTATAGAGACGTGGCAGGTCTCTGTAGGAGTGCACATCATCCTTATAGAAATCAGAGAAAACCGTCTCAGAGGTAGGACGTACTGCTAAGCGCTCTGTCAGAGGCTCGGTACCACCTGCTGTGACCCAGGCAACCTCGGGGGCAAAGCCATTCACCAGTTCGCCTTCCTTCTTTAGGAGGCTCTCGGGGATCAGCATGGGCATGTATACATTCTGAACACCAGTCGCCTTAAAGCGATCGTCCAGAAGTCTCTGCATATTTTCCCATAATGCGTATCCGTAAGGCTTGATTACCATGAATCCCTTGATGTGGGAATATGCAATCAAGTCGGCTTTGATGCAGACATCGGTATACCACTGGGTGAAGTCTTCATCCATGGAGGTGATCTCTGCTACGAGTTTTTTATCTGCCATGATCTTCTTTTCTCCTTAGTTAAACTACAGTTTCTTAGGCTTAAAACAGCCTTACATATTTTACGGTCCAGGAGGCTATCTGTCAAGGAAAGCCGCGAATTCTTCCCCCTTTGGCATGACTTCGAGCTCTACTTCACCATCCATGGATGGAAATGTAAGGCGAACCGATGCTAAGCAGAGCACATCCCCTTGGATTCCTCCATATCGCTTGTCCCCAATAATCGGAAGCCCTCGGCTAGAAAGTTGACAGCGAATCTGATGATAGCGACCTGTCATCAGTTGGATTTGAAGCAGAGCCTTTCCGTCTTTTTGGGCTAAGACCTTATATAATAATTCCGCTTTTTTCACAGGGCTCTTTTTCAATCGACTGTACTTTTCCTCCTTTTCCTGCTCTGTCACCACCACTGCATTCTTTGTAACAGGGTCCTTCACCATGTTATCCACAAGGCGGCCTTCATTTTCCAGCGGTAATCCACCTTCTGGGACCTGAACCAGTGCATAGTAGATCTTTTGAATCCGCCCCTCCTTCTGCCCTTGAGATAATTCTTTTGCAGTTTTCGGATCAGTCGCCACCAGGAGAAGCCCCTGCACAGGTTGATCCAGTCGTTCGATCACATGTATAGACCGATTTCTGCCGCTTCTCTTCTCCTGATTCTTAAGATAGGTCACTAGGTCCATCTCTGTAACAGAGGCCGTTTCTGTGGCTAGTCCAGCTGGCTTACATACCACCATGATTCCATCCTTGTCATAGAGGATATCTGCCTTCTTTTTTTCACGTCGTCTAGGTCGGCTCCCTTTTACTTCTCTGTTTTCCATATCGACTTCCCATCATTCGTTCTTACTTTTTTTGTAATTATAACATGAGAAATACAGCTTTTTTGGGATTCTTTCTTATCTTTCCTCTATCCCAGTTTCCCAACGGTATAAGAAAAAGCAGGGATACAGACCCTGCTTTCCCATTGGTTTATATTTATCAATAAATTCTTACATCACATGCTTACATCTTGAATCGGTATCCTACACCCCAGATGGTCTCAATAAACTGAGGATTATTCTTATCGGTTTCGATCTTCTCACGAATCTTCTTAATATGAACTGTAACAGTTGCAATATCTCCGATGGAGTCCATATTCCAGATACGCTTGAATAGTTCCTCCTTAGAGAATACATGATTCGGATGCTCTGCTAAGAAGGTCAGAAGCTCATACTCCTTCTGGGTCAACTGCTTCTCATCTCCATGTACCCATACACGGCGGGCTGTCTTATCGATTTTCAGACCTCTGATATGGATGATATCATTATTCTGCTGTACGGCGCCTGCTGCAGTCAGTCTCTCATATCGAGTGATGTGGGCCTTTACACGGGCAACCAACTCGCTTGGTGAGAATGGCTTGGTAATATAGTCGTCAGCGCCTAGGCCTAGTCCACGAATCTTATCGATGTCTTCCTTACGAGCTGAAACCATCAGAATTGGTGTGTTCTTTGTCTCACGAATACGCTCGCAGATCTCAAATCCATCTACACCAGGAAGCATCAGATCCAGAATATACAGATCATAGTCTCCCTCTAGCGCACGCTCTAAGCCCTTTGTTCCATCATGCTCTACGTCTACCTCGAACTCGCTTAACTCTAGATAATCACGCTCCAGATCAGCGATTGCTACTTCGTCCTCAATGATCAGTATCTTGCTCATCATTCTCCTCCTGCTGTTTTCGGATTACAAAGTACATTACTGTGCCTACATCTTCCTTACTTGTAGCCCAGATAGATCCTCCATGATCCTCAATGATTTTTTTCACAATAGAAAGTCCAATTCCTGATCCACCCACCTTGGAGTTACGGGATGCATCCGCACGAAACATGCGATCAAAGATGTATGGCAAGTCCTTAGCGGAGATGCCCTTTCCATTGTCTTCCTCCTCTATTTGGATAAAGTCGCCGACATCCTTCACTCGGAGGTTAATAATGCCAGGACGTGATCCCATGTATTTGACCGAATTTCCAATCAGGTTATGGATGACACGCTCCAGTTGCTCTGGATCTGCAATGATACAGGTCTCATCATCCACATAGTTGTAATAGGAAAATTCGATTTTCTGTGACTCTAGTTCCATACCAATAGCTTCCGCGCAGTCCATGAAGAATTCCTTCACATTCAGCTTCTGAAAATTATATGGAATCTTATTGGTATCGATTTTCGAGTACAGCGTCAACTCATTAATCAGAGAGTTCATTTCATTGGCCTTATTGTAGATGGTCTTTAAATAAGCTTCTCTTTTTTCTGGTGTCTTTGCCACACCATCAAGTATACCCTCTGCGTAACCCTTCACCGCTGTAATAGGGGTTTTTAAATCGTGGGCTATATTTCGAATCAGCTGCCTCTGCTCTTCCTCATTATTCATCTTCTCTATGGCATTGGCCTGAAGTCTCTTTCGCATATCCTCGAAGGATCGGAAGAGTTCACTGATTTCATCCTGACCCTGCACCGTTAATGGATGGTCTAGTTGGCCCTCTCGAATCTCCTCTGTGGCCTTAACCAGGGTCTTCAGTCGAGGGACAATTCCTCGATAGGTCCAGCCGATTAAGAGGATCGCAGTAAATACTAGTATCAGAATAACAGATAATGCAATATCCAGAAATAGTTTCCTGGTTCCTGGCATGATGGACTTAGATGAGGTGACCTGAAATACAGTGCACAGCTCTCCAGATTCTGTCTCGAAGTCAAATTGCCTTAGAAGTGATGGTGTTCTCCTGTTCACATAGACGATGACATTGGCTGTTGGTTTATTGGAACCATAGGCTGGTAGGTCGTCCTTATTCAGAGACACATCATCTTCTGACGAGCCGTCGAAGATAATCTCATTGTCCTTCCGAACCAAGAGATAGGAATAGCTCTTGTCTGCTATTGTCTTATTAAATTCTTTTAATTTGGAGATGTCCAGTGCTCTGGACTTATCGGTACTTACCCAGCCTTGAACGTCGCTAAATGTCTTATCTGCATTACGGCTAAGCTCTTGTAGAGAATTGGTTAAATATGCATAGTTCCCCTCAATGTTATAACTTTGTTCGGAATTATTTCGTACCAGTCGAATTGTCCCAAATACCGCCGCTGCGAGAATTACGGGAACAAAGATAATGATACAGAACGATATAATCAGTCGTGTCTTAAGCTTCAAATGAAATCCCCCGATGGAAACTTATACATTTATTTCGAACAGAATAATTCCTGCTCTCTTTCGTATATAAAAATAAGGTCGTGGAATATACCACGGCCTTATTATATCACTACTTCTTTTGTACTTGATAGTCCTGTAATTGGATTATCTCGTATTTTTCTGAATCTTACAGATACTTCTTCAGATCATCAACCTTATTCAGAGCCTCCCAAGGCAGGTTCAGATCATTTCTTCCGAAGTGACCATATGCGCTTGTAGGTCCGTAGATTGGACGACGAAGGTCAAGCATCTTGATGATTCCTGCTGGACGAAGATCGAAGTTCTCACGAACAATTGCTACCAGCTGCTCCTCAGACAGCTTACCAGTGCCGAATGTATCTACACGAACAGATGTAGGCTGAGCTACACCGATTGCATAGGATAACTGAATCTCACACTTGTCAGCCAGACCTGCTGCAACAATGTTCTTAGCAACATAACGTGCTGCATAAGCTGCAGAACGATCTACCTTAGTGCAGTCCTTACCGGAGAAAGCTCCGCCGCCGTGACGAGCCATTCCACCGTAAGTATCAACAATGATCTTACGTCCTGTCAGACCAGCATCACCGTGAGGTCCACCGATGACGAAGCGTCCTGTAGGATTGATGTAGAACTTCGTCTCATCATCAACCATCTCCTGTGGAAGGATTGGATCGAATACATACTTCTTAATATCCTTGTGGATCTGCTCCTGGGTAACGTCCTCATCATGCTGAGTGGACAGAACAACTGCCTCAAGTCTGATTGGCTTGTCATTCTCATCATACTCTACAGATACCTGGGTCTTACCATCTGGACGAAGGTAAGAAAGAGTACCGTCCTTACGAACCTTCGTTAGCTGCTGAGCAAGCTTATGAGCCAGCTCAATTGGATATGGCATATACTCTTCTGTCTCGTTGGTAGCATAACCAAACATCATACCCTGGTCACCAGCACCTGTATCCAAGTCATCGCCAAGGGTTCCTTCCTTTGCTTCCAGTGCCTTATCAACACCCATAGCAATATCAGCAGACTGCTGATCCAGAGCAACCATAACTGCACAAGAGTTACCATCTAAGCCCTTTGCACCGTCATCATATCCGATGTCCAGTACCGTCTTACGAACGATTGCTGGGATATCCAGCTGAGCCTTAGTGGTGATCTCACCAGTTACTAATACAAATCCAGTACAAGCTGCTGCTTCACAAGCAACACGGCTCATAGGATCCTGGGCCATGCAAGCATCCAGGATTGCATCAGAGACAGCATCACAGACTTTGTCAGGATGTCCCTCAGTAACAGACTCAGAAGTAAAAAGTCTCTTCTCCATTGTTTATTCTCCTTTTGATAAAAAAAGTCCGCCTATACATGTATTGTGAGGCGGATCAGTGACAGATAAGATAGAAATTTCCCTCATTGTTCGATTGCTCGCTCAGGTTGGCACCTTTCTGACATATGTCCGGGGGTTGCCGTGGTTTCACTGATCCTCTGTATCTCCACCACTCTGAATAAAGGAACCTTCTTTATATATGGAATTTTTCTAATCTTAAAAACTTACGCTCTTCACTTTACTTCCTTTTCCCATTCTTTTCAATATACATAAGCTTTATTTTGTCTAAACACTTGTCTTTCACCCATTTTCCCTATATATTTATAGTGAACGGGGAGACGCGGACTGTTTGTTTATTTTGTCCAAGACGTCATTTTTACAACATACTAGTTGATTTGATTGCATTTTTTTATCAATCAATAGTTAGATATAGAGGGAGCATGAAAACACTACGTATCGATCAATTAAAGTCCGGTATGGTTTTGTCTGAACCAGTCCGTACCAAGCACGGCCAGACCATTGCAAAAGCCGGCACAGTTCTGAATCACAAGCTAATCGCTCGATTCGCTTTTTACCACATTGATTCTGTGGATATTGAAGTACAAAAGTATGGAGAATTATCTGACCAGCCTGAGCCTGTTCTTGAAGCCGAGCCAGCTCCAGAGCCTGCACCTAACGCTCCTGCTCCTGCAGATCAGAGTCCTACCACCGTGGCCTTCGATGCCAATCATCATTCCAGCCAGTCGAAGCCTAAGGCTCCTAAGAGTGAGAAGCATGTCCATACCAATATCGAGGACATGGTGTCCTTCCAGCAGAAGCTTTCCCGTACCACAGAGTTCCAGGACTTCCAGGTATCCTATACCAAATCCCTAGAGTCTCTGAAGGTATTCTTCCAGGAGATTAAAGAGAAGCAGGTAATTGACCTAAGCCCAGCTCGTTTTGATGTGGCTCACGCACTGCTTAAGAATCGTACCTCCCTAGAGCAGATAGATATGATTCACTCCATGCGATCCATTGACGATAGTGTCTATGCCCACAGCTTGAATGTAGCACTGATTTCTCGCTTAATTGGTAAGTGGCTGAAGCTCTCTAAAGAAGACCTTCGTCTTCTGACTGTTGCAGGTCTACTCCACGATATCGGTAAAACCGAACTTCCAGAGGAGTTCCTCACCAAAAGCGGTAAGCTTACTGACGAAGAATTCGCCATGATCCAGAAGCACCCTCTCTATGGTGCCCGCCTCTTAAAGGCTGCCAATGCAGACCTACGTATTCGAAATGCTGCTTTGCAGCACCATGAACGCTTTGACGGATCTGGCTATCCAAGAGGACTTGAAGCAGAGGAGATTGACGACTTCGCTGCTATCATCGCTATTGCGGATGTCTATGATGCCATGACTGCTGCACGTCCTTATCGTGCGCCTCTCTGCACCTTCCAGGTCATCGAGGAATTCGAGAAGGCTGGTTTCCAGAAGTACAACACTCGGTTCATCCTAACCTTCCTGTCTCGTATGGCTTCTCTTTATAGCAATAGTAAGGTCACCTTAAGCGATGGCAGAACTGCTCGAATCATCTATCTGAATCGTCAGAAGCCTTCTCGTCCTATCGTTGAGGATAATAATGGCAATCTGATTGACTTATCTCTTCAGTTAGATCTGCACATCACCAATACCTTGTGATTCAAAGTGGAGCATGGTTTACATTTCCATCCTCCTAATACCCATAAAAATAGCCCCTTGAGCCATGGCCCAAGGGGTTTCATCATGTCCGGATTATTTCATTCTTATGAAACCTTCAGTACGAACTTCTGGATCTCTCTCTCTGAAGAGGTCTGCTCGATCTGCCCGCCTAAGCCCTGAAGCTTCTCTGCGAAGGACTCATAGCCTCTCTGGATGAAGTAGATATCATCTACCACTGTGATACCATCGCCTGCAAGTCCTGCAATGACAAGTGCTGCGCCTGCCCGTAAGTCTGGGGCCTGTACGCGAGCTCCTGTGTAATGATCCACACCTGTGATAATGGCTACACTGCCCTCGATCTGAATCTGTGCGCCCATACGTGCCAGCTCATCTACATACTTGAATCGATTCTCCCAGATGCTCTCTGTTACAGTGCTGACGCCCTGTGCGATTCCTAATACAACCGTCATCTGAGGCTGCATATCTGTAGGGAATCCAGGATATGGAAGGGTTGTTACCTGTGTAGACTTTAACTCCTTCGTTGCAATTACCTTAATTGCATCATCATATTCCACGACCTGGCAGCCAGCCTCTAAAAGCTTCGCTGTAGTTGCCTCTAAGTGCTTTGGAATGACATTACGTACGGTGACATCTCCACCTGTTGCAACTGCTGCACACATAAATGTACCAGCCTCAATCATATCAGGGATAACGGAGTACTCTGTTCCGTGGAGCTTCTCCACACCATTGATACGGATAGACTCTGTTCCTGCGCCACGGATATCTGCACCCATGCTATTCAGGAAGTTTGCTACATCAACTACATGTGGCTCCTTCGCTGCATTATCGATTACAGTCTTACCCTCGGATAATGCTGCTGCCATAAGGATATTAATGGTTGCTCCTACAGAGACCTTATCCAGATAGATATGATTACCTGTAAGCTTTTTAGCAGATGCACTGATTAAGCCATAACTAATATCGACTTCGGCACCCAGTGCCTTGAAGCCCTTAATATGGAGGTCGATTGGACGGCTTCCGATATCGCATCCACCTGGGAGAGCTACCTCTGCCTTATGATACTTACCAAGTAATGCACCAAGTAAGTAGTAGGATGCACGAATTTTCTTAATATATTCATAATCAACAGAGAGTCCCTGAATTGTGGATCCATTGATCTGTACCACATGCTTGTCGATTCGCTTTACATCTGCACCGATGTCCTGAATCGCACCCAGGAGTACATTGACGTCTCTAACATCTGGTACGTTACTCAGAGTAACCGTATCATCTGTCATTACTGCAGCTGCAAGAATAGCCAGTGCTGCATTTTTCGCTCCGCCGATCTCGACCTCTCCCTTAAGCGGTGTACCGCCCTTGATTACATACTGTTCCATAATCTGTCCTAACTAATTAAATTTGACAACGTTGTAGATTATATCATCCACGTAGAACTTTGCAAGTAGGTTCCGTCTAAAAGTTATGTCTAAGCTCTAATTTTTGTCGGTGTCAGTTGTGGTTGCTAAGTTTCCTTCGAAGCGGTCAATGAAACGAACCTTTGACCAAAGATACTTATTCAGAGTCCATGTGGACTTTGCTTCATACTTCTTCAGAGTATCATTATAGAAGTCTGTCTTCTTTTCATCCTGCAGAGTTGTGCGATTGCTCTCTGTTAGATCAGAATCGCTTGTGGACTTCATATGCGCTACATAGTAGCCCTTATCCTTTACTTCAATTACAGCTGTTGTCTCTCCATCAGAGAGCTTATCTACTGCATCTAATACGGAGAAGTCTACCTGAGTCTTGGCTGTAGAGTCTGTGAAGTAGCCATTCTTCTTAGCTTCCTTATAGGTCTTGATATCGTAATTATAGCTAGATGCTGTTGCACCAACTTCTGTAACGGTCGCATCGAAGTCCTTAGAAGCAGCCAGTTTATCTGCATTTGCCTTATAGGTCTTGATATCGTCCTCTGTAGGGAGAACCATACTTCCATCAGAGCCATAGCTCATCTGTGTGTTATAGAAGACATACTCGATGGACTTCATATTGGCTTCTTCATCAGTAACTGTAGTGTCTGCTGCTGCCTTAATGGCATCCTGCATCTTCTTGGTATACACCTGATCCGTCAGATATTCCTCTACATATTCCTGGGTTGCACCCAACTGCTTCTTGGCAGCCTTGGAATTATTCTTCATGAAAGCCTTCGCAGCCTTCTCGATATTCTTCTTTTCCTTGTCAGTCAGTTTAATCTTATAGTCCTTAGCATTTTTTCTAAGGTAGTAAGCGGCCTTCATAGATTCCATGACCTGATCCTTCGTAGAATCCTCCATGGTCTTCGTACCACTTGTTCCAGTCTTGGTCCACATATCATCTGTTGACTGGCTAGAGGAACTATACACCACATCATACATCGCCTGTGTCAGACGAGCATTGAAGTTGGCATAGCCATACGTGATCTTGTCCTTACCGCCATTTATTTTTACAACCGCCATATTGTCAATCGCTCCACAAGAAGTAAGTGTGGTAGCTGCAAGACAGCCTGCTAACAGTGCAGCAGCGATTTTCTTCTTAGAAATCATGATACCTCCTCGCCGGTGATTTCACTCCCGGTACAATCCTACAATAACGGCAATATTATAGTCTTTTTTTCGATCCTGTTCAACCTTTTTCAGGGGATGCCATCCCTGCAATCTGGCTTAATTCCTCGGCAAATTTCTGTAGGATTTCCAGCGGTTTTTGCTTACTTATCCTAGAGTCTTTCTTATAGAGCACATCATACTCTGGGCCATTTTTTCCCGCCAGTGTGAAGGTCACATAGGATTTATGTCTCTCCACCATCTCAGGCAGTTTTGACACATCCAGTTTCGCCTTCTTATAGAGGACGATTCTTAGTTCCGACTTGGTCTGCCTCATTTCCGAGATATAGGTCTTTTTCGCAACTCCTCTCAAGAGGGCGATCTGCACCAGATTCATAACCGATCTAGGTGGCTCGCCGAAGCGATCGATTAATTCGTCCACCATATCCTGGCTGTCATCTTCATTTCTTACCCCAGCGATTCTCTTATAGATATCCAGTCTCTGCATCTCATCAGAAATGTAACCCGCGGGGATATATGCATCTAAATCGATATCAACCACTGTATCGAAGTCTTCCTCCACTGTCTGGCCCTTCTCTCTACGCACAGCCTCATTCAGCATCTTGCAGTAGAGATCATATCCAACAGCAGCCATATGACCATGCTGTTCCCTACCCAGCATATTTCCAGCTCCTCGGATCTCTAAGTCTCGCATAGCAATTTTAAATCCCGAGCCAAGCTCTGTGAATTCACGGATAGCAGACAGTCTCTTCTCCGCATCCTCTTTCAGCATCTTATCCTTCTTATATAGGAGAAAGGCATAGGCTGTTCTAGAGCTACGTCCTACCCGGCCTCGGAGCTGATAGAGCTGGGACAGCCCCATACGGTCTGCGTCCTGGATGATAATGGTATTTACATTAGGGATGTCTAGGCCAATCTCGATAATAGAGGTTGCAACCAGGACATCGATTTCCTGATTCAGGAAGCGGACCATGATATCCTCAAGGGCTCTCTTCTCCATCTGTCCATGGACATAGGCAACCTCTGCATCTGGCACCAGTTCCTGGATTCGTGCTGCCACATCTGCAATATTCCGGACTCTATTTGAGACATAATAGACCTGGCCATCACGAGACAGTTCTCGGACAATGGCCTCTCTCACCATTTCTTCATTGTATTCAAAGACAAAGGTCTGAATCGGCTGACGATCAATTGGCGCCTCTTCTAAGACACTCATGTCACGGATTCCAACCAGACTCATATGGAGGGTTCTAGGAATCGGTGTAGCAGACAGAGACAAAACATCCAGATTTTTCTTCATCTGCTTGATTTTTTCCTTATGCTTGACGCCGAAGCGCTGTTCCTCATCGATGATGAGCAGTCCCAGATCCTTGAATTTCACATCCTTAGACAGTACCCGATGGGTTCCAATTACGATATCCACAAGTCCCTGCTCTAGTCGCTTCACCACTTCCTTCTGCTGTGCATCGGTGCGGAATCTAGACAGCTCAGCGATATTCACTGGGAAGTCCTTCATTCTCTGGATGAAGTTATTGTAGATCTGATCTGCCAGGATTGTGGTAGGTGCCAGATAGACCACCTGCTTATTTTCCTGCACAGCTTTAAAGGCTGCACGCATAGCGATCTCTGTCTTGCCATAGCCTACGTCCCCACAAATCAAGCGGTCCATGATCTTATTCGACATCATATCCCGCTTCACATCTTCAATTGCCTGCAATTGTCCATCGGTCTCTTCGTATGGGAAGGTCTCTTCGAATTCCTTCTGCCAGGTGGTATCCTCCCCATAGGAGAATCCCTGATTCTCTTGGCGAGCTGCATAGAGGTCCACCAGGTCCTTCGCGATCTCTCCAACCGAGGACTCCACCTTACTCTTGGTACGAGTCCATTCCTGGCCACCAAGGGTATTGAGTTTTGGTTTCTTGGTATCACTATTACCATACTTCTGGATGGTATCTAACTGGGTTGCCAGGATATAGAGCATGCTGCCCTTGGCATATTCCACCTTGATGTAGTCCTTCATGACCCCATCCACTTCGATCTTCTCAAGTCCTCGGTAGATGCCCAAGCCATGATTTTCGTGAACCACATAATCTCCCGGATTCAGATCACGGAATCCAGAGATATGCTCACCTTCATATTTGACTTTCCTGCGTTTTTTCTTCCGTCTCTGGCCGAAGATATCCCCCTCAGAGATGATGACGAAGCCACTCCCGGAGAATTCGAAGCCTCGTCTTAGCTGGCCATAGGTCACCATCACTTCGCCGGGCTGGATCTCATGGTCATAAGACTCCGAATAAAAGGCCGGTATATCTTTATCAAATAAGTCCTCTGCTAAGCGCTTACCTCTGGTACGAGAGGGTGATACTAAGAGGACACGTTCGTGCTTTTTCTTATAGACGGACAGTTCCTTCAAGAGGAGTTCGAAGCTTCCATTGAAGCTTGCCCCCTGCTGCATATCGATGTGGTAGGTCTCCTGAGTTGGTACCATCTTGCCGGGTGCATCCAGTGTCGACAGCACCACTCCTTGGAAGGTCTGGAGCTTGAATTTCAGATTGGTCACTGTAGACAGGAGTTCCATCTGCTTGGGCAGAATCAGCCCATGCTCCAGGCGGTGCTTCATAGAGTCCTGGAATTCTAACTCAATCTGCTTCGCAGCCTCCTCCGTATGTCTGCCCTCGTCAATGTAGACCACAGCATCATTTGGGAGATAGTCCAGGATTCCCACTGCATCTCTAAGGAAATAAGGAAGATAGGTCTCTGCTTCCTGCCGAACCCAGCCATTTCGAAGCTTCTCTATGGATTCCTCTACAGTGACGCGAAGCTTATGGGCCACCTCTGTCTTCATCTCCTTACGGAGGGTATCGACCATGTCCTTCATCTCCTCTTCCATGCGAAGGATTCCCTCTTCTCGCTCCTGGTCCGTCATGACATACTCATGGGCTGGCAGGATTCGGACGGTATCCATCTTTTCTGTGGATCTCTGGGAGGACACCTCGAAGAACTTGATGGTGTCAATCTCATCACCAAAGAGTTCGATTCGTACTGGATTATCCAGATTCAGCGGGAAGATATCGATAATTCCTCCTCGCACTGCAAACTGTCCCTTATCCTCAACTTGTGACACCACATCATAGCCCTCCCGGATCAGGCTCTTTCTGAATTCTTCCAGATCCAGTTCATCCTCTACCTTTAATACATGGATTCCCTTCTGGAAGGCTTCCTTACTTGGGATGCGATTCATCAGGGCACCTACGGCGGTCACCAATGTAAACCCAGCGGTGGAATCCTGTGCTTGGTCTACATTTCTGCCATCCCAGTAGGATAGAATCCGGTCCATGGCCTCGATTCGAGGAATGGTCAGTGCATTGCCGCGGATATCGGACTGGAAAAACAGTAGATCCTTGCCAGGAAAATAGACGGTGTTGGGATCGAAGAAGGAGAGTTCCTCGTACAGCTCCTTGGCCCGCTGTTCCTCCGCTGCCACCAGGATGCGAACCGGAAAGTCCTGCCCCAGGGCGTATACCGTCAGAGCTTTTCCAGAGTCTGTCACTCCTGCTAGATGGAGATATTCTGTTTTCTTATGCTTCCTCAATCGATCTCTGAGTTCCGAGATGTCTGAGAGGTCCTGATAGGGACTTAAGAATACATTCATGTCTACTCCTGAATACCATTATATTTGGACATTGCATCATCTACGCGGCCTTCAAGCAGCATCTCAACTGCTCCACAAGAGTCCTCATAGATTCGCTCTAGTTTTATTCGATCTTCCTTTGGGAGATGGCCTAAGACATGCTTTACCATATCTCCTTCTGGCTCTAGCTTGCCGACACCTAAGCGGACGCGGGTAAATTCCTCTGTGCCTAAGTGCTGGATAATGCTTTTCAGTCCGTTATGGCCGCCTGCACTACCCTTCTTACGGATACGCATACGTCCTGGATCCAGCATGACATCGTCGCAAAGGACGATAACCTGGGTCTTGGGGTCGATCTTATAGTAGCTGGCCAGTGGGCCGATGCTTTCGCCGCTGTTATTCATATAGGTCTGGGGCTTCACCAGGAGGACGTCCTGTCCATTGATGCGGCCTCTGCCCACCTTGGCCTTGGATTCCTCCTTACCCATCTTAATTCCATACTGATCTGCAATGACATCAATTGCTTCAAATCCTGCATTATGTCTGGTGTGTCGATACTTTAATCCTGGATTACCCAGTCCTGCAATGAGATACATTTATAACTTCCTTCTATTAATGTAATGTAATGTAATGTAATTATTCATTATTGTACGGCTTTGATTATGCCTCATATTCTCTTAGTGCGCAAGAAAGCCGCCCATCACCGTATATGTAACACAGTGACAGGCGGCTTTTTGTCTTTCCTCTTTTCGATTTTTGCAAATATCTTTTTTGAGCTTTACTCGCTCTGCTGACCCTCTAGGATTTCTGTACGATACTTGTCCAGAATCATATTCTGGAGCAGCTCTCTGGTCTCAGAACGAATCGGATGCGCAATATCCTTGTACTCTCCATCGGATGCTTTTCTGCTTGGCATCGCGATAAACAGGCCCTTCTCCCCTTCAATCACCTTGATATCATGTACTACAAATTCATTCTCGATGGTGATGGAAGCTACGGCCTTCATCTTTCCTTCTTTGTCAATCTTCCGCATTCTGATATCTGTAATATTCATTTTGATGCCCCCCAATCCGGTCAGACGCCATAGCGGTTGTTCTTCTCTGCAACCACCATAATGTTGTCTCTTCCCACATAGCTGGTATTGCTGAGAAGTGTCTCATTGCTCTCCACGATACAATTCTCGATATAAGCATTATCTCCAATATATGCACCTGGCAGAATTATTGAATTCTTAATCACGCATCCGCTTCCCACGAATACTTTCTTGAATAGAATGGAATTCTCCACCTGGCTATTGATGATACATCCGCTGGAGATCAGGCTTCCCGATACCTTTGCCCCTTCATTGTATTTCGCCGGTGCCAGATCCATTGCCTTAGAGTAAATTGTTTCCCCTTCTTTAAAGAAATGATCCTGTACCTCTGGCTTTAGGAAGTCCATATTGGCTCTGTAATACGCATCAATGGATGAGATATTACGCCAATAATCATCTAGCATATAACCATAGATTTTTTGCATACCCAAATAGCGAATCAGGATATCTGTTACGAAGTTATATCTACCCTCTTTATTGCACTGCTCTAAGAGTTCGATCAGTGCACGTCTTCGGATGACATAGACACCAGTGGATACGATATTGGAATGAGCAACCATTGGCTTCTCTTCGAAGTCATTGATTCGCCCATCGGGATCCATCTTCACCACACCAAATCGGGTGATGTCATCATCCTCTGGGCACTTGGCACATACAACTGTGATATTGGCCTGCTTCTGTACGTGATAATCCAGTACCTTATTAAAGTCAATTCTATATACGCAATCACCATTCGCAATGATGACATATGGCTCATGTCTCTCCTTTAAGAAGTCGATATTCTGCCACATAGCGTCTGCCGTTCCTCTATACCACCAGCTATTATCTGCTGTTACTGTTGGTGTGAAGAGGAATAGTCCTCCCTGCTTACGACCGAAGTTCCACCACTTTGCTGAGTTCAAATGCTCATTCAGAGAACGTGCATTGTACTGGGATAGAACTGCCACTGTCTGGATGTGGGAGTTGGTCATATTTGAAAGTGTAAAGTCAATGCTTCGATAGCTACCTGCAATTGGCATGGCTGCGATTGCACGCTTATTAGACAGCGCACCCATTCGACTATTGTTACCACCTGCAAGTATAATTCCTAATGCCCTCATGCTCTGTCACCTGCCTTAATAATATAGCCGCCGCTTTCTAGCGCCATGTTTGGATAGTCACTCTCCTGTGTTACACCATGAATTGCTGTATTCTTTCCGATGGTGACATGATCTGGGATTACAGAGTTACTACCGATTGTTACCAGGTTCGATGCATATACCTTCTTATTCAGTTTGCTTTCGGCATATTCGCCTTCACCTAATTTGGCCTCCTCACCAATTACCGTATTCTCAGCAATAATTGCATGATCGACTACGGCACCCTTCTTGATGTGGACATTCTTCATCAGGATGGAATTTGTAACACAAGCGTCCTCGTCTATAACTACGCCAGAGCCTAGGACACTATTCTTCACATGACCTGCAATTCGGTCACCTGCACCAACAATCGCTCTTTCTATTGATGCTGTTGGGGCAACATATTGGGGTTGGATCATTGTCTGCTTGGTATATATTTTCCAGAATTCCTCATAGAGATTAAATTCTGGAATCAGATCTACCAACTCCATATTGGCTTCCCAATAGGACTGCAGCGTTCCAACATCCTTCCAATAACCATTGAACTCGTAAGCGAAGATTCGCATACCCTCATTAAAGCAGTATGGAATGATATGCTTACCGAAGTCACAATTGGACTGATCTCTCATAGTAATCAGAGCTTTCCTAAGGACTGACCAACTGAAGATATAGATACCCATAGATGCCAGATTGGATCTCGGGTTCTCTGGCTTCTCCTCAAACTCTGTAATCTGCTTCTTCTCATCAGCGATGACAATGCCGAATCGACTTGCTTCTTCCATTGGTACTGGAATTGCTGCAATGGTCACATCTGCATGTGTCTGCTTATGGAAGTCTAGCATCGCTTCATAATCCATCTTATAGATGTGGTCACCTGATAGGATCAATACATAATCCGGATCATAGTTATCAATGTAATTCAAGTTCTGATAGATCGCATTGGCTGTGCCTGAATACCAGTCTGCGTTCCCAGATCTCTCATATGGTGGTAGAACCGAAACACCTCCGTTATTACGGTCCAAATCCCATGGAATACCAATTCCAATATGAGAATTTAGTACCAGCGGCTGATACTGGGTCAGAACACCCACCGTATCAATCCCTGAGTTGATGCAGTTCGATAGAGGGAAGTCAATAATCCTATACTTTCCTCCAAATGCTACAGCTGGCTTTGCCATGTCTGACGTCAATACACCCAGACGGCTTCCCTGTCCTCCTGCGAGAAGCATCGCAATCATCTCTTTACTGCCCATTCGCTCACCCCATTTCAGTAAAAAAGAAAACTAGTATATATCCCTGTTCAACTAAATAGTGTCTGAAAATCCCCACACTTTTTGGTTGTTTATCAAATTATATCATAATTCTTTGTATTTTTACATTCAATTTGTGCATTTTTGTTTTCATTTACTCACCCGTGGCGAATCTTAAGTGATGATTTGTATATTATGCTATGTCAAATTTAAAAGCATTGCAAATCGACTTATTTTGATTATAATGTCTATGATAATAAAAAATTTGAACAAATACATATTTATATATAAGAAAGAACAATTATCATGTTTAAAATCAATTTTGACCATGCCCAAAAGGCTCATTTTATTGGAATTGGCGGTATCAGTATGAGCGGTCTGGCAGAGATTCTTTTAGATCGTAACTTCACCGTCTCTGGATCCGATCGTGCTCCTTCCGATCTAACTCGTCACTTAGAGAGCATGGGTGCGAAGATTTTCTATCCACAGGCTGCGGAAAATGTAGACCCATCCTGCGATTTCTTCGTCTATACAGCTGCAATCCATCCTGACAATCCTGAGTTCATTGCTGCAAAGGCAACTGGTAAGCCAATGCTTACAAGAGCTGAGCTTTTAGGACAGATCATGGATCACTTTAAGAATTCCATCGCTGTCAGCGGAACCCATGGTAAGACGACCACCACATCCATGATTAGCCAGGTTCTCTTAGAGGCATTTACCGACCCTACTATTTCTGTAGGTGGTATATTCCAGCCAATTCACTCCAATGTCCGCGTTGGCCAGTCTGATGTATTTATTACAGAGGCTTGTGAGTATACAGATAGTTTCCTGTCCTTCTTCCCGAAGTACAGTATCATCCTGAATATTGACGCGGAACATTTGGACTATTTTAAGACCTTAGAGAATGAGAGAAAGTCTTTCCACAAGTTTGCAACCAATACTGCTAAGGATGGTTACCTCTTTATCAATGGTGAGATTCCTAATACTGCTGAGATTACAGAGGGCTTGGAGTGTACCGTTGTAAGCTTTGGTCTGTCTAATCAGTTTGATTACTATGCGAAGGACATTACCTTTAATGAATTAGGTTACCCAGCCTTCACTCCAGTAGCTTTTGGCCAGGAGTTAGATCCCGTGCAGTTACATGTTCCTGGTAAGCATAATGTAGTAAATGCATTATCCGCCATTGCTTTACTTCGTGCCATGGGCATCTCCTATGAGCATATTGTAAGTGGCTTAGCGAAGTTCTCTGGTGCAGATCGTCGCTTCCAGTACAAGGGGAAGTTGGAGAATGGAACCGTCATCATTGACGACTATGCTCATCATCCAACTGAGATCGCTGCATCCTTAAATGCAGCCCTTCATTATCCCCACAAGCGTATCATCGTATGCTTCCAGCCTCATACTTATACACGTACGAAGGCATTTTTACAGGACTTTATCAAGTCCCTTTCTATTGCAGATGTGATTGTTCTTGCAGATATCTATGCTGCACGTGAGCAGGACATCTATGGAGTAAGCTCTCAGGATATTAAGGATGGCCTGGATGCCATGGGTAAGGAATGCTATTACTTCCATACTTTTGATGAGATTCAGGACTGGGTTGAAAAAAATTCTATGAACGGTGACCTGTTGATAACTATGGGTGCCGGAAATATCGTAAACGTTGGAGAAAACCTGCTGAAATAGCAGTTATCCACTTTATCCACAATCTGTTGGGGGATTATTTTCACCTGGGTTGTGGATTTTTTATGTTGAAATATAGACCATTAAGAGACTTATCCACTTTATCCACAATTGCCTAAGTGGTTGATTTTACTGGATTTATAGCGCCTCTTCACTTTGCAGGTGCACATCTTTATGATATAATCCACCCTGTACGAAATTTTTGGAGGATTTTATTATGCCAGATACTATTAACTTACATTCATCCTGCAACCGACAGGTCACTACAATTTCAAATACATTTATTGACCGATACATGCCGGAAGCAAATGGTGAATATGTTAAGATTTATTTGTATCTGGTTCGCGCTCTATCCAGCACCAATCGTTCCTTTTCCATCTCAGCTCTGGCTGATTTATTAGATTACACAGAGAGAAATGTCCGTAAGGCTTTAGAGTATTGGGAGAGCAAGCACCTTCTCCGTCTGGAATTCGATTCCCAGCGTCGTCTGGTTGGGCTCTGCCTAATGGATCCAGATCAGGAGAGTAGCATGGTTACTGTGAATCTTCAGACCACAGCATCTGTTTCTTCTAATGATTATAAGAGTCAGACAGATACCACAGAGTTCTCTGCTCCAGCTAAGCAGTTAGAGGATGCTGTTACAGTGACTTCGGATGAGGACTCCTTAAATAATCAGGTATCTCTTGCAGAATCCATTGCTGCAAGCGCTGATGAGAAGCCAGCCTTCTCTCCTGAGGAGCGCACGATGATGGCCAGCGAGGATGACTCCATGGAGATTCTCTATGTTACAGAACAGTTCATCGGTAAGCCATTAAGTCAGAGCGAGATGGACTTCGTATTGTTCTGGCGTTGGAAATTAAATCTATCGGTGGATCTAATCGAATTCTTAGTAGAGGAATGTATCAATGCAGGTCATTCCAGTATCAGCTATATGAATAAGGTTGCTTTATGTTGGAAGGAGCAGGGGATTACCACTGCCGACGAGGCCAGATTATCTTCTAACGTTCATTCCAAGGCCTACTACACCATAGTGAAGTCCTTTGGTATCCAGGGTAGAAAGCTCACTCCAAATGAGGAGAACTTCTTACAGAAGTGGACGAAGGAATATGCTTTCACCAATGAGATTATCGCCGCTGCCTGCCAGCGTACAATTGCTCATACTGGCAGAGCAAGTTTCGAATATGCTGATTCCATTCTTAAGAGTTGGTATGAAAGAGATGTCCGCTCTATGCAGGATGTCAATAGGCTTGATCAACAGCATCAGGAGACTAAGAAGACCAAAGAATCTGCTACAAATAAGTCCTCTGCTTCCAATAATGGCACTCTCCATAATTATGACGATGCAGCTATGAAGGAATTAGAGCGTAAGCTTTTACAATAAGGATGAATTATGGCACTTACTAATGCACAGTATGATGAACTCATGCGTTCATACGATAATCAAATCGCACTCGACTATGAGATCCGAAATGCCCATATTCAGGAAGTCGAAGGCAAGATTCCACGTATTCTAGAGATCCGTAAGGAGATCGCTGACGTTGGCTATCAGGCCGCTATGGACAAGTTATCCGGTTCTTATAGCGAAGCGAATGCTCAGGCTCTCTCTCATAAGTTAGAAGCCCTTGACCAGGAACGCACCAAGCTACTAGTCCAGGCGGGTTATCCTGCGGATTATATGGATCTTCAGTATAAGTGTCCAGATTGTAAAGATACTGGTTTTATTGGAAACCAGCGTTGCCACTGCTTTAAGCAGGCAACCATTAATATTGTTTATCAACAGTCTCATATCACAGAATCCATTAAGAAGGATTCTTTCGATAACTTTTTCTTAGATTATTATTCTGCAGAGCTTGACCCTGCCATCAATAAGTCACCATTACAGTCAGCAGAGCAGGCCTTAAAGACCATGACAGAGCTTGCCAAGGACTATAAGAATAATAAGAAAAATGTTTACCTATACGGTCCTACTGGTACTGGTAAAACTCTTTTGGCCAATTGCCTAACGAAAGCTCTACTAGATCAGGGAATTTCTGTTATATATCTCACTGCATTTAATCTCTTTGATATTGCATCCAAGAAGACTTTCGATCATGATTTGGATGTCAACGAAGATTACGATGCTCTATTTGATTGCGAGGTCCTAGTCATTGACGATCTCGGATCCGAGCAGACCAATAAGTTTCACAGATCCCAGGTTTTCCAACTTGTTAATGAGAGAATCGTTCGGAATCGTTCGACAATAATAACATCTAACCTTTCCATCGGTGATATTAAGGATCTCTACGGAGAAAGAGTATTCTCAAGAATCACAAGTAATTATACCTTGATTAAACTTTTCGGAGATGACATTCGTCTCACGAAAACTTTAAATAAACACCAATCCCACACATTTTAGGAGGAACTTATCCATGTCAAATGACAATCAGTTGTCTTGCACCACTCCAATTGCTCCACTTGGAGTTATCCCTATGAAGAGTTGTCGCTCCCTCGGCGACGAAGTAAATGATTATCTGGTTTCTTGGAGAGGAGAACGTGAGAAGGACCGTATGGTAGATGCAGCCAACGCATCTTACAAGAAGCATTCTTGCATCGTTGATGCAGACACTCCACGTTTCGGCTCTGGCGAAGGTAAGGGTATGATCAATCAGTCCATTCGTGGTCTGGATCTCTATCTCTTAACCGACGTTACCAATTGGAATTGTACTTACAAATTATGTGGCCGCGAAAATCACTATTCTCCATCTGATCACTATGCAGATCTGAAGCGTATCATTGCTGCTACCAATGGTAAGGCGAAGAGAATCAACGTTATCATGCCTTTCCTGTATGAAGGACGTCAGCACAAGAGATCTGGTCGTGAGTCCCTTGACTGTGCTCTTATGCTCCAGGAACTTGTCGATATGGGCGTTGATAATATCATCACCTTCGATGCTCATGATCCTCGTGTACAAAATGCGATTCCACTTCATGGTTTTGAGTCTGTTCCTGCATACTATCAGTTCATTAAGAACATCCTTCGTAATGTAGACGATCTGCAGATTGATAATGATCATCTGATGATTGTCAGCCCTGATGAGGGTGCAACACAGCGTGCTGTATACTTAGCATCTGTTCTCGGTGTTGATATGGGTATGTTCTATAAGAGAAGAGATTATTCTCGCGTAGTAGATGGACGTAATCCTATCGTCGCTCATGAGTTCCTTGGTACAGACTTAACTGGTAAGGATGTTATCGTTATCGACGATATGATTTCCTCTGGTGAGTCTATGATCGATGTAGCTAGAGAGCTTAAGAAGAGAAAAGCTAAGAGAATCATCGTGGTTGCTACCTTCGGTCTCTTCACCAATGGACTTGAGGAATTTGATAAGGCTGTTGAAGAGGGTATCATCCATCGTGTTGTTACCACCAATCTCACCTACCAGACTCCTGAACTCTTATCACGCGATTACTACATCAGCTGTGATATGTCCAAGTACATTGCTTACATCATCGATACTCTGAATCATGATGCATCTATGTCTGGTCTTTTGGATCCATATGACAGAATCAATCGCGTAGTTGAAAAGTACAAGAAGCGTCATAATTAATTCTTGGTATAACAAAAGCAGGCTGCTCGGCAGCCTGCTTTTTTGATGCTTATTTATACTTTTTTACATGGCATTTTTGATGCCATCTTTACTTCATATTTCGAAGTCATCTTTACTTCTCATTTTGATATCATCTCTACTTCATATTTCGAGGTCATCTCTACTTCACGTATGCGATGAAGATATTACCTGCTGCCTGGAAGGATGCATCTGCATCGGTCAGACTCATTGTCTCATAGCTTGCAGTATTTGGATGGAAGATAACCACGCTATTGGAATTATATCCAGCCAGCAATGCTGGACCATTTGCGGTCTGTACATATACTGGAGTTCCATTCGACACATAATACAGAGCCTCTGACAGATTGATACCAGACAGATCTAGAACCAACTTATCCTTTAGCGTACTCTGAAGTACGCTCAGTGGACTTCCGCCATTTGCCAGTAGTGTGTGTACATCTACATTTTCATTTTCAAAATTCAGCATTGCACTTACACACCGGCTACTATCGTCTGCAGACTGATCAAGAGATCCTGTCTGTAGATTCTGTAGAGCACTTACATAGATATGTTTTCCACGCTTCCAGATGTAGCGGGCTGAGTTATCCACAACAATGCCCATTTCCTGATCCGCCCTGCGAATGGCCTGGACAGGATCTGCACCTGAGTACACCACATTACCACCTACATATACGAAATACTGCTGCTCTGTATCCATGGCACGGACGGTAATCGTACGGTTACGATCTGCATTCACGATACCTGCACGGGTAAGCTTCGAAGAGGATGCGATGGACTTCATCGAGGTCAGCTTTAGAGTCACTGTTGTTCCTAATACATCCTGACTACTTGTCTGAATTCCAACGGTTTTATTCTTTTCACCAGCACTATCCTTAATGGTATCCTGATTGATTTCTGTATAGGCACTTCCATTATAAGTTGCTCTGGTAAGATAGATGGTATAGGAATCACCAGATACATCGGTGATGAAGATGCCGTCCTTCTGATATTCCTTCAGAACATTCTCTTTGCCATTGTTGACACTTACAATAGATATCTTATACATCGGTTGTACCTCTGCACCAGCCGAGTCTACGGTGATATCACCACTCTTCATCACGCCATAGACAAAGTCATCATCCATATATAGAAGCGGCTTAATCTTCTCTCCAGATTTTGCCTTGATGTCAAATTTCTTTCCAGTTTCTAAGTCCATGACATGGATCTTGTCCGATGGCTTATTTTCATCCATCCAGGAGAAGTAACGTCCGCCCTGGGATGCAGCATACTGACTGCGCTTCATACCAGTCAGGTATTCACTTGTCTCAAGGGTATTTAAGTCTACCCGGAGTAGCGTTCCATCCACCATGATATAGAAGATATTATTACTTGATTCATAGAGCACATCAGAGAATCCCGCCTTTAGAATCTGATAGGACTTTGTGGATTCGATAAAAGTCTGCTCCTCTGTACGACCATTCTTACTATTGTAGCGATATAAGCCGATTCCACAGACACCTTCATGGATTCCAGCATTCATGTATCCATATACAACGAAGTTTAATGTACCACTCTCATCGATATTTAAGAGCATGATTTCGTGGTTATTATTGTTCAATCGTTCGTCGGTATTATTTCCATCACGGAAGGAGAATACCCGGGTCATCTCGCCAGTATTTTCGTCATACTCATAGATTTCCCCTGCAGTCTCAAAAGCAACGATTGTACCAGTTTCATTAGAGACATAGTTTACATTCTTATTGGAGATTCCAATATTCAGTTCGTTCTCTTTTAGATTTGGATGATTCCCATTGAAAATCTGATTCATATCTCTCTGATAGTCTAAGAGATACATCTTCTGGCTACCGTAGCGAACCTTGAAGTATTCCACCACATCGAAGTAGTCTGTATGTCCTGCTTCATTCTTACGCTTCATGCGATAGTACATCTCTAGAACTGTATAATCGTCTGTGACATCCTTTAACTCAGTAACTGGCCTTCCAACCACCTTACCGTCGAAGCCGCCCCATGCCACCTGTGAAGGCGTAGAATGGATAGACACACTGTATAAACTATTCGGATCCTCTTGGATTGCATCTGGCTCTAGATAAGTAGATACCTGCTCCACATTCTTTTCTAGCGCCATATCATGGAAGCTTTGCGCAAATGTAAGGCAATCTTTCGTATGGGATTCTTTCGGAATAACAATTCGTGTGTAGTAGTGAATCTTCTTGCCAGAAGCCTTCAAGGTCAAGATAAATAAATACTCCTCTTCTGGTTCAACCAGATTTGCAATCTGAAGCTTTGTGGTAATTTTATTGTCTTTATTTGTGTATTTTTTGATCTTCTCTTCAGAGATCTTGCGTTCCGTATCCAGAGAGCGCACTTCGTAGGAAATGCTATCTACTTCTGTACCATAGGTATGAATGGTAAGAGGCAGTTCTCTGTTATTATCCATTGGAACCACTGCATTTCTCATATACAGAGCATCCATGGATTCTACGTATCCATGCAGGGAATTCACGTTAATGCCATCATATTCCATGGTTACAACTGGAAGTGTTGGAGCTGACATTTTCGTGACATCCTGTCTCTTATCTCTATTCAGATAGAAATAGAAGAAGATCAGCGCTGCTATGAAAATTAAGAGAAGAATCAAAATTTTCTTCTTTGTTTCCTTTTTTAAACCTTTTTCTCTAAAAGAAAGTTCCAAGCTAGTATTCCTCCACTAGAAAATTGATAGGCAGATACTTGATGCCAAAAGAAGCAGCATTCCAGCAACTACTCGCCAATCCATTTTTTCCTTTAATAAAGCGGCTGCCATCACAATTGTAATCGCAGGAGCCAATGCCTGCAAGGTTTGTACAATGGACACATCTCCAGCGATTTTACTACGATAGAGACAGATCATAGCTGCACCAGCCATCAGTCCTGCCAGGATCATAGCAAGCCCATGATAGATGGTGATCTTCTTAAAGTCCGAACCGTGTCTCGTTAGTAATACCAGGATCCAAAATACCACCGCAGATACAATTTCTGCGAATGCTAATACAAAATAAATATTCAGATTGAAGGCAAAAATACGATTGATAATATGGAAGGCCATAATCCATACCACAGCTAAGAGTCCGTAGAGTCCCCATCCCTTTTCTGTATGGGCTCCATTTCTTCTTATTATAAGTAAGAGGATTCCTACGAGACCCATTACCAAAAAGAAGATATGCTTCGATGGGATGCCTTCCTTAAATACGAAGAGATAGATGACAGGGAGGCCTATATTTTCCAATAGGCGAAGGGGCTGAGCGATGCTGATATCTGCCTTTGAAATAGAGATAAAATAGAAGACAGTGGTCAGCATAAGCAGGATGGTATCTACAATTAAGAGAAGAATCGCCTTGGTCTCCAACCCAGTAAACTGAAATGGGATACCCATCATTGGCAGGATGATCCATAGAATCACGGCGAGAATGGTGGAGAAAATTGCAGCTCCTACCAGTGGATTCATTCTTTTCAATGCAGTTCGCATAAAAACTGGCATTAAGCCAGTAAATAATACACACAAGAGGGCTAAATACACCCAATGAATTGATAAATGCATGAAGAACATCTTCTACTACCTACCTTTTGTTTTCGCAATGTTTACAAGCGATTTTTTTAATGATATAATCTCGTGACGTATTATAACTGATTGGGTAATATATCGCAAACTCAAGCATTCTCGTGAATGCACCATCTTATGAGGTGAGACAAGAATCCATATGAAGTTAACTTTTTTGAAAAAACTCAAAGACAAAGTAAAGACATTACACGAAAAGCATTTGGAGAAAAAGGCGAATAAAAAGCCTTCCAAAATTGCTCAGTCGAAATTCTATCAGGCATATGTTCGTATCATTAATGAACATGACTTTTTAGTACTGATTCCATGGTCCTTATTTCTAGATTTTATTTTGGAGTGGATGTCCCGTCATTCCTTCCTTTCCGCTTGTGACTTTGTAATCCACCATCCGATTCCTTACCTATATAATTCCTTTTTAATCATGACCTTTTACTCCGTGGCCATTTTATTTCGCCGTCGTAAATTCGTCCGTCGTGTTATCTCAGGAATTTTCGTTGCCCTTGGTATCACCAACTGTATTCTCCTATTGAATCGAGTGTCACCTTTTGGTTTTACTGATTTAAATATGATTGGTGATCTCTTAACCATGCAGGATTCCAAGTACTTTTCTGCAGGACAGGCATTCTTAGCGATGTCCGGTATTATCGTCTTCGGACTCTTCCTCGTGAATCTGTTTATTCATGGTCCGAAAAAGAAAGACACGACTCCTTTCTGGGTACGACTTCTGATTGTAATCGCTATGGCTGTTGCGCTTCCTACTTCTGGTAAGGCCCTTCAGAATGCCAAGCTCATTGATTCCTACTTTGGTAATCTGGCTCAGGGATATCTGAATAACGGATACTTGTATGGTTTTGCAACCAGTATTATTGATCGTGGTATGTCAAAGCCTCTCGGTTATTCCAGACAGGCTGTTCAGAAGATTGTTTCTAATGATCAGGCCTCTAGCACAGAATCCACAGTAGATGGTAAGTCTGGTCCGAATGTTATTGTAGTTCTCTTAGAGTCCTACTTTGATCCATCAGAAGCTAATTTTATTGAGACCTCTGAGGATCCGATCCCATTCTTCCATTCTCTTGAAGCGAATTACTCCACTGGTCATCTCACTGTTCCAGTCTTAGGTGCAGGTACATGTAATTCTGAGTTCGAAATGCTGACTGGTATGTCCTGTTCCTTCTTTGGACCTGGTGAGTATCCACAGAAGACCGTTCTTAAGAAGCAGGATGTGGAGAGTTATGCAGATGCTTTCAAGGACTTAGGATACAGCGCTCATGTTGTTCATAACAATGGTGGTAACTTCTATAGCCGTGCCAATGCCTTCTCTAAGATGGGCTTTGACACCTTTACTTCCAAGGAGATGTTAGATATTACAGAGTACACTCCTCTTGGTTCCTGGCCAACAGACGATGTTCTGATCCAGGGAACAAAGGATGCCATGGACTCTACGAAGACTAAGGATTTCGTATATACCATTACCGTTTCAACCCATGGTAATTATCCTGACTATAAGGTTCTCGATGATCCAGCCATTAAAGTAACTGCTAAGGGCAAGGATCAGGGCACCCAGTACAAGTGGGAGTACTACATCAATCAGCTTCATACCTTAGATACATGGATGAAGAATTATGTAGATATGCTGAATTCCAGAGGTGAAGATACCCTTCTCATTATGTTCGGCGATCACCTGCCAACCATGGGCCTTACATCTGATGAGGTAGCAACTGGTGATCTGTTTAAGACCAAATATGTCACCTGGAATAACTTCGGTCTGTCCAAACAAGATGCGGATCTCACATCCTACCAGTTAGTTGCTGAACAGATGAACCGTATCGGTGTCCACCAGGGGACTATGACTCAGTACAACCAGACAATGATAAAGAATGGTGTTTTAGCCGGCAGTAATCAGTATATGTCCGGACTGAAGATGCTCCAGTATGATCTGCTCTATGGTAAGCGGTATGCCTATAACGGCGTAGATCTATATCCTGCATCTGACCTGATCATGGGCATCCACGATGTCACTGTTAATCGAGCCTACTACTTTAATGGTAAGGTTCACATCTATGGTGATAACTTTACCAAATGGAGTAAGGTCTTCGTAAATGGCAAAAAAGTCTCCACTGCTTACGTATCCGGCCAGTGTCTAACCATCGATGATGATTCCATCAAAGACGGTGATACTCTCGTAGTTAATCAGATGGGATCTAGCGATACCATCTTCCGTTCATCGAATAAGTACACTTACTCAAGTACTCTAGCTACGGATGAGGAACAGCATGAAGAGGATCCAACCGATAGCACTACCATTGATACTGAGACATCCGATTAAATTAAATGGAAACTCTACCCCAAGTGTTGTATACTTGCGGTAGAGTTTTTTTACATTATATTTTATTAGATATTTAAGGAGGTTTTAACTTGTCAGCTTTTATTACACAATCAGATGGTTACGGTTCACTTACTTCTTCTGGATACTTCTTATCCATTGTCATTATGGTGGCAGTATTCTTAATTGGTCTCAGCATCGTAGGGCATCGTCAGCATATGACCGCCAAGACATTGGCTTTCTCTGCAGTCTCTTTGGCTATAGCTTTTATTCTATCCTATGTGAAGTTATGGCAGATGCCTTGGGGCGGTTCTGTTACCTTATGCTCTATGCTTTTCGTTGTAATTGTTGCCTACTGGTATGGACCTAGTGTTGGCATCATTGTTGCCTTTACATTTTCCATGCTTCAGTTTATCCAGGATGGTGGAGCCTATATTCTCTCCCCTCTCCAGGCTTGTATGGATTACTTCTTTGCATTTACTGCCCTTGGCCTTGCAGGGTTCTTTTCTCATAAGAAAAACGGCTTCATTAAGGGTTATATCCTTGCTGTAATCTGTAGAGGCATCTTCCATTCCATTGGCGGTGCTCTCTTCTGGATGAGTGGTATGCCAGCAAGTTTCCCTAAGTCTATTTCCTTCCTCTGGCCAATTGTTTATAACTATGCATATCTCATCCCAGAGATGGTTCTGACTCTTATTATCATTAGTCTTCCTCCTGTTAAGAAGGGACTTAACAATGTAACAGCCTTAGCTAGATCATAATCCTTCAGTTCGTACAATCAAATCGAGGCGCACCACCAAAAAGACCATGCACACTGCGGTGTACATGGTCTTTCTTATACTCTATATTCTTTCGATTACCCTATTCTTATTTTCTCTTAGAGTTCTTCGATACATAGCTCAGTTTTCTTGAATGGCTATATAGGAGAACCGCAATACCTGCCAGGAGAATTGCCAGGCAGAGAAAGTATCTCGCATCAATAGGACCAGCTGTGGTAGGAGTCACATCCTTTGCACTGCTTGCTGGAGCATTGGTATTACCAATTGTCTTATTGCCCTGCTTAATTGTTCCATCTGGATAGGAAATCGTTCCATCTGCATGATTTACAGATCCGTCTGGATTGGTAGTTCCATCTACATTCTGTCCACCAGAACCTGAACCAGAACCACTGGATGTATTTCCACTATTGGTATTTCCATTGTCTGTCTTCTTTGCTTCCCAATGAGCAACCAGCTTCAGATCTGCATTGATTGCAGTTCCTGCAAAGTCAAATGGGCTCTTCGCACCATTTGCATCATCAAACCAGCCTAAGAAGGTATATCCATCCTTTGTTGGATATCCAGGATGATTTACTAGTCCACCAGCGTTAACCTTCGCATCAGGGAAGTTTCCGCTTCCTCCATTTACATCAAAGGAAACGGTATAGGTATCGGGCTTGTCTTCGGGATTGGTTCCGGGCTCATCATCACTTAAATCTGTGAAGATAATTCTAGTACCCTGAGCTGCGTTTACCCTTGTCACATACTGTGCTGCTGCCGAATCAGCCCCATACCCCATGATTTCCTTAACTGTTGTATTCCAGCTTCCCTGATCATTGATACTAGTGACACTAGCAGGAATTGTGATTCGAGTCACATTAGTTCCAGCAAAAGCATTTGTGCCAATAGAAGTAAGTCCGTCTGGAAGTGTGATACTTGTCACCTTACTATTGCTTCGGAAAGCAGATGATGCGATTCCACTTGTACCACTTGGAATCTCAACGCTTCCTGTTGTACCAGGTGCTACGATATCTAAAACCGTGCCACTTGCATTATACAGGTTACCATCAGATCCGCTCTTATAGCTTGCGCTGCTTCCTGTAAATGTTGTAATTCCTGAGCCATCAAATGCAGATAAGTCTAATCCACTTCCCAGGCTACTTGGAATATGAAAGCTGGATAAACTTGTTGAGCGAAATGCATTCGCGCCAATTGAGGATACAGAATCTGGAATTCCAGAGACCTTGGTCAGCTGTCCATCCTGATCAAATGCACTTGACTCAATTGTTGTAAGAGATGAGCCATCTGCAATTGTTACAGTTGTAAGATTTGTCGCACCAGCAAAGGCTCCTGATCCGATTGTTTTCACAGATGCAGGGATGTTTACCGACTTAATGTTGGTATTATTACGGTATGCACCACTTCCGATTTTCTCTTCGCCATCTGCAATTGTTAGAACTCCGTCCTCACTGATGGTATTGTCCGCAGAACTTTTTCCACCTGCGAATACCCATACACCAAGCACCATTCCCAGCGCCACTAAGACAAGTCCTATTTTTGTCCCTAATTTCATATTTTCACTCCATGATCTTTAGAAATAACGTGAAGCTACCTCCATACAATCTCCACAAGACCTATATTATCCTTTTTATTATACAACTATCGAACCCGTTTCGCCACAAGGAAGAGGCGTCCATCTTCGATATAATGATTACATGTCGACAGGGTCAGTAGCTGATCCGTCGTACTGATCTCCACCTGCTTGCCATAGATATTTCTCGAGGATACATAGTCCACGAAGTCCTGCATATCCTGTGCCTTCTGAGCAGATATAAAATTGTAGTAGCGGTAGCCACTACTATCCTGATTTTCCACCTGTCCCAGGCATACCGCTACGATCTCATAGGTACGTTGTTCGTAGATGGTATTGAAGGTCACCGTCTTATGGGCTTCTAGGTAGGATGCATTCTCATAATTCTTCAGTGCCGCGAACATCTTACCACTCGCCATATTGTGCCCATAGAGGATGGTATTGGTCGTGGTATTGACGACGCTAGAGCGATAATCCATGAAGATGCTACCGTTTTTATCCTCTGACTGATCAAAGGCATGGGTTAGATAATAGCTGTTATCATCAGCCTTCTGCACCACTGGATAGTTCACCTCAGTATCTGGGATTTCAATCCAGCCTACCATCTCCTTATTCTGAGCTACCAGCCCTTCATACTCTGGCAGGATTGTAAGTGTAGATGGATCCACAAATGTAGACCCTGTTATGGTCTGGTTCTTATCCGTCTGATTCCCATCAGCAGTTGTTGCGCTGTCATCCTTTGCTTTTCCAGTGCCTGGATTCAATTTGTTCTTTTCTTCAATTTGCTTCTCAAGCTTTCTGGTTGAGATCACATCAGAGATCTCCGAATATGCGAAGTAGGAAAAGGCAGCTGCCGCAAGGATAATGATAAGCAGGGCCAGCCATTTCTGTTTTTTCGCCTGGTTCTCTGCCTCGTCTACCACCTGCTTATCCTCAAGCAAGCCTACAGATCGATCTGCTACGATATCCGCCACGTGATCGAAGAATTTCTCTCCGATAGGACTCTTGAACATGATCTTTCCCATACGGATATCATTGTATAGGCGAATCGCCACCTCTGGATCCTTCAGGTCTAGCTCTTTATTGATGATATCAATCCGCTTCACATCCTCTTCTGCATTACGGAATTCATAATAGGTATGAAATGTGAACTCTCCAATGGAGTACTCATGTCTGGTTGTATCATTTTCTTCGGTTCGACCAGTTTCTGCAGTAATAGCTCGGGCGATATCCTGGCTTAGCTCTGCCACCTGCCGCTTGATCTCATCATCCGAAGGAGTTCTCTCTTGGGGTTCGATTACCTCATCCCCTCGTTCTTCATTTCGGATTTCATCCGCCACATAGGATTCCATATCCCGATCATATTTTTTTGTAAGAAAAGGAGAGCGCATCTTCTTCGTTTTTCGAATATGATTCGCTCTAGCTCTATTGTTTTTCTTTTTTGTGCCATCCTTTGTATAGATTCCACTTTCCTGAGAGAGTGACTGTGGCACTGATTGATCATCTGCTAAGAGATCAATATGACTTCCTATCGTTTTATCGCTCATAGTTTCATTCTCATCCTAAAGTTTATCTAATTTTATCATAGCACATCTTACCTACTTTGCCAGTTTTCTATCTATGAAATTAAAATAAAGAAGAGACCGCACATTGCGATCTCTTCCTTGCACCAGCCTACGATGGGCTTGGTTTATATTTCTCTAATTCTTACTGCACAGTGACTGCAATCGGACTAGACTGCTCACCGATATCAAAGTCTGCAAATACATGGGTGCTACTATGATCCTTATATCCTGCGATGCGGTAGTAGTAGGTCTTTCCTGCCCTGGCAGTAGAGTCCATATAATTTGTAACAGTACCTGTATCCTTAGGCACAATTGCCTTCAGTTTGTATTTACCATATGCACTGGATGCACGATATACCACGAATCCATCGAAGTTACCATTATTGATTACAATCTTCGCACCATGCTGACCGTCTACGACCTCACCAGATCCTGTTGTATCTGTTACATCACCTACAGTTGTTGTTCCTGTTGTGGTGCTGTAGTCATAACGGATCAGCGGATCGGAGGATGACATATCCCCGACATAACCGCCTACACGGAAGGTATATGTGGTTCCTGCATCCAGACCAGTTACAGTATATGATGTTGTGCTTGCCTTCAGCTTAACCGTATTCGAGGTTCCGTTCTGTACGTATCTCAGATAGTGACCAGTCAGGTTATTACCTGGCTGCCAGCTTACTGTGATTGTATTCTTGGTACGTCCTGTTACATGTACATTACGTGGGATATCAGGATATACCGTCATGGATTCTCTCTCACCAGTACTTCCAGAGAAGTTCTTCTCACCATTTACCTGGATAGTGTATTCTCCTGGATTAACTGGCTTCGTCTTATTACCCTTAGCATCCAGATAGTTCACACTATAATCTTCATCAGACAGTTCCTTGCCCTGATAAGTCACAATCAATCCTGGATCAATTGTCTTGGTGTTATAGGTATTAGTCTTCAGGTAGGTTACCTCTGCATCACTGATATCCTGTGGCAGGATCTCGAATACCAGATCATCACCGGAACGAACCAGTGTCTCTGTACCATTTACAGTGAAGTAGATCTTATATGCTACCTGTCCCACACTTGTATGGGCATCGAATCCGTCATGAGCATCTGTTCCTGCAGCAATCTCTGAGCTATAGACATCGTCTGTAGCCACTCCATCTAACTCCTTACCATATAGAGTCTTACGCTGGAAGCTTACTGACAGGATGGTTGCGTTCTGACCACTTGGCAGATGAATCTTCATTCCCAGGTCATCCTGGTTATAAGGATTACCCTTGTAGATTACACTTGGAATTCCCTCATCGGTTGTACCCGTAGCATTATCCAGTGTTACCTTCAGCGAATCAGTATCATTTGTGATCTTATAGTTTTTCTCTGCGGATCCTGTCAGGTAGGATACATTAGAGGTTGCAATTACCTGACCCTCTGTATCTACTGCAAATCCAGTATCAGATGTCTCTGTTACATTCAGATCATCAGCAGCACTTGTCTGTCCAGCGGTATAGGTATAGGTATGTCCACCAACCTTCACTACAACTTCTGGCTGAATTGGATTGCCATAATTGTAGAACTGATTTCCACCATTACCTACGGTTATTGACAGATCAGAGTGATTGTCTTCACCCTTCTTAGGAATAGTAAGGTCTGCATAGATCTCATATGCCATGGTAATTGGCTGTGAGATTGTGTAGTTGGATCCCTCATGAGGAGTAATGGTTGCAACCATGAGACCTGCACGGTTTGGTGCGGTGCTCTCTGGATCAGCTGCATCATTATCATCCAAGATGCTCTTACCGGCTACTGGATTACCATTTTCATCAATGTAACCCGTGCTATAGGTTACTGTGAAGTCCTTACCTTCCTCTAGTGTCGCAGGTTCACCATTGGATGACTTTACAAATACTACTGCAGGCTTGATCTCCTGTCCGTCGTAGTATGCATATCTTCCATAGAGATACTCTGCTCCACCCTCTTCCCTCTTAATTACTGTCCCTGCATCATCAGAGAGGGTTGCATCCTTAAGAGTAGGAGTAATGATACTGTTATTGATATCATCAATCAGGTCTGCTGGCTTGATATAGAAGCTTCCTTCCTGCTTAGACGAAGCAGTAGAGGAATAGTTTCCGCTATCCAGGAGCTGGATGGTTACCTTTGCTGGGTTCTTCTCTGTGGATACATTCTTATTATTCTTATAACCATCAGCAACAATCTTATAATCCGAATCCTTAACCAGGGTCATCTCATTGGAATCAAGTACATCATCACCATCTTCATCGTAGTAGACTTTGAGATCTGTTGGTTTGATTTCCTTACCTGTATATGTGGTGTTATAGTGTCCGTTTTCATCAGGCTCACCATACTCAGGGAAGAGGATCTTAATCTTACCACCTTCAAGCTTACGCTTTTCAATGGTGTAGGTATTAGACAGATCTCCGTAGTACTCTCCCATACCAGTTACGGTAACTTTCTTATCCTTACCAGCATTCACAGTATCTGTGTCGCCAGTGGATACCGTATAGTCAACGCCCTCTGTCAGAGTTGTTCCATCCTTCAAGCGAACGATGGTTCCTGGCACCTGAGATCCACCATTGTAGGTGAAGGTCTGAGGATTCAGAGTCAGCTCACCGATACCGGTTAACTTGGTACCAATATTGAAGGTAAGCGTCTTACTTCCAGTATAGTTACCTGTTCCTGTAACAGTCAGGCTTGGCGCATTATCAGCATCTGCACTTGCTGCACTTACATTGTTGTTATATGCAGTGATTGTGTAGTCTCTACCCTCAACCAGAGGTGTGTCCTTATTGATCTTTGTATCTGTCAGAACTACGTCATCTGCGCTTGGTGTTACTGCTGCACCAGTATATCCCTGATCCGTAACACTGCCCTTCACTGAGTCATCACCGATATCCTTTGGTGTAACAGTGAATGTGGTCTGGATCCATCCAGTTAACTTATTGGTACGAGATGCTACCAGGTTAATGGTATAGGTTCCTGCATCTCTGATCTCACGGTCACCTTCTACTGTGATGTAGTAGTCCTTGGTCTGATCTGGGCTATAGGTTAATTCAGCAGTCTTACCATTACCAAGGTCGACCTGTAGATTTAGCAGTTTTGCCAGATCATCTACGCTAATGGTCTTACCGGTATATGGTGTCTCATTCTTGAACTTGATATCCGCTCCGCTACTAATGTCTCTAGCCAAGATGTCATACTCTGCAGTTGCTGTTCCAGTGTAGTTGCCGTCCTTAGCGGTGAAGGTAATCGTACCTTTGGTACCACCAGCGTTGATTACGGTTGATATTTCATAATCAGTACCCTCTGCCAATGTCATACCGTTATAGGACAGTTCGTACTTCGGTATAGGGTTCGCATACTCACCAGAGTAGTAAGCGTCGCTGATCTTATTGAACAGCACTTCTGCGATTCCAGTATTGCTTGTATCTGAGTTATCGAACTTCTTCTTATTAATATTGAAGGTGAAGGTCTTCTCACCAGCATAGTTACCGTTACCCTTGATGGTTACGGTTCCTACATTCTTACCAGCATTGACATTCTCACCGTAAGTAACCTTATACTCACTGGTTGGAATTGCTGTTGTCTCGCCGCTAGGAATGATCTTGGTTACTTCTGGGATAATCTGATGTCCAGTGTAGACCTTATCTGCAATCTTATTCCAATCGGTTGTGTTCTGATCGAAGTATACCTTCGTGCTCTCATCGTTGAAGAGGTTGATTGCTGTGATATCGAAGTCAACAGTCTTATAGCCGTAGGAAGTGCTTGTCTTCACATTAGAGTCGTCTGGGCTAATGGAATTAATGGTAACTGTTCCCTTACCTGCTGCCACATTGCTTCCATAGCTGATGTAGTAGTCCTTCGTATCTGCAGAGGCTGTGTCTGTATGTAAGGTTACGTTCTGTGCATCTCCATTATTGTAGATAACGGTGATATCACTTGCCTCAGGCTTAACCTGGCTGCCGGTGTACTTATATGACTTCTTAATATTAACTGTCGTCTTAGACAAATCATACTTCTGCTCGTAATTTACCTGAAGTGTTCCAATGTAGTTCCCCTTACCTGTTAAGGTAATGGTGTGGGAACCGATTTTATCCTCGGTATCACCAGATACAGAGTAATCATTGGTGGTATTCAGGATAATTCCATTGAAGCTAAGCGTATAGGCCACATTTGCCTGGCTTCCATAAGGTACGATATTGCTTCCATTGTTCCAGGTCAGAGTCGCCTTAGAGATATCACCCTTCATAGTTACAGGGATTGACATGGTTCCCTTATAGTAACCAGTACCTGTGATTACTACCTGGTCATCTCCTGGAGTGCCAAGGCTTGTGGTATCTACTGTATAGTCTGTATTCTGGGCCAATGTTGCACCTGCATCACCGGTTCCTACGGGATTTCTAAGGATCTCTACCTTAGCAAAGTCCGTGTTGAACTGACTTGATGTAGAGGACTGTCCATCATATGTGTAGGTATCCTTTAATCCATTCTTATTCAGACCAAAGAGCTTTGTATCTGACAGGTCACCTATGATGTTATAGGTGAATACCTTCTTTGTTCCGGCATATAATCCTGTTCCCGTCAGAGTTACAAATGCCCGACCAGGATAGATATTATTGGTGTAGCTTACGGTGTAATCATTGATATTACTTGCTCCGTCTCTCAGTAAGAGTCCCTTATTGGAACCATCCTTTAAGAGAGATGTGGTAATAGCAGAACCAGTATATTCCTGATCTGGTAACTGGATCACTGTCTCACCATCAATGGTGGTGGTAGAATCTTCCTTCTTAGAGCCGATATAGGCATCCAGAAGTGCAATCTCCTTACTACGAATAGTAACTACCATTTTTGCAGAGCCCTTGTAATTACCAAGGCCAGTTGCAGTCAGTGTATAGGTACCTGGCTTTGTAGCTACATCATTTCCACCGCCACCTGCAATAGGAGTCAGGGTCAGTTTATAATCTGTTCCATTTACCAGCTTGATGCTATCTTTGTCACCAGCTTTTCCATAAATCCATACTCCAGCCTTGGTGAGATCTGGAGTCACATTGGTATACGGTAAGTTCTGAGATGTTTCATCCTTATCTGTGGTATCCATATCCATGAATACCTTATCGTCTGTCTGAAGCGCAGACAGATCAGCTGGCTGAATCTGATACTTCGCAGCGGTTCCGCCGATTAGAATGGATCCCTTTCCCTGCAGGAATACTGCATCGACACCACCACTTGCATAATCTGTTGTGACATTTGGTCCGATGCTTGTGATTGGACTCTGCCCTGGCAGATATGTGTTATTCGCAATCTGCGCTTTGGTAATCGTATATTCATCTGTAGAGATGGATACGGCTGGTCCCTTTGCACCACCTGGATAATACTTGATGTCTAGATCAATTGGGACAGGCTTACCATTGTAGTAATAGTTCAGTCCCTGTTTTGTAGCATCTGTAATCAGGCTTGGTGTCCCATTGCTTGCTGCAGTGTAGTTATAGGAACTCTTATTCGAAGCCTTTGACCAGTTTGCATCTGTGACAATGACATCTCCAATTGCTGTTCCCTTATTTCCAGCTCCATCATATTTATTACTTGCCAGATTAACTGGTTGGATCTTATATTCGAAGCTTCTCTCACCATAGACCAGCTTCGTCTTCTCTGTACTCTTTACAGTTACTACAACAGTTGAGCCAGGCTTCAGATCATAGAAGGCATCCTTACGATCAGTGATGGTATCATCGCCCTTTAGCTGATAGGTAACCGTATAGTCTATGCCTCGGATTGGCTGCGTAGCTACATTTGTAAATGTAAGGCCTAATTCAGGTAATTTCTTCTCCGTATTTTCCTTGGAGTTACCGTAGTAAGGAACCTCGTAGTTACCTTCTCCATCTGCTTGATATTGAACGCTTGTATCCCAAGGATTCGACAGAGTCTGTGTTACATTTGCATTTGTAGCATCGATGGACTGACCAATTTCAAAGTCTACGATCTTCGATCCCTTATAGAACTTACCAAGGCCATATACGACAGCCTTCCACTTGCCTGCATAACCAGTGGATTCTGTTTTGATGTAGTAGTCGTAGCCCTTGCTCTCAGCCTGATCCTTATCCTTCTCATCACATGCACTTAATGTAACCGGAGAATTGCCGAAGGTATTCTGAACAGTTGCTTTCAGTCCAGTGAATTTACCATCTCCATCATACTGTGGCTGGATATCAGACACGGAAATATCAGAATCAGAAATGTTCTTTTTATTAATATGAAATTTAATTTTTATGGTAGAACCAGAGTATTTACCTGCTCCGGCAACAGTGATTACTCCATCGCCAGGATTGGTACTGTTGTAGGTTGGAATCTGATAATCTGTACTCTGCTCCAGTGTTAATCCTGTGGAGTTATCTACCAACGTAAATACAGGCTTAATATTAGCTCCTGTATAGGTAGCACTGTAATCACTTTCCTTGCATGTGTAAGTTGTTTCAGATGCACTTGTACCTGAACTCTTTGTTGTATTAAAACCAGCTAGAGTAACAGTAAGATTATCCATCTTACGCTCAGTGATCTTAAATGTGCTAGTTCTTGTTCCAGTCAGGTTACCGCTACCTGTAATGGTAATGGTATGCGTACCTACGCTTGTGTTATCGTCGTAACTTACCTTATAATCCCTATCCTTTGCAAAGGCCACACCATTGGTTGTGTTCTTCACTTCGATATCTGGTTCAACAGGATCTCCTGTTACCTGCATCTCCTGTGTATTGCTGACAGAGATATTCGAACTATTGATGTCTAACTTTCCAATAGTGTACTTTCCAGTAATAGATGTAGAGGAATCGAAATTATTCTGCCCCTTAATTTCTAGGCTTGCTGATCCCGCATCTACAGAATTGGATATGATGATTCCATCATAAGTATTGGAATTATCATCTGATGCATAGCCGATGTTCCAATCCTTCGCAGTCTTGGTTGTCTTATTAATTGTGACATCAATGGATGCTGGGTCCGGCTTAATGGCTGCACCAGTATATGTATAGCTACCATTTACCTTGATGCTATCATACTGAGTGAATTTCTGAGGCTTAATCGTATACGTCAGTGTCGCTGTCTGTCCCTGATAGAATCCTAAGCCAATAATGGTAAGCTTTGCTGTTCCAGCATTTACATTATTAGAATAGTAACTGCTTCCACTTCCTTCTGTAGCTGTAGCATCAATTGCTGCATAGTCCGTACCAGCAACTAGGTCTTCATCTCCCATCTTTAATATAGGAGGTGATGCCAATGCCTGATTTGAACCATTGTAGTTCACGCTATAGCCTGTAGCGAAGGTACCATTGTCACTCTTTATGGTCTTACCACCGTATTTTACCTGCAGGTCCCTCTGGAAGGTTCCTACCAAGCGGTAGGTAATGGTCCAGGAATTCGTGTAGTTACCAGTTCCTTTGATTTTCAGTTTTGCTTCTCCGATTCCATCATTGTCAGAGTAGTTTACGGTGTAGTCTGTACCCTTTACCAGAGTCTGAAAGATCTGCTCACTTGTACCATCTGTTGTAGCAGTGTACTGATACATACGAAGCACTACAGGAAGTTCTACTCCATCTTCATTATAAGGAAGAGCTCCGCTCATGGAGATCTTACATTTTGTTCTGTCTGTAACAGCAAGGCTCTCGCTCATTCCATTGAGAGCCATGGTGATATCACCAGCTTTTGAAACATTTGTAGACAAGGTGCCGTCATTATCAGCAATTAAGGCATCACGGATATCTCTTGGATCAATTGAAAATTTCAGAGTAATTGTTCCCTTATATCCATTACTCTCAATACCAGTCAGTGTTACGCTTCCTTCACCTACATTGGTATTCTCCCCGTAGGAAACAGTATATGCTATTCCTTCAAGGGAAGCATTGTTCTGCTCTGTTCCGCCAACGGAGATCTTGTAGCCAGGCTTAATCTGTCTACCTGTATATGAATAACTTGTCTGATCTAATTTTGCATCGAAGATGGTATTAATATCAATGGCATTATCTTTTCCATAAGCCAGCTTAGTAGTTGTAACAGATGCTGTTCCGAGGTAATTCCCCTTACCTGTAACAGTTACATTATAAGTTGCGCCATCCGGTTCCTGACTTGCCACTTCAGCATCCGTTGTAAAGTCAGTATCCTGTGTCAGGAGATTACCATTCCCGTCCTTCGCACCAGTGATTCGAATCACACCATTTGCTCTGGTATATACTGCATTTTTTGTGTCAAATCCCTGGGTTAAGTCATATCCATTGATTGTGTATTCTAATGTTTTACTGAAGGATTCATATGTTCCAGTTCCCTGAATGGTTACAGAACCAGTTCCAACAGCCTTATCATTGGCCCATGTTTCCGTATAGTTTCCTTCTGGAATACCAGTCACGGTAACAACTGGATGGTTTTGGTTTGTTGCGCTTGGATTATATGTAACTGCACTCTCGCTTAAAGCTGCAGCTACAACAGATACCTTTACGCTTGCAGCATGTTTTGCTTTTAATGCGTTCTCTGGAGAGTCGCCAACATATGCTGTGATGACTGCATCACCTGTTGCTTTAGGTGTCAGGTTACCATTTTCATCTACAGTAACTATACTAGTATCGTTGCTTGCATAGTGAGGTTTACGAACAATATTCTGAGTAGATGCAACAGAAGCATTGATCTTAACGCCCTTGTCATCCATACTCATGATTTTAGTGATTTCATTATTTACTTTAACAGCGCCGTCAATTGTTGCCGTAACAGCTCCCACATCTGGAGGAGTCATTGTTGTAGCCTCGGTACTATAAGTAACATTTGCAAAGGAGACTCCAAAAGCACTTAAGCTTCCACCATTCTGTAAGAATCCCATGGAACCATTTCCCTGTGTATATACAGATACAGAGGAACCCGTATTCCTTACATAGAGGGAATAGACTTCACCCTTCTGCACATATAGGTTGTAACTTGATACATCAAAAGTCACATCCATCTTCTGTGCATTGTCTGCTGTGTTGGAAACCGTCTGCTCCTCATTACTAAGAGAGATATCCACGCCTCCCTTTGCAGGATCAGCCGTGCTGTCTAATCCCTGATAGAACATCGGAGAAAGAGTAGCTGTCCCGCCAGCAGGTACATATACAGACATTCCAAAGGATGCAATCTTCTGATACGCTCCATCCGCCATGTCTGGCGCGGTGAAGGTCTCTGCAATTACACCAGTGCCTGCATCCACTGCATAGTCATTGGGTGGTGCACCATTGGCTGTCGTTGTGGTACTACTACTAGCCGCATCTGAAAAAATCTGATTCGATGCAATGGTCGTGGTAATCACCACTCCAGATAGCAGCAATGCCAATGCTCTTGTTTTCCAGTTTTTCTTTTGTCCGGTTTCTCTCATAAAGAGTACCTCTCCTCTTAAGTATTTCTTCACTCCAGCCCTGTTATTACAGCAAGTCTTGGATTTTTCTCTAAATATACGTTAATTGATAAAAGGGTACACTACACCCTTCTTAGAATTTATATCGAATACTTCTTATAAGAAGTTAACACCTAATTCAAACTTAATTGAAAAATCTTTAAACTCTACAATTCTTATCAAATTATGTCCTAATAATAAAATCTTAATGAACTTTTTTAAATAATATTGTTTCAGAAAATCCTCAAGCATATAATATAAACGAATATTACACAGGAGGTAATAATATGGTTGAAAAGCAAATGGATTTAAGAGTAAGGCGTACCCTTTCTTCAATTCAGAAGGCCTTCTATGAGCTGGTTCAGGAGAAGGGACTCACCAATATTTCGATTACAGACCTTACAAAGACAGCAGGTATTAATCGTAAGACATTCTATCTCCACTACAATTCCATGGAAGATCTCCTGGATGTTGTTAAGGAGGAATCTGCGAATCGTGTACTTGAGGTTTTAGGCGAGAGCATGAAGCACCAGCGTGCAGATGAGGCTATTTCAAAGTTCTTCCACTACCTGTATGAGTGCACCGGTATCCAGCGCTTACTTTTATGTGAGCCTGAGAATAAGGATTTCTATAAGGCTGTCATGGAAATTGTTCTGAATAGCGATACTTTCCAGAACTTCTATAAGAAGACACCTTATCCAAATCTTACAGAGGCTTATGTCACATCCATTTCCTCAATCTATTGGGAATGGGATCAGTCTGGTCAGACGATTCCTCTCGATGATCTGATTGCATATACAGCGAAGCTTGTAAGCGGCGGTTATAAGTCTGTACTTAAATAATCACATTCTATAAATATGAGAAGGAGCCGTGAAAAAATGATTATCTCATTTTTTCACGGCTCCTTTTTTTCAATCCTAGTCCTTCGTATATTTCACTTACCCAAGTATCCTAATGCATATCCTATCTTCTATTCTCATTGATATATCTACCCACTTACCATTCTGGGTATAAAAAAAGGAATCCTTACGGATTCCAGTGATCAGTCGAAGCGACAAGATTTGAACTTGCGACCTCTGCGTCCCTAACGCAGCGCTCTACCAAGCTGAGCCACGCTTCGCTATTATAACGCATAGATCCATAATCGATGCGACAGGATTCGAACCTGCGACCTCGGCGTCCCGAACGCCGCGCTCTACCAAACTGAGCCACGCATCGAATATGGTAGCAGTAAAACTGCTGCCGATCTATGAATCATAGGAAAGCTTATTCCTGGCTGTCAATTGCCAGCTTTGCGCCTCCGTAGATACCAGCGTCATTGCTTAATAATGCTAACAGAACTTTTGTAGATTTGCAAGCATGAAATGCCTTTTCCTCAAAGGGTTTGCGCACCATATCAAGCACGATCTCACCAGCTTCAGACACACCTCCGCCGATCAAAATTGCTTCCGGATTAACCACGTCAGCAATGGTAGCTAAGGCCTCACCTAAATAGGTCATTGCCCGCTGAAGGATTGCTGTGCACAGAGGATCCTTGGCATTGGCTCCATCTGTTACATCCTTACCAGTCAGCTTTGTCATATTGTAGATTGGACTGTCCTTCCACTTTGGGTTCTTATTATTTGCCTTACCCATACGGATGATACCAGTTGCTGATGCATACTGCTCTAAGCAACCATGAAGTCCACAGTTACACTGCTCTACTTCACTTGGATTAACCACAATGTGTCCGATTTCACCAGCTGCGCCGTTGAATCCAGTCAGGATCTTACCATTCAGTACGATTCCACCGCCTACACCAGTTCCGAGTGTAACCATAACTACGCTGGAGTAACCTTTTCCGCCACCCATCCATGCTTCACCAAGTGCAGCGATATTGGCATCATTTGCAGCCTTAACAGGTAATCCGCAAGCCTTTTCTAGTTCCTTCTCAACAGGATAGATTCCCCATCCCAGATTCACACACTTATTGACTGTTCCATCAGGCATAACAGGTCCTGGAACTCCGATTCCAACGCCACATACAGACTCCTTGTTGATTCGTCTATCTGCAAGCATGGAGTCCATCTTTGCTGCGATATCTGTAACGATATGAACACCGCCATCTGCTGTGTTCGTGCTAATCTTATCCTTTGAGAGTAGCTTACCATCTACACTAAATAGTCCAATCTTAACGGTTGTTCCACCAACGTCTACACCAAATGCATAATTTTTCATCTTATTCTCCTCGATACATCTAGTTCCGCATCTTTCCCTTGCGAAGCCACCTAAGTTACTAACCTTTTCAATAGTTCATACGTATCGTCACGATGATAATTTTCTACCCGTAACTCTTAATATTATAGGATTTCTCACTGCAACTTACAATACATCACCCTGTTCATTCGAGTCCGTTTTTTACCTTTTCGTTTTCCAAACTTTTTATTTTTCTTTGGCTCTACTACTTTCCATCCTATAAATGTTTTGCCTGTGTGATATCTAACTGCTTCACCACACTATGGATTCGTGCTGTCTTCAACTGCTTGGTCTACATTTTCCTCACTTATATCCGGTGTGGACTGCCCATTCAGTGCAGGGGGAAAGCTCATCGGAGACAGGTCGCTATGTATCTCATTCATAAATGTATACCAGATCGAAAGGGGCTGATTAGAGCCAGCTAGACCCTTCAGCGTTCTGGGCTGATCATATCCTACCCAGACACTGGTGGTGTAATAAGGAGTGTAGCCTACAAACCAGCCATCCTTACTCTTATTGGTTGTTCCGGTTTTACCAGCACAGGCCATATTGCTCAAGGCATAGCCTCGGGCCGTTCCCTCCTGGAATACAGAAGTTAGAATATCTGTCATCTCTCTGGCCGCAGTCTCTTGGTAGATTACCACAGTTTCCTGTTTGGACTGGTAAATTTTATTGCCTTTTGCATCTAAAATTGCAGTGATACAACCAGCATCACGCATTTTTCCATCATTATATATGGTGGCATACCCCTTGGCCATTTCCAAAGGAGATACTCCTTGTGTGAATCCACCAATAGATGCTGCTGGTACTTCATCCTGCGGGGATACCTTTTGGAAGTTCATATTGGTGAGGTAGGATATGCACTTATGGGGAGTTAATTCATTAAAGATCTGCCACGCCACCGTATTCCTTGATTTAGCCACCGCTGTGCGGAGAGTGATTTCTCCTAGATATGCCCCATCCGCATTCTCTGGACCATTTTCGATTGCCTGATCCGTCACGATAGTGTCTGGAGTGTAACCATTTTCTAAAGCCGGCGTGTAGACAATCAGAGGCTTGATTGCAGAACCCGGCTGGCGGTAACTCTGGTATGCACGGTTTAGTGTGTATCCACTTAGATCCTGGGATCTTCCACCAACAATTGCTCGCACAAGACCAGTATTGTTATCGATACAGACAGCTGCTCCTTGTAAAGAATAGATGCCATCATCTCCTGTTTCTGTATACTGGGCCAATTCCTGGTCGATGTCAGCTTGCAGTTTCGCCTGCATGGTGAGGTCAATGGAAGTATAGATCCGATATCCACCAGTCACTAGCTGCAAATTTGCAGCTTCATACGCTTCCTGATACTTAGACTCATACTCCTTCTTCTTATCCTCTGTCTCAAAGTCCGTTTCAAACTGAAAGCCATTTAGTTCCATTAGAACCTTGGTGGCACACATATTCATAAAGGTTTCTACATAATTATTATAGATATCCGCTGATCTCTCTAGAGAAATTCCCTCAGCGAGAGCCTGGTTGTACGTTAACTTCGAAATCTTCTTATCCTCAAGCATATTGTTTAGGATTCGATTTCGTCGACTCAATGTATGATCCATATGAGTGACCGGATCATAGTAATTAGGTCGATTCGGAATTCCAATTAGAAATACCTGTTGGGACACTGTCAGATCATTTACATCTTTATTGAAGTAACCCTGACTGGCTGCCTCTAAACCATAATAACCATTTCCGAAATAGATATTGTTGAGATAATATTCAAGAATTTGATCCTTGGAATACTTTTTCTCCAACTCTACAGCAATAAATATTTCCTCTATTTTTCTCTCCCAGGTCTTATCCTGGGTTAAGAAAATATTTCTCGCTAACTGCTGGGTAATGGTACTCGCTCCCTGGCTTACCTTTCGGTCTCTAACCATCGCCCACACAGCTCGGATAATCGCTTTGAAGTCGTATCCTTTGTGCTGATAGAATTTTTTATCCTCGATACTAACCGCAGCATCCTTAGCATATTGAGGAATTTTCTCAGAAGTTAGATAGAAGCGATCCTCACCCCTATTCATAATAGAGATTGCCTGGCCATTGGAATCATATGCGATGCTCGTCTGATTTTTACGAAATGTCTCCGCCGTTGAGTTACGCACCAACTCAATAGCATCTTCATGTAACTTAGAGACGGTTTTTGCATAGCCACCATAGTAATAGTATGCCAGAGCACCTAAGGCCACTAAAATCAGAAAGATCTGAGAATATAATAGGACGCGTAAGCCCCTATGTTTTTTCTTTCTTGTCTTCTTTACTTTTTTTGCCATCTCTATTCCTTCTCTTGGACTGATTAACTAATAGAATTATAACCCATTCCCTTATGCTTTCCTATCTCATGATTTTTTTGTCCTTTTCTATACTTCCATCCTGCCTAATCCTATACTTTTCTGTTTCCTCCACACTTTCCATCCTGCCTAACCCTATACTTTTCTGTCTCTTCATTCGGGGATTTTCTGCTTCCTCCACACCTCAATATGCTATACTAGAAGGAAATTGGAGAAACCCAACATTAGGGTAATCATTATATTGGAGGCTTAAATTATGGAGAAGGAATTTTGGGGCAAATCCCCAACGGGGCAGGACATCAGCAAGTACACCATTCGAACAAAATCCGGTAGCTACTTTGTAACTATGGATTTCGGCGGAACTTTATTAGAATTACATGTACCAGATCGAGATGGGAAGCTTTCCGATGTAGTATTAGGTTTTCAGGATTTAGAGGCATATTTTGTAAATGAGCCAGGCTTTGGCTGCCTGATTTCCCCTTATGCTAATCGCGTAGGTGGTGCAAAATTTGAATTAAATGGTAAGACCTATCAACTAGAAGTGAATGATAATCGTAATTGTCTGCATAGCGGCTCACATCCACTGCATCGCAAGATGTGGGATGTAGTTCAAACTGATGATCACTCCATCACATACTCCGTTCACAAGGAGGACATGGAGTGTGGCTTTCCTGGAAATGTAGACCTCACGGTAACCTACAGCCTATCCGATGACAATCGCCTAGACATTCATTATCATGCAGTGTCCGATCAAGACACCTATTTAAATCTAACAAATCATAGCTACTTCAACCTTGGTGGACATGATTCAGGTTCTGTCTTAGATCAGAAGGTTTGGATTGATTCAGATGCATTTACGCCAACAGATGCAGAGCTCATCCCTACAGGAGAGATTGCACCAGTTGATAATACACCAATGGATCTGCGTACTCCAAGGACGCTTCGGGCAGGCTTTACCAATTACGACTATGAGCCAATCCGATTCGGCCATGGATATGATCATAACTATGTACTGAAGACCACTCCAGGCCAGGTATCCCTAGTTGGATCCTTAGAAGACGAGAAAACTGGTAGACTTATGGAGATCTATACCGACATGCCAGGTATGCAGATCTATTCTGCTTTCCACAGCCACTTGTGAAGGCAGGTGAGCCATTTGATTCCACTACATCTTATTATTTCAAAACAGTCGAATAAAATAATCGTTTCGTTTTAGAAATTTATCCTGTCTACTTGACAGGGAGCATATCAATTTTTCCCTTCGCGTCTTTTTATTAAAATGACTAGAATCACTGTTCGTTGATATATCTTGTAATTAAAAAAAGCATCTTAGCAGCCCTAGATTTAGGTCACCGCTAAGATGCTTCCTTTTATGATTTCATTTTATTTATTCTTGATTTAAGAATTCTCTAATCTGCTGGTAAACGCCTTCTCCATCAAGCTTATACTTGTGGAGGAGTTCAACAGCTGGACCAGACTCACCGAAGGTATCGTTCACACCGATTCTCTTTACAACAGTTGGCATCTCCTCAGATAGAACTTCTGCCACTGCAGATCCGAGTCCACCATAGATGGAATGCTCTTCTACTGTTACAACCAGACCAGTCTTCTCAGCAGTCTTTAGGATAAGTTCACGATCAATTGGCTTAATGGTATGGATATTCACAACCTCGGCATTAATACCATCCTTTGCAAGCATTTCTGCAGCTTCAAGAGCAAAGTTAACTTCCAGACCAGTAGCGATAATAGATACATCTGTGCCTTCTCTTAGAACAAGGCCCTTACCGATTTCAAACTTGTAATCTGCATTGTCATTGATTACAGGTACAGCCAGACGACCAAATCTGAGATATACAGGTCCATCATATTCATAAGCAGCCTTTACAGCAGCCTTTGCTTCGATATCATCTGCAGGGTTGATAACTACCATTCCTGGAATGGTACGCATAAGAGACAGATCCTCTAAGCACTGATGTGTAGCTCCATCTTCTCCTACAGAGATTCCTGCATGCGTAGCACCAATCTTTACATTCAAGTGAGGGTAAGCTACAGAATTACGAACCTGCTCATAAGCACGGCCAGCTGCAAACATAGCAAAGCTTGAGCAGAATGGAACCTTTCCAGTTGTAGCCATACCAGCTGCAATTCCCACCATATCAGCTTCCTGGATACCACAGTCAATATGACGATCCGGATATGCTGCCTTAAAAATTCCAGTCTTAGTCGCTGCAGCCAGATCAGCGTCTAAAACATATAAATTATCATGTTCCTTAGCCAGTTCAACTAAGGCATTGCCATAACTTTCACGTGTTGCAATCTTCTTAACTTCTGACATTATGCTTCCTCCGCTTTCTTAAGTTCTGCCATTGCTGCTTCGTACTGTTCATCATTTGGAGCTTTTCCATGCCAGCCAACCTGATTTTCCATAAAGGATACGCCTTTACCCTTTACCGTCTTCATTACGATTGCAGTTGGTTGACCCTTTACTTCACGAGCCTCGTCAAATGCCTTGCGGAGTAAGCTCATATCGTTACCATCTGCCACTTCAATGACATGGAATTTAAAAGCCTTAAACTTATCAGTAATTGGATATGGGGAATCAACTTCATCTACTGGTCCATCAATCTGTAAACCATTGTTATCTACGATTACAACCAGATTATCAAGTTTCTTAGAACCAGCGAACATTGCTGCTTCCCATACCTGACCTTCCTGTAATTCACCATCACCCAGGATTGTGTATACGCGGTAGGATTCCTTTGTCAATTTTCCTGACAGTGCCATTCCTACAGCAACAGAGATTCCCTGCCCTAATGAGCCACTTGCTGCATCGACACCAGGAATATGACCATAGCTAGGATGTCCCTGCAGATATGATCCAACATGGCGAAGTGTAGACAGATCTTCCACCGGGAAGTATCCTCTATTTGCAAGCGCGGAATATAAAGCAGGAGCTGCATGTCCCTTGGATAAAACCAGACGATCACGATCTGGCTTCATTGGATTCTTTGGATCGATGTTCATCTCTTCGAAATAGAGATAAGTCAGAACATCCGCTGCAGATAAGGATCCACCTGGATGACCTGATTTAGCAGCATGTACTCCCTCGATAATACCCTGTCTAACTTTTATTGCATTTTTCTGTAACTCCAAATCTGTCATTTCAATTCCTTTCTAAGAATCAACCGTTTCCTGTACAGATTATTACTACCCAATTTATGTACGAAAGTTGCTAATCGATTACTATATCAAACCAAATTAAAATTCTCTAAATAAGAATTTTTTAAATAAAGATTTTCTTTTAATATGATTTTCTCTAATATGAACGTTCATCCAAGCCTACAATGATATCATCCAGTGTAATTAGGACAATATTTTTTATCGCAGATGCAACTGTAATTGCATTTTCATGGAATCCTGCTTTTGAAAAAACAATATAGAAACTTGAACCATTGGTCTTCATTTTTCTAGTCAACTCAATGAGTGCTTTTAATTCCTGGATTTCTACTGGAGTGTCATCATAGTATACACGACAAAATACCGTGGTTTCCTCTCCACTATAGGTACCTAAGCCAACCAAATCAAATCCTGTGGTTGTATGGTTCTGTTCATCATTTTCCCACCAATTGCCTATTTCATCAATACGAAATGGCAATAATTTTGAACTAGCTTCCTCCATGATATATTCCTGAGCAATTCTACAGAATACACCCTTCAGGTAATGGTCTAGATCAGGTAGAACCACATTTTCCCACAGTTCATCTGCATTATCTTCCACCACATCTTTAAAATTAAGTGTCAGATAGCGGTACCAGAATTCGTCTGAAGTATTTACCACTGAATAGCGAGTCTTTCTTCTGTTGGTCTTTTCAGTAACAGGTGTTTCCTTTTTTACCAGACCAATGGATATCAGCGTATTCATATAGGGAACAACCACATCCTTAGGCTTTCCAACTTCCTCAGCGATTTCATTTACACGCTGATTGCCACTAGCAAGCGTCGTAAGCATCCGATTATAGTAGGACAGTTCTCTCAACTCACTAGACATCAATACTTCTGGATGATAAGGCGTTCTCATGCCGCAGAAGAATATAGTTTCCATTGCTTCCTTCGGCTTCTTCCGTTCAGCCAGATCTAATAAGGCAGGGATTCCACCAGTGATTCCATAAGTGCCAACCTGTTCTTCGGGAGACAGTCCATCCATGAAGAGTCTCGCCTCCAGAAAGCTTAATGGCTTCATCTCCATAATCATTTTATTGATGTCAGACCAAACTGTTTTCTTTCCCAACAGTGTCTTCTCCAGATTCATATAGGATTCCCCTGAGAGAACCAACTTAATCGGTAGTTTTTTCCAGATATCTTTTACATATTTATGCAGGATTTTACCATTGTCCCCACTCGCCTTAGCGAAATCAGGATAATTTTCTATGAACAATAGTAGAGGATGATCAAATGTAGACCCCTCTGCCATTTTCGTCACTTCATCCAGGATATCCTCTAATCGAGGTTCTACAATATCAAGTCGAAAGGCATCTGCCATAAGATGAAGTTCCATCTGATCCGTAGTTGGATATGCAGTAAACCAGAGCATATTCTTGCCATTAGCAAATTCCTTTAGAAGAGTTGTCTTACCAATTCCTCTTCTTCCATATACAACAGCAACTTTTCTATCACTACCATGATAGAAAATATCTAGTTTTGCCATTTCCTTTTGCCGAATTTTCACTAGAAGTATGACAATTTAATAAATAAATTGCCGTGCCTCCTTCCCCAGATTGAATTTATCAAGATTAGTTAGTGAACACATTTTTATGAAATATCAAAATAATCTATGATTGTCAATTACGCTTGGTTTATATTGTAATACGAATCAACAATCCTTTCAAGCAGGGGAACTACTGTGTTTCACATCGATCGACAAAAAAATACCTCGATTAAGTGTATTCATAACAAGTACAAATACACTCAACTCGAGGTAAAGTTTTACTAATAAATATTATGCATTCTTTGCTTCATCAAGCTTATCGAAAGCAGCAAGCTCAGGATGCTCTCTATGCTCTTGGCTGTAGTTTTCATATGCAGGTCTTGTATGCTTCTGACCAGCCCATACTTCATCAGCAACTGGAGCCCAAGCCTTGGCATAGTCATCACACTTCTCACAAAGCTGCTCTACTGACTCCTCAGATTCAGCATTTGTACCATGTGCGCCTGTCTCCTTAACCATCTCTCTGAGATAATCCGGGTTCTCTAACATAGGACATGGACGAAGATGATTACGGTTAAATGGCTGTCCTTCATGATACTTCATGAAAAGAGGGCTCTGTAACATCTCAAGGATACTATTCTCATGGATGTTCGTGTTAGAGAAGTGAATGAATACACAAGGCTCTGCGTCACCATTCGCATTAATATGGAAATAGTTACGGCCACCAGCGATACATCCGCCAACATACTCACCATCATTCTGGAAATCCATAGGGAAGAATCCGATATCGCACTTATCAGAACGAACATAACGAATTCTCTCGATCATTTCCTTACGCTGCTCAACAGTAGGCATCAGCTCAGGAGCTGCATTGTTACCAACTGGCATATAGTGGAAATAGAATCCAAATCTTGCACCCTTATCAGAGATAAAGCGTAAGAACTTCTCGTTCGTAACAGCTTCAACATTTGCTCTTGTATAGCAGATAGAAGTACCAAATACGATACCATACTTCTTCAGAAGATCCATTGCCTTCATTACTGCATCATAGTGTCCTTCTCCACGACGAGAATCGTTGGTATCAGGAGTACCCTCGATAGAGAGCATGAATGTGATATTACCAAGCTGCTGAACCTTCTGACAAACCTCTTCATCAATTAGTGTAGAGTTTGAGTATAAGCCAAAGAAACAATCATTGTGCTTCTCAGCGAGTTTGAAGATATCATTCTTACGAACCATTGGCTCACCACCAGTCATCATATAAAGATATGATCCCAGTGCCTTACCCTCGGTAACGATACGATCCATTTCTTCAAATGTAAGATTGTGCTTGTGTCCGTATGTACCAGACCAGCAACCTACACAGTGCATGTTACAAGCATCGGTAGGATCGAAAAGGATAAGCCAAGGAATATTGCACTTATACTTCTCTCTATTTTCACGAATCATCTTAGTTCCACGGAAGAATGCTTCATAACCAAGATTGAGTAACATTGTCTTAGCATAGTGAGGATCTGTTTCATCGATAACACGATTAATGAACTTCACCCAACGATTCTCTGGGTTCTGAATGTACTTCTTTACAGCTTCAAGCTTCTCTACATTAGCCCCCTTGCCCCAGAACTTTCCAGCCATATCAACAAGCTTCAGATAAGTATCTGTACGTCCAGCCTCATCCTTCTTATTTAAATGCTTCAGGAAACCATCGATAGCTACAGAAAAAGCCTGGCGCTCTGCAGCATGAGATAGATCTTTAAATGCCATTTTATGTCCTCCTAAAATATCCTCTTTTATATTTATTTCTAGTCTTTCAAACTACTTTATAATAAAGCGAAGCCCTTTTTATAGCAATGTACAAAAAGGGCCAAATGTCGCAATTATATATACTATTAGATAATTTTGGGCAAAAAAATAATGCCCAGAGCCGGAATCGAACCAGCGACACGCGGATTTTCAGTCCGCTGCTCTACCGACTGAGCTATCTGGGCATACGTTTGAAATGAATCAAACAAGTAGCGGGGACAGGATTTGAACCTGTGACCTTCGGGTTATGAGCCCGACGAGCTTCCAGACTGCTCCACCCCGCGTCATTTATGAAATTAGAAAACCAAATGGGTGGTGGTGGATTCGAACCACCGAAGCATAAAGCAGCAGATTTACAGTCTGTCCCCTTTGGCCACTCGGGAAACCACCCAAATATGAAAAAGCCGATGATCGGACTTGAACCGATAACCTGCTGATTACAAATCAGCTGCTCTGCCAATTGAGCCACATCGGCATATTAGATAAAAATGGGACCTACAGGGCTCGAACCTGTGACCCTCTGCTTGTAAGGCAGATGCTCTCCCAGCTGAGCTAAGATCCCACATTCTTCTTATCAAATATGTCTATTTAATTAAGAAAGCGACCCGAGAGGGACTCGAACCCTCGACCTCCGCCGTGACAGGGCGGCGTTCTAACCAGCTGAACCACCGGGCCATACTTTATACGTACCTTCAAAACTTCATACAGATTTCCGATGGAATGACGCTCTTGATCAAGCCTTCGATCGATTAGTGACAGTCAGCTCCATGCATTACTGCACTTCCACCTCTGACCTATCTACCTTGTACTCTTCAAGGGATCTTATG
>ONIO01000068.1 GCA_900317915.1 uncultured Lachnospiraceae bacterium | reverse complement strand
TGGTCTACATTTCAAATAAAGAGGTAAAAGGAGAGGTAAGAAATGGGATTAATGACGAAGCTCTTCGGCTCACACTCTGAGCACGAATTGAAGAGAATTAAGTCTACGGTTGATAAGATCGAGGCCCTGCGTGAGACCATGCAGGCTATGAGTGATGAGGAACTGCAAGGTCAGACACAGAAGTTCAAGGACCGTTTAGAGGCAGGTGAGACTCTGGATGATATCCTGGTTGAAGCATTCGCTACGATCCGTGAGGCGGACAAGCGTGTCTTAGGTATGGAGCCATTCCGTGTACAGCTCATTGGTGGAGTGATCCTCCATCAGGGACGTATCGCCGAGATGCGTACTGGTGAAGGTAAGACCCTGGTTGCTACACTTCCTTCTTACCTGAATGCCTTAGAGGGTAAGGGCGTGCATGTTGTCACAGTCAATGACTACCTGGCAAAGCGTGACTCGGATGAGATGGGGCAGGTACATCGTTGGATGGGACTGACTGTTGGCTGCGTATTAGGTGGAATGGACCGTGCAGAGCGTCAGGAAGCTTACCAGTGCGACATCACCTACATCACTAATAATGAATTGGGATTCGATTACCTCCGTGATAACATGGCTGTCTACGAGAAGGACCTGGTACAGCGTGGTCTTCACTACTGCATCATCGATGAGGTGGACTCCATCCTGATCGATGAAGCCCGTACACCACTGATCATCTCTGGTCAGAGTGGTAAGTCGACGAAGATCTATGAGCTGTGTGATGTATTAGCTCGTCAGATGAAGCGAGGCGAGGACCTCCCTGAATTCTCTAAGATCGATGCCATTATGGGTATCGAGCAGGAGGAGACAGGTGACTTCATCGTAAATGAGAAGGATAAGATCGTAACCCTGACTCAGGATGGTGTGAAGAAGGTAGAGAACTTCTTCCATATTGATAACCTGGCTGATCCTGAGAACTTAGAGATCCAGCATAATGTGATTCTGGCACTTCGTGCACATAACCTCATGCATCGTGATCAGGATTATGTGGTTCGTGATGATGAGGTGCTGATCGTTGACTCCTTCACTGGACGTATCATGCCAGGTCGTCGCTACTCTGATGGTCTCCATCAGGCAATCGAGGCCAAGGAGCATGTTAAGGTAAATCGTGAGTCCCAGACACTGGCTACCATCACCTTCCAGAACTTCTTTAATAAGTATGATAAGAAGGGTGGTATGACAGGTACTGCTGCAACAGAGGAGCAGGAATTTAGAGATATCTATGGTATGGACGTTGTAACCATCCCAACCAACCGCCCAGTCATTCGTATCGATCATGAGGATGCGGTATATAAGACCCAGAAGGAAAAGTATAAGGCAGTTGTAGAAGAGGTTAAGAGCGCACATGAGAAGGGTCAGCCGGTTCTGGTTGGTACCGTAAATATCGATGTATCCGAGCTTCTGTCTCGCATGCTTTCTCGTGAGGGTATCCAGCATGAAGTACTGAATGCCAAGTATCATGAGAAGGAAGCTGCTATCGTTGCTAATGCAGGTATCCACGGTGCAGTTACTATCGCTACGAATATGGCTGGTCGTGGTACTGATATCAAACTGGATGAGGAAGCAAAGGCTGCCGGCGGTCTGAAGATCATAGGTACCGAGCGTCATGAGTCCCGTCGTATCGATAACCAGTTACGTGGACGTTCTGGTCGACAGGGTGACCCTGGTGAGTCCCAGTTCTTCATTTCTCTTGAGGATGATCTGATGAGACTCTTCGGTTCTGAACGTCTCATTAATATCTTCGAGAATCTGGGTGTTCCAGAGGGACAGCGTATCCAGCATAAGATGCTTTCCTCAGCAATTGAGAGAGCTCAGGAGAAGATCGAGTCGAATAACTTCGCTATCAGAAAGAACCTGTTAGAGTACGATCAGGTTATGAATGAGCAGCGTGAGAAGATCTACGAGCAGCGTAAGAGAGTTCTGTCTGGTGAGGATATGAAGACGAATATCCAGGCCATGACTCGAGACATCATCACAGAGGAAGTGATGACTACCTGTGGTGACGAAGTTGAGCCTGCTGATTGGGATCTGAAGGAACTGAGCCGTGTGCTGAACACCATTATTCCAATCGGTCCATTAACAAAGGACGAACTGGATGGTGTGAAGAAGTCTGCTGACTTAGTGGATAAGATCTACGATAAGGCACAGGAACTCTACAGCCAGAAGGAAGCAGAGTTCCCTGAGCCAGAAGCTTTCCGTGAGGTTGAGCGTGTTATCCTTCTCCGTGTCATCGATCAGAAGTGGATGAGCGAGATCGATGATATGGAGCAGCTGAAGCAGTCTGTTGGCCTGCAGCAGTACGGCCAGCGTAATCCTGTAGATGTCTACAAGGAACTCTCCTACAGCATGATGGATGAGATGAATGAGAATATTAAGCATGACACTGTTCAGATGCTCTTCCATATCCGTGTGGAGAAGAAGGTAGAGCGTGAGGAAGTGGCTAAGGAGACTGGTACCAATAAGGAAGATGGTCCAAACGTACGTGTACCTAAGCGTCGTGCAGCGAAGAAGATCTATCCAAATGACCCATGCCCATGTGGTTCTGGTAAGAAGTATAAGAACTGCCACGGACGATTTGCTGAGTAATTAGCAGAATCGGTGGCTAGAATCAGTGGCTAGCAATCCTGTTTGTGATTGTGGCTGCACAGTATATGGAAATATAGCCCCTGCCGTAAGGATATGTGCCCTCTTTACTGGACAAACCAGTAAAGAGGGTATTTTTATGCTTGGGGCAGCAGTTGGTGTGCCAAATGTGGATGCTACGAGCGGCAAATGTGGGTCTGTATCATCCAAATTTGGCTTGCCAAGCAAATAAGGCGAAACAAACGAAAAAGAAAGCAGGTTCTCGCGGCCAAAGTTGGCAGGAGTTCGCCTTTTACTGACGCGCCAGCCAAATAAGGCGAAACAAACACTTTCGAACAAGCAGTGAAAAAAGAATTAAACTTACTGCCATCTAATGACAAACATATATTCGGGTGTTATGATGGTAGGAGCACAATGCAATTACGATGTAAACCAATATAAAAAAGAAAAACAAACAAAAGGCTTGGTTTACATTTATCTATAGTAAGAAGTGTGTGAAGGAGCATACTATGAAGTTTCAGCTTCAATCCAAATATCAACCAACAGGAGATCAGCCAGAAGCGATTAAGAAGCTGGCGGAGGGCTTCAAAGAGGGCAATCAGTTTGAGACCCTAAAGGGTGTTACAGGTTCTGGCAAGACCTTCACCATGGCCAATATCATCCAGGCTGTGCAGAAGCCGACCCTGATTATCTCCCACAATAAGACCCTGGCGGGGCAGCTCTACGGCGAGATGAAGGAGTTCTTCCCGAATAATGCGGTGGAGTACTTCGTCTCCTACTACGACTACTACCAGCCAGAGGCCTATGTGCCATCCACGGACACCTATATCGCTAAGGACTCGGCGATCAATGATGAGATCGAGAAGCTTAGACTGTCTACCACAGCATCTCTGTCGGAGCGTAAGGATGTCATCGTGGTGTCATCGGTTTCCTGTATCTATGGTATTGGTTCACCAGACGACTACGAGAACATGATGGTGTCTCTTCGCCCTGGTCAGGAAATCGACCGAGACGATGTGATTAAGTCCCTGGTGGATATGCAGTATATCCGTAATGATATGGATTTTACCCGCGGAACTTTCCGAGTACATGGGGATGTGCTGGATATCTTCCCGGCTACCACCAGCGAGTACTTCTTCCGTGTGGAGTTTTTCGGAGATGAGATTGACCGTATTCTGGATATGGATCCAGTGAATCAGGTAGCGAAGAGCGAAGTTACCCATGCCGCCATCTTCCCAGCCTCCCACTATGTTATGCCTCAGGCGAAGATCAATGAAGCCTGCAAGGAGATAGAGGCTGAGATGGAGGAGCAGGTCAAGTACTTTAAGCATGAGGGAAAGCTGATTGAGGCCCAGCGAATTGCAGAGCGAACCAATTTCGATATCGAGATGCTTCGTGAGACTGGATTCTGCTCAGGTATCGAGAACTATACCCGACATATGACCAATCAGAAGCCTGGCGAGGCACCGATGTGTCTCTTGGACTATTTCGGAGATGATTATCTGATTATTGTGGACGAGTCCCATATTACTCTGCCACAGTTCAGAGGGATGTACTTCGGTAATCTTAGCCGTAAGCAGACTCTGGTGGACTACGGATTCCGCCTGCCATCGGCTATGGATAACCGCCCACTGATGTTTGAGGAATTTGAACAGAAAATCGATCAGATGCTTTTTGTATCTGCTACACCAGGCGACTATGAGAAGGATCATGAGATGCTCCGTGCAGAGCAGATTATTCGACCAACAGGCCTCTTAGATCCTGAGATTGATGTCCGTCCAGTTGAGGGTCAGATCGATGACCTGATCTCTGAAATCAAGAAGGAGACGAAGGAGCATCATAAGGTGCTGATCACCACCCTGACCAAGCGAATGGCGGAGGATCTCACCACCTATATGCAGGAGCTTGGTATCCGCGTCAAGTATCTCCACTCAGACATCGATACCCTAGAGCGGGCAGAGATCATCCGTGATTTGAGACTGGATGTCTTCGATGTGCTGGTTGGTATCAATCTCCTAAGAGAGGGCCTGGATATCCCAGAGATCACCCTGGTTGCAATTCTGGATGCAGATAAGGAGGGATTCCTCCGTTCGGAGACCTCACTGATCCAGACCATTGGTCGTGCAGCCCGTAATTCCCAGGGCCATGTCATCATGTATGCGGATAAAATCACGGATTCCATGCGGGTTGCAATCGATGAGACCAACCGGAGACGTGAGATCCAGAAGGCATATAATGAGGCCCACGGTATCACACCGAAGACCATTGAGAAGGCAGTCCGAGAGGTGATGTCGGTATCCAAGGAACTGGCCAGGGAGGAGAAGGATACCTTCTCTCGTGGTGCAGAGGATATGGACTATAGCGAGTTAGAGGAACTGGCTGAGAAGTATAAGAAGAAGATGGATGCTGCAGCAGCGGATCTGAATTTCGAGATCGCAGCAGAGTACAGAGATCGCCTGGTAGAAGTGAAGAATATGCTTCGTGACCTGAAGGTGGATCTAGACGAAAAGCGGCAGAGAAAAAGGAATAAAAAATGAGTTCAACAAAAGAAATTAAGTATATCAAAGTAAGAGGGGCCAGAGAGCACAATCTGAAGAATGTCTCCATTGATATTCCAAGGGATAGCTTCACCGTATTCACAGGTCTGTCTGGATCTGGTAAATCCTCCCTGGCCTTCGACACGATTTTCGCAGAGGGCCAGAGACGCTATATGGAGTCCCTGTCCTCCTATGCGAGACAGTTCCTGGGACAGATGGAGAAGCCGAAAGTGGATAAGATCGAGGGAATGCCTCCAGCGATCTCCATCGATCAGAAGTCTACCAATCATAATCCTCGCTCCACTGTAGGAACTGTGACGGAGATCTATGACTACTTCCGTCTGCTCTATGCCCGTGCAGGTATCCCACACTGTCCAAACTGTGGCCGTGTCATCGAGAGACAGACTGTGGATCAGATGGTGGATCAGATTACGAAGCTGCCGGAGAGAAGTAAGATACTTCTCCTGGCACCAGTAGTTCGTGGTCGTAAGGGAACGCATGAGAAACTATTGGATAAGGCTCGTCGTGCAGGCTATGTCCGTGCCATTATCGATGGAAGTCAGTATGAGCTCCAGGAGGACGAGGTCAAATGGCCTGCTTCAGGTCCAGGTGGTTGGAGGAGATACTCTGAACTTCTCTGATTCCTTCTCTTGCCCAGACTGTGGAATCAGTATCGATGAGATCGAGCCACGAAGCTTCTCCTTCAATAATCCATTCGGTGCCTGCCCAGAGTGTACCGGTTTAGGCTATCACATGGAATTCGACGAGGCTCTGATGATTCCAGACACCAGCCTGTCCTTTAATCAGGGCGCAGTGCAGTGCCCAGGCTGGCAGTCCTCCTCTAAGAAGGATAGCTTCACCCATGCAGTACTAGAAGCCCTGTCCCAGGCCTATGACTTCTCTCTGGATACACCATATCAGGATCTGCCAGAGGATATCCGACATATGTTCATCCATGGATTTCCAGATGAAGTGGCAGTTCACTATATCGGACAGCGTAGCGAAGGAACCTATATGGTGAAGTTCGAGGGTCTCATCAATGATATGCACCGCAGATATCGTGAGACTGCATCGGACACACAGAAGCAGTCCTATGAGGAATTCATGGTGATGGATGAGTGCCGTACCTGTCATGGACAGAGACTGAAGCCGTCCTCACTTGCAGTGACGATCGGTGATAAGAATATCTACGAAGTAACCACCCTGGCCATCCGTGATCTGGGTCCTTGGCTAGAACAGCTGACTCTCACAGAGCAGCAGCATCTCATTGGAGATGCTATCCTGAAGGAGATTCGCGGACGTGTGAAGTTCCTTCGAGATGTAGGACTAGACTACCTGTCTCTATCCCGTGCCACAGGCACTTTGTCTGGTGGTGAGACCCAGCGAATCCGTCTGGCAACCCAGATAGGATCAGGCCTGGTAGGAGTCGCCTATATCCTGGACGAGCCATCCATCGGCCTCCATCAGAAGGATAATGATAAGCTCCTGGCATCCCTGAAGGGCTTAAGAGATCTGGGCAATACCCTGATTGTCGTAGAGCATGATGAGGATACCATGCGTGAAGCAGACTTCCTGGTGGATGTAGGACCTGGTGCCGGCGAGCATGGCGGACAGATCGTAGCCAGCGGAAGCTGCCAGGATATCATGGATAATCCAAACTCCATCACAGGCCAGTATCTGTCAGGCAAGCGGATGATTCCAGTGCCATCCAAGCGTCGTAAGCCAACTGGTAAGCTAGAGATTATCGGCGCCACCGAGCATAATCTTCGGAATGTGGATGTGGAGATTCCACTTGGCATCATGACTGTGGTCACAGGTGTATCAGGATCCGGTAAGAGCTCTCTTATCAATGAAATCCTCTATAAGACCTTAGCGAAAAAGCTAAACCGCGCCCATACGATCCCGGGTAAGGTGAAGGAAATCCGAGGCATCGAAGCATTAGACAAGGTCATCAATATCGACCAGTCTCCAATCGGGCGTACACCGAGATCCAATCCAGCAACGTATACGGGTGTATTCGATATGATCAGAGACCTCTTTGCAGGAACGCAGGAGGCTAAGGCTAGAGGCTATGCCAAGGGCCGATTCTCCTTCAATGTAAAGGGCGGCCGCTGTGAGTCCTGTTCTGGAGATGGTATTAAGAAGATCGAGATGCGCTTCTTGCCAGATGTCTATGTCCCATGTGAAGTCTGCCATGGACAGCGCTATAATCGTGAGACATTGGAAGTAAAGTATAAGGGCAAGTCCATCTATGACGTCTTGAATATGACCGTAGAGGAAGCCCTAGAATTCTTCCAGAATATTCCAAGCATCGCTCGTAAGATTCAGACTCTGTCAGATGTAGGATTAGGCTATGTCCGTCTGGGCCAGCCATCTACACAGCTGTCTGGTGGTGAAGCACAGCGAATTAAACTGGCAACAGAGCTGTCTCGAAGAGGAACTGGTAAGACCATCTATGTCTTAGATGAGCCTACTACAGGTCTCCATTTCGAGGATGTAAATAAGCTGGTTTGTATCCTTCGAAAGCTTTCTGATAGCGGGAATACCGTGGTTGTCATCGAGCATAACTTAGACGTGATTAAGACAGCAGACTATATCATCGACTTAGGACCAGACGGTGGAGATGGTGGTGGAACCATTGTCGCCAAGGGAACTCCAGAGGAAGTT
>ONIO01000019.1 GCA_900317915.1 uncultured Lachnospiraceae bacterium | reverse complement strand
GGCATCTTAGAAGAGGAAGAGGATATTCCTCTTACGGAGCCTTTAATCGATTGCCGGGATATTGCTGGAACAGATTGCTATTGCGATGATATCGCAAAGCAGATGATCTCCGATAGGTTAGAAGATCATGGAACGGAGGGAGTACACTTTTTAGACTCCGGTAACTATCACTATTTATCCCTATTATTCATGAATGAGATTCCAAGAGAGCAGGATTTTGAACTGGTACTTTTTGATAATCATCCAGATTCACAGGAACCTGCCTTTGGTGAGATTACGTCTTGCGGCGGATGGGTTCGTGAAGCTTGGGAGACTATGCCGAACCTGAAGCAGGTTACTATGATCGGTGTAGATCCTGAACTCCTATTAGATGAGGGATATAGCGATGGCGTGAATGTCATTGACCGTGGCGAAGGCTGGGATCCAATCCGAGTTATCGTTGCAGTAGGTGAATCCCATAAGAACTATCGACAGCTTTTGAATGGTACCTACGGTGAAGGAAATAGAGAGGATAGCTTAGAGAGTAAATTGCCGGTCTACATTTCTGTGGACAAGGATGTCCTCCGTGTAGAGGATGCCCAGTGCAACTGGTCACAGGGTGAGATGCGTAAGGATGAACTACTAGAACTCCTGAAGGAATTGAAGGAGAGTCGTGAGGTCCTAGGTATCGATGTATGCGGCGAAGAGGATGCACAGGCAATGACCGAGGCTACTAAGCTGAATGAGCGAACCAATTGTGAAATCGCTGAATTAATGGCTGGGACAACCAGCGACAGAGTTCATACAATTCTATAAATAAGGAGTAGATTATGAGCAGTCAGTCGGATGAGAGAAATCTATCCATGGTCATGGATCTCTATGAGATGACCATGGCGAATGGATACTTTAAGTATAAGGATAATAAGACAACCGTTATCTTCGATGTCTTCTATCGTAAGAATCCTGATAATGGTGGCTATGCAATTTTTGCTGGTCTAGAGCAGGTCATTGACTATATCGAGCACCTGCACTTCTCTGATGCAGATGTGGAGTATCTGAAGTCTCTCCATATCTACTCCGAGGACTTCTTAGAGTGGCTCCGTGACTATAAGTTCACAGGAGATATCTATGCATTTCCAGAGGGAACCATCATGTATCCAGGTGAGCCAATCCTCACGGTGCATGCTCCGCTCTTAGATGCTCAGTTGATTGAGACAGCCATCCTGGCTCAGATCAATCACCAGTCTCTGATTGCAACAAAGGCTTCTCGGATCGTGCGTGCTGCTGAGGGACGTGGAGTATCCGATTTCGGTGCTCGTCGTGCCCATAATATGGATGCTGCTGTCTATGGTGCTAGAGCTGCCTACATCGGCGGCGCTGGTAGTACAGCAACAGTACTGGCAGGTCAGCTTTTCGATATCCCTGTAAGTGGAACCATGGCTCATAGCTGGGTGATGTACCAGCAGGATGAGTACACTGCTTTTAAGGAATTCGCAGAGACCTATCCAGACAACTGCATCCTCCTGGTGGATACCTATAATACCCTGAAGTCTGGTATTCCAAATGCTATTCGTGTAGCGAAGGAAGTATTAGAGCCAATGGGTAAGCGCCTGAAGGGTGTTCGCATCGATTCTGGTGACTTAGCATATCTGTCTCAGAAGATGCGTAAGATGTTAGATGACGCAGGTCTTACCGATGCCATCATCGTAGGATCCAACAGCCTAGATGAGTACACCATTGCATCTATTATCGATCAGGGTGGTTGCTTCGACAGCTTCGGCGTAGGTGAGCGTCTCATTACCGCTGAGAGTAATCCTGTCTTCGGAGCTGTCTATAAGATCTCTGAGGTAGAGCATGATGGAGAGCGAATCCCTAAGATCAAGGTGTCCGAGACAGTTGAGAAGATCACCAATCCTGGACGTAAGAAGGTCTTCCGTATCTATGATACAGAGGGTAAGGCAGTTGCAGATCTAATCACCAAAGAGGATGAGACTCTGGATCTGTCCAAGCCATACCGCTATGTCGACCCAAGAAAGCCTTGGAAGAATATGGAGTTCGAGGACTGCACTGCTAAGGAATTACAGATTCCTGTTATCAAGGATGGTAAGCGCTGCATGGAGACCCGTAGTCTGAAGGAGATCCAGGCCTATGTAAAGGATCAGCTGGATAATGAGATTTGGGATTCTGAGAAGCGTTTTGAGAATCCTCATGTACACTATCTGGACATGAGCCCAGCATATTATGAGATGAAGATGGATCTCCTCTATAAGAGTCAGAGACAGGAATAATGCCATGGTTTTAGACGAGCGCTTACAAAAGCAACTAGAATTCATCCTTGAAATCGATAAGGAAAAGAATATCCTGAGACAGACCCATCTCTCAGAACATGGCAGACGTGAAAATGATGCAGAGCATGCCTGGCATATGGCCATCATGGTCTTCCTCTTGAAGGAATACTCCAATCAGGAAATCGATGTGATGCGTACCATGCAACTTTGCCTGATTCATGACCTGGTAGAGATCTACGCTGGAGACACCTATGCCTATGATGAGGAAGGAAAGAAGTCCCAGAAGGAGAGAGAAGCTAAGGCTGAGGAAAAACTCTTTTCTATGCTTCCTGATGATCAGGGAGACTATATGAGAGAACTCTTCCATGAATTTGAGGCCTATGAGACCCCAGAAGCCAAATTTGCACGTGCCATGGATAATCTACAGCCCCTCCTGCTAAATCACTCAAATGGGGGCTCTGATTGGCGAGAACATGGTGTCTCAATTGAGCAGGTGAGAGGTCGCCAGGAGAAGACCAAGTTAGGCTCTGAGGCCTTATATGACATCACGAATCAGATTATGGAAGAGAATCTGAAAAAGGGGAATCTGAAGCCCTGATTCCTATGGACCTACGATGCTAGATTCCTATAGGAAAAGAACCAGTCTTGGACTTGGTTTACATTTATGAAAAAAGCCCACATCAAGGTGCCTAAAAAATAGGTCCCTGATGTGGGCTATTCTTATACTTATAAGAATACGGGCCAATTGTAAGCCCTATGCTATTTCAAGATAGGAATTATGCTGCCTTGGAATGATGTCTGATCTTGGCAATGATGGTGTCTCTCCAGAGAATAGGATGGAAGAGCATAATCATTGGGAAGAGCTCTAATCGACCAGCCAGCATATCGAAGGATAATACCATCTTAGAGAGATTAGAAAATTCGGAGAAGTTCGCTGCCGGTCCAACCTTCTCCAGTCCAGGTCCAATATTATTCATCGTTGCAGCTACAGCTGTAAAGCTTGTAATCAGATCCTTATCATCGAGACAGACGATGAAAAGGGATGCGACAAAGATTAGGAAGTAGGTCACTAAGAAGACATTGGTTGCACGAAGTACATCGTGATCTAAGACTTCGCCGTCTACTTTAATCTTCTTCACACACTTTGGATGCATGTAGGAACGAATCTCCTTATGAATAGACTTCAGAAGGATGACGATTCGGGAGACCTTCAAGCCACCGCCGGTGGAGCCTGCACAGGCACCACAGAACATGAGAGTTACCAGTATCATCTTGGCCAGAGAGGACCATTGATTGAAGTCCACTGTGGAGAAACCAGTTGTGGTGATGATGGATGACACCTGGAAGAAGGACTGCCTCGCTGCACGCTCTACATTACCAACACTATGATAGATCTGTGAGAAGATAATCAGGATGGATGCAAGGATGATACCAATGTACCAGCGTACCTCTTCAATCTGCAGAGACTTCTTCGGCTGCTTATGCAGGATGAAGTAGTAGAAGTTGAAGTTAATTCCAAAGAGCATCATGAAGACTGCGATGATCCACTGCTGAATGGCAGTGTAACTTGCAGCACTGCTATTTAAGATTCCAAATCCACCAGTACCTGCAGAACCAAAGGTCATACACAGGGTATGGAATAATGGCATACCAGTTGCAAGTAGAAGAATGATCTGGATGCCAGTCATACCTACATAGATCAGGTAGAGAATCTGAGCAGAGGACTTAATCTTAGGTACTAACTTACCTACGGATGGTCCAGGAGATTCGGCTCTCATGAGATTGATATTGGATCCGCCTGTTAATGGAATAATCGCTAAGAGGAAGACCAATACACCCATACCACCAATCCAGTGACTAAAGCTTCGCCAGATCAGGGAAGTGTGAGAGAGTGCCTCTACATTTGTAAGGATACTGGATCCTGTTGTGGTGAAACCTGATACGGTCTCGAAAAATGCATCGAAGAAGGAAGGAATCTCTCCTGTCAGGATGAATGGAATACATCCAAATACAGATAGAACAACCCAGCTTAATGCGGTGGATACACATCCCTCTTTTAGATAGAAAACTGTATTCTTAGGCTTCTTAATAGAGAGAAGAGTGCCTAGGAAGATACAGATTAGAGAAACAGTTACATATTCGAATCCCTGTGGCTCCTGATAGATCACTGCAGTGATAATTGGAAGCAGGAGAAGGACTCCTTCAATTCTTAAAACATGTCCAATGATAAAACGGACAATTGCTGTATTCATATACGAACCTCTTATGCGAGAATATCATCTAAATCTTTGAATCCGGTATGGGTGGTTACAACCATCACGGTGTCGCCAACCTGAATGGTGTCATCTCCGCTTGGAAGGGAGATTTTAGTTCCACGATTGATGAAGGCAATCATCAAAGAGTCCTTCAGCTTCAAATCCTTCAGAGGGATATTGGTTGCACGAGACTCAGAATCAACACGGAATTCAATTGCCTCAACACGGTAGTCATACATGTGATACAGTGTTTCGATATTAGAACTAATGGAGGCACGCTTGGCACGAGCATAGGCAATGATTGCCTCGGATGTAATGAAGCGTGGATAAATGATGGATCCCAGGTCTAGGTCGTTGATAACATCATGGAAGTTGCTACGGTTGACCTTAGTAATAACCTTAGTGTCTGAAATCTTACGAGCATGTAGAGTTAAGAGAATATTCTGCTCGTCGATACCAGTGAGAGATACGAAGGAGTCCACAGATTCGATTCCCTCTTCCTTCAGTAAGCCCTCGTCAGTTCCATCACCATTGATGATAACAGCCTCAGGCAGAAGTACGGAGAGTTCCTCGCAACGCTTGGCATCACGCTCGATGATTTTTACGCCTATTCCCATGTGAATCAACTGCCTGGACAGATAGTAAGCACTCCTACCACCACCTACAATCATACAGTCCTTCACAGTGGCATGCTTAATTGCTAAGAGCTTAAGGAATGCACGACGGTCTCTACGTGGGAGAACGAAGGATACGATATCACCAGGCTGGATTCTGAAGAAACCATTCGGGATAGATACCTGTCCATCACGCTCTACAGCACAGATCAGTAACTTGGTATTATGAGAAGGTAGATTATGTGCAAACTCAGCTAGTGTAAGGCCTGCTAAGATATGTCCAGCAGGAACCTTGAGCTTAACCAATTCTGCCTGTCCATGTGCGAAGGAGTTCACCTCTAAGGCATCTGGCAGGTAGAAGAGACGTGCCATCTCACGAGCAGACTCTAATTCAGGATTAATAATCATGGTGAGTCCAAGTTTCTCTCGTAAGTAGCTAACCTCCTCACTGTAATCAGGAGTGCGGACACGAGCGATAACGGAACAGTCACCGACACGCTTCGCAACGGTACAGGTTAATAGATTCAGCTCATCGGAATCTGTAACAGCAATTAATAGATCTGTACTCTGGATATCTGCCTGCATCTGTGCTGCATAGCTAGCACCATTACCTACAATGCCCATGACATCATAGAGATTGGTAAGGCTCTCAACTTTCTCAGGATCCTTATCGATCAATGTTACTTCATTACCCTCTTTGGATAACTGTTCTACTAGAGTACGTCCCACTTTACCGGCACCGACGATAATTATTTTCAGTGGTGGTTTATCGTGGTTTTTACTAATACCAAACATTTTATATCCTCGATTTAATTCTTAAAATCCACAATCTCTTAATACACTAATTGCATCCGCTAAGAGGTTCGCAATATTCGGATTGCCATCAGGTTCTTCGATTGTGATATCTGCATACTTCTCATAGAGAGCAGTACGTTCATTATAGAGATCTCTCAGGGTCTGGTCTGGACGGTGTACAACACCTCGCTCATCCAGATCGCCAAGACGACGAGAGACTTCCTTGTAGCTAACTTTTAAATAGACAACAGAGCCGATTTCCTTGAAGTGTTTCATAGCGTCAGCTCCATATACAGCGGATCCACCTGTCGCAACGATGGTGTGGTCTACATTGATCATAGCATTCACATCATTCTCAATCTGGTTGAAACCCTCTATGCCGTGCTCTTGAATCAGTTCCTTAAGAAGCTTCCCGGTTTGCTCCTGTATCACAAGGTCTGAATCAAGAAAACGGTAATTCAGGGCTTTAGCCAAAAGAACACCGAGCGTGCTCTTACCGCACGCCGGCATTCCAATGAGAATAATATTATTTGTATTACATGGTTCCAAAGATTCTGTCTCCGGCATCACCAAGACCCGGGCAGATGTATGCATTCTCATTCAATTCGCGATCAAGCTGACCTACGTAGAACTGTACATCAGGATGCTCCTCAGAGATCTTCTTCAGACCCTCTGGTGCAGCGATGATACACATGAACTTAATCTTCTTACCGCCATGCTCCTTGATGAGGTTTAAGGCATCAGAGCCTGAACCACCAGTTGCAAGCATAGGATCAACAACGAGAATTGTTCTAAGCTCGATTGGATTAGGCAGCTTGCAGTAGTACTCATGAGGCTCGTGAGTCTCAGGGTCACGATACATACCGATATGACCAATCTTCGCTGTAGGAAGCAGACGAGTGACACCATCAACCATACCTAAGCCAGCACGGAGGATAGGTACGATAGCAAGCTTCTTACCAGCCAGTACAGGAGTCATGCACTTCTCAATTGGAGTCTCAACCTCAATCTCCTTAGTAGGGAGATCTCTCAGAGCCTCGTAACCTTCCAGCATAGCGATCTCACTAACCAGAGCACGGAACTCATTCGTACCAGTATTCTTATCACGCAACATGGAGATCTTGTGAGTGATGAGTGGATGATTGAGAATGTGCACGTTTTCGCCAAATTCCATAATGAACCTCTTTCTTAAAATCAAATAGGAGCCCCCAAGCCCCCTACTATAAAACTATATGGTATTTTAGTTGATAGATAGGGGTAAGTCAATGAAAGAAATTGCCGATATATACAGTGAAATTTTGTTTTACTTTTAGGAGAAAAACCATGGCATTTTCAGTGACCAATAATGCAGTACTTCGGAGCTTCTACGGAGAATATCAGAATCTGGCTAAGAGATCCAATCGAAGTAGTGTATCTGAGAAGGAATTGGACTATGCAGATTCCACTGCTCTGAAGAGGGCGATTAAGTCCTTCGCCTCTACAGAATTCAATAGTGTGAAGGACTCAGTAGATTCCACTGGCCCAGTAAAAAACTTCGCCAAGAAGCTGAAGGCCTTTGTGGACACCTATAACTATACCAGGGAGTCCTCTAGTGCCTCTTCTAATTCTGACCTGAAGCAGTTGTCTAAGAAGATGCAGAAGTTTGTAGATAAGTATTCCAGCGAACTGAAGAGTGCCGGGATTAAGATCGGTGACGACGGCTACCTCTCCCTGAGCGAGTCCCTTGAAATCAAAACCACTGAGCGATACAAGGAGTTATTCGATAAGGATTCTGATTTTCTGAAGGGACTGAATCAGCTGGCAGGGAATATGGTGCGCCACATTGATATCGTGGTCTAAAATGTAGACCGAGATCTAGATTGGTAGATAATAAAAAAGATAAAGCTTAAACGAATTAGCGATTGAAGTCCTCTCTCTTTAATTCGGAAGTATCCTTCTCATTGAAGTTGTAATCCTTATAAGGAAGGATTGCATTAAGGATAATACCGAAGATAGAAGCAAGGGCTAATGCAGTAAGAGTTACATGGGTAGTGCCGATTGTGAAGGAGATACCTTCAGAAAAGCCCAATCCAGAAACCAGGATAACTGCAGCAACAATCAGATTTCTTGTATTCGTAAAGTCTACGTGATTCTCAACCACATTACGAACACCGATGGCAGAAATCATTCCGTAGAGGATAAAGGAGATACCACCAATGATAGAAGCTGGCATAGTACCAATCAATTCAGATACCTTCGGGAAGAAGGATAGGACGATGGCATAGATAGCAGCCAGACGGATAACACGAGGATCATGAACCTTAGACAGCTCAAGTACACCAGTGTTCTCGCCGTAGGTTGTATTTGCAGGACCGCCAATGAAACCAGCAAATGCAGTTGCAAGACCATCACCTAAGAGAGTTCGGTTGAGACCTGGATCATTGATGAAGTCCTTACCGCAGGTAGCAGAGATTGCAGAGATATCACCGATGTGCTCCATCATAGTAGCGATAGCGATTGGAGCCATAACCAGGATTGCTGTGAGATCGAACTTACAGATCTGGAAAGGCTGGAAGCTAATGATAGAAGCCTTAGCGATAGCACCGAACTCGATGATAGAGGAACCATCGGCAGCAGTCATTCCAAAACCTTCCTGGAAGATAACTGCACAGATATAGGAGATAACAACACCCATCAGGATAGGAATGATCTTGAAGATGCCCTTACCCCATACATTAAAGAAAATTACAGTAACAAGAGCAATAATAGCAAGTGGCCAGCAGGTCTTGGCATTATTAATAGCAGAAGGAGCCAGAGACAAGCCAATGCAGATGATAATTGGGCCAGTAACAACTGGAGGTAAGAAGCGCATAACCTTCTGTACACCAACCAGACGGATTACCAGAGCCAGAATTAGATACATGAGACCAGCGACAACGACACCACCACAAGCGTAAGGAAGCTTCTCGCCCATGGTCATATCCTTATAGATTCCAGTGTTCAGATTGGCAACAGTAGCGAAACCGCCTAAGAAAGCAAAGGAAGAACCTAAGAATGCAGGAACCTTACCCTTGGTGAAAAAGTGGAATAGCAATGTGCCAGCTCCAGCACAGAAGAGGGTTACCTGGATGCTTAAGCCCTCACCCTTGAAGTAACTATTTACTAGGATTGGAACCAGAATGGTTGCACCAAACATGGCAAACATGTGCTGAAGACCGAGAATCAGCATCTTTGGCATCCCGAGGGAACGGGCGTCAGTAATTACTCTTTCGTTCATAATTTCTCCCATCTAAAATAATGTGCGACACCCCTTGTGTCACACTCCAATCGTATATGATAGCAATGAAAGTGTGTCTGGACAAGGGAAAAAAGAGTCTGCTTCTGAACTTTATGAAAAACAGTCAGAAAAGTATTTGCTCTTTTGTGTAATATGCAGAGAAAATAGAAAAAGACGTCATAACTCTCTAATGAACTGCCATCTTGTAAAAGGGGGAAACTGTCCTATATAATGGATATATCAAAAAGCACTTTGAATGAATCCTTTCATTATTATATGTGATTTGATTTATTAGAAAGTGTAATAAGTGAGAAATATAGACCACGCTGTAGGATTGTGTGTATTATAATCCCAGTGTAGTGGTCGGTTTACATTTCTAAGAAAGTATCATAACAGGAGGAAAACATGCAGCAGGAGAAAGTCATCGTCATCGACTTCGGCGGTCAGTATAACCAGCTGGTTGCGAGACGTGTCCGTGAGAACAACGTATACTGCGAGATCTATTCCTATAAAACAGATCTCTCTAAGATTCGCGAGATGAATCCTAAGGGAATCATCCTGACAGGTGGCCCAAACAGTGTATTTGAGGAAGACAGTGCTACGGCACCGAAGGAACTCTTCGAGATGGGCATTCCTGTATTGGGACTCTGCTACGGCGCTCAGCTCATGATGCATGTCCTTGGTGGTAAGGTAGACCATGCCCCAGAAGGTGAGTATGGTAAGACTGCCATGACAGTTGATGATGCGGAGAGCCTGGTATTCCAGGGAGTTGCAAAGGACTCTGTGGTATGGATGAGCCATCATGACTATATCAGCGCAGTTGCTCCTGGCTTCCACATCACAGCCCATACCGATAACTGCCCAGTGGCAGCAGCGGAGAATAAAGAGGCTGGTCTGTATGCTATGCAGTATCATCCAGAGGTACTCCACAGCGAGTTTGGTAAGGAGATGCTGCAGAACTTCGTATTAAAGGTATGTGGTTGCAGCGGCGACTGGAAGATGGAAGACTTCGCAGAGCGCACCATCGCAGAGATTCGTGAGAAGGTGGGCAATGGTAAGGTGCTTCTGGCCCTGTCCGGTGGAGTAGACTCCTCTGTTGCGGCTGGCCTCCTGTCACGTGCGATTGGTAGACAGCTGACCTGCGTATTCGTAGATCATGGTCTGCTTCGTAAGAATGAAGGAGATGAGGTAGAGGCAGTCTTCGGTGAGAAGGGTGACTTCGATCTGAACTTCATCCGTGTCAATGCACAGGAGCGTTACTACAGTAAGTTAGCTGGAGTAACAGAGCCAGAACAGAAGCGTAAGATTATCGGTGAGGAATTCATCCGTGTATTCGAAGAAGAGGCGAAGAAAATCGGTACTGTGGACTACCTGGCACAGGGAACCATCTATCCAGATGTTGTTGAGTCCGGTCTGGGTGGAGAGTCAGCAACCATCAAGTCTCATCATAATGTAGGTGGACTGCCCGAGTATGTAGACTTCAAGGAGATCATCGAGCCACTGAGAAACCTCTTCAAGGATGAGGTACGTAAGGTAGGCTTACACTTAGGGATACCAGAGGAACTGGTTATGCGTCAGCCATTCCCAGGACCAGGACTTGGTATCCGTATCATCGGTGAAGTCAATGCAGAGAAGGTTGCCATCGTACAGGATGCAGACTATATCTTCCGCGAGGAGATGAAGAAAGCTGGTCTGAATAAGACGGCTGGCCAGTACTTCGCAGCCCTCACCAATATGAGATCTGTTGGCGTCATGGGTGATGAGCGTACCTATGACTATGCCATTGCTCTTCGAGCAGTGAATACCGTGGACTTCATGACTGCCGATGTAGTAGAGATCCCATATGAGGTTCTGAAGACTGTGACATCTCGAATCATTAATGAGGTGAGTCACGTCAATCGCGTCATGTATGACATTACAAGTAAACCTCCTGGAACAATTGAATTCGAGTGACCTGTAAGTGGCTTAGAGGTTAGCTTCAAAAATCCAGTATTTTCAAGGCCTGAGGCCGTGTGAAATAACACGGTTTCAGGTCTTTTTTTGGTCATCGCTTCTAATATGCTTCTATTTTTTTCTGAAAGAAGCAGAAGCGAAATAACTCCAATTAAAGAGTCCAATTCTGTTTCTTATCTTTTATTTTCCACAGATTTCAAAAAAATAAAAAATTTTTGCTGAGATTTAGTAATGAGCAAAAAACCACCCCAAATGTAATACGAAAGAAAAAATTCGTAATCGGAGGTGGAAGATATGTTTGAATGCAGAACATTTATCACAGTAAAAGAAATCGGCGAAGTACTCGGTGTTTCTGAATCTAAGTCTTATGGAATAGTTCGCAATTTGAATAAGGAGCTTGCTGATAAAGGATACATGGTTATCCCGGGAAGAGTCAGCAGGAAATATTTCGAAGAGCGTTTCTATGGAGTAGAAAACGAAACAGAAGTAAAGGAGGTACAACATGCCGGCGAATAGGGATAAAAAGACAGGCAAGTGGAACTGCCAGTTTTATTACACCGATTGGACAGGAAAAAAGGTCAAGAAGATGAAGCGTGGCTTTGAGACCAAAAAGGAAGCTCAAGATTGGGAGCGACACTTCAAATTGGAAAAAGCCAGTAGCTTAGACATGACCTTCGGAGATTTTTACAGACGTTATGAAGCGGATGTAAAGCCTAAGGTAAGGGAAAATACTTGGCAGTCAAAAGTCTGGGTGATTGAAAAAAAGATTCTTCCATATTTTAAGGATCTTGTGATGAGAGATATCACTCCGCGAGACGTTCTTGCTTGGCAGAACGAGATGCGGAAGATGGAATCGAAAGATGGATGTTCATGAATTATTGGATGTTAGAAATGCTAAAGCTCATATTGGAAGAAAAGATATAGATCAACAAGATGCGGAACGTGCTTTAGACACCATGTATAGATTGTGTTTTTATATTGATGAATCCAAAGCATCTAAGATAAAGGAAGTATATAAGATTGTTCGTAATGGCGGGAATGAGGCATTTTTGCTCGATGGTCCGTCTTCTATTGATGTGCCGACAAATGTAGAAGTGGCAGATATTCCGAAAGAACAAATAACGAGTTTAAAGGATTTGGTTGGGACGGAAGCTGTGAAGAAGACTACACTTACGAAAAAAATCTCTTTGGGTGGAAAAGAACAAGCATATCCTATATATAAGATTCGGTTGGATTATTTGTATTATAATGACCAAAATGATAGAGTTGGAACTTGGATAGCAAGATACTGTGCTGAAAATGGAGATGATTCGCTTCAGTCCTTAGATAGAGAAGAGTACAACAAAATAATCGAGGACTTTGTGTATGAGAGTAATCCAGATGCGATTAAGAAAACGCAAAAAAATATCTTAAGATATGGACAGAGGGAACCAGGTGTGACTCTTGCAGATGGAAGAGTTGTAGATGGAAATAGAAGATTTACTTGCTTACGTAGAATTAAAGAAGATACTACGGACGAGCAGTATTTTGAAACTATTTTAATAGATGTTGATGTGGAGGCCGATAAAAAAGAAATAAAAAAGCTGGAGTTGGCGATTCAGCATGGTGAAGAAAAAAAGGTTGATTATGACCTAATTGATTATGCTATAGGAACATATAAGGATGTTGAATTAACACATTTATTATCAATAGAAGAATATGCGAGTTGCGCAGAAGAATCAATTAAAGAAGTGCAGAAACGCATTGATATTGCTAGAATAATTGTTGAGTTTATGGAGTACTTAAAGTTGCCGGGTAGGTATTACATAGCTCGTGAATATCAAGTATATAGCGTGATTGATGAAATGCTTCCTGTGCTAAGCAAGATTAGCGAAGTAGAAAAACAACAATTAAAAACGATTGTTTTCAACAACGTATTGCTACAAGCTAATAAAGATCAAAGAAAGTTTATTCGAGATATCAAAGCATTGGTGAATAATGATTCGTATAAAGACTATTTTGCGGATCAACAAATAATCAATAGCTTGATTCATGAAAAGTTTGATGATTTAGAAATAAATGGGAAAGCCGACCTAGATGATTTTGTTATTAATAACGCAATTCTTAGGGAGAAACTGAGAAATTCAATAGATAGATTTCTTCAACTTTCGAAAGAAAGAAAGGAACTTCTGAAACCAATAGAAAACGTGACTAAGAGTGTGTCATTAATGGCCGATGTTGATGAAAGAACATTTGATAAGATGAATTCCGAAGAGAAAGAGGAGTTGTTAGATGGCATTAACCGTTTATCAAATGTAATAAACGAATATGGTTCAAAACTTGGTACAGATCCTAATGGACAGGCAATTTTATATAAACCATATAAAGTGGCTATATCACGTGTAGATAGACCGATTATAATCTGCAAAGCGGTTACAGTTGACATAGAAAACAGAAGATTAACAATAACGTTAATGGCTTTGAAAGAAAATGAATCTCAGACAGATATATGTAATGTTAGATTATTTCTTCTGGATGCAGATAATAAAAGAATAAGCGATAGCTTAGCTGTTGAGGTTAGCACGGAAATTGAGACGGAACAATCATTAATCCTTACTAGATATGAGGAAGATGAGATGGTATATCTTGTACTGCAAGTACCTGAGGATAATGATGATGAGGCAATTAGGATTATTCCAGTGGAATTAGATTAAGAAAAAAAGGGGGCATGAAACAAACCGGTAAAACCGCCTATATCATCGGAGAAGCCGTACAGAGCAAAAGTCTCGCCTACACCTGCGTGTTCGATCAGGGATATGACAGAGCCGTTGTCCTCTGTCCGCTGGAACAGTCTGCCCGACTGATCGATGCAGAGGCCGGAGATTTGATCACCGTGGGCGAAGAAGAGATTGAATCCTATTTCAAGGATAAAGAGGATGCCACCATCCTTTGTGATCCTCTTTACGAACCGGTTCTTCCACAGAAGGCAACCAAAAAATATCTTCCGACACTTTCCTTCAGCGGAAGAATATTTAATGAACATTTTCCTGATTTTTTTGATACAATAAGAATATGATAAACGAAATGAACGAAAAGAGTGAAAATAAACAAAACAGCGAAACAGGTGCTGTTCACAAACGGCGTCCCCGTTATAAAGGAACCCACCCGAGGAAGTATTCCGAAAAGTATAAGGAGCTGAATCCTCAATTATATCCGGAAACCATCGAAAAGGTGATTTCAAAGGGAAGTACCCCTGCCGGAATGCACATTCCGATTGCAGTCGATGAGATCCTTGAAATTCTGGATATCAAGGAAGGGGAGAACGGTCTGGACTGTACCCTTGGATACGGTGGTCATACCAGAAAGATGCTGCAGAAGTTGAATGGAAAAGGGCATCTGACCTCCCTGGATGTGGATTCACAGAACATCCTTCGCACCGAGGGCATGCTTCGGAAGGAAGGCTTTACCGAAGATATCCTGTCCATCCGCCATATCAATTTCCAGAATCTGGATCAGGCCGCTGCCGAGCAGGGGAAGTTTGATTTTATCTTAGCAGACCTTGGGGTATCCTCCATGCAGATCGATGAGCCGGAGCGCGGTTTTTCCTGGAAGCATGAGGGTCCGTTGGATCTTCGCCTGGATCAGAATTCCGGAGAACCGGCATCCGAGCGGTTAAAGGAACTGGAATGGGACGAATTGGCAGGAATGCTGACCGAGAACGCAGACGAACCTTACGCAGAAGAAATTGCCAAAAAGGTAACCCGGGCAATCTATCATAAAGAACCGGTGGAGACCACCACCCAGCTTGCCGCCCTGGTAAGAGAAGCCGTGACAGAGGCCACCAGGCACGAACAACTGAAAAAGGGCGAACTGGAAGACCTCATTAAAAAATCCTCTACCAGAACTTTTCAGGCGCTTCGTATCGATATCAATCAAGAATACGAAGTTCTCTACAACATGCTGGAGAAGTTACCGGAGGTATTAAATGATGGAGGAAGGGTTGCCATCCTAACCTTCCATTCCGGAGAGGACCGTATCGTTAAAAAGGAATTTAAGCGCTTCTATCGGGAAGGACGCTTTACTGAAATAGCAAAGGATGCCATAAAGCCATCCAAGGAAGAGTGTTTTCGTAATCCAAGGGCCAGATCAGCGAAACTTCGCTGGGCAATCAAATGATAAATGGAGAAAGCATGGATATTTCATTTTTAACAGCATTAAATCAGGAAAAAGCAGATGAAAATGATCTGCATAATATTGTCAAAATTTCAGATCGTCAGACCCGGGCCTTCGCTTTGATTGCTTATGGAAATGATGCCATGAACCGTGGCGATTTTACAGTTGCCATTGACGCCTTTCTCCATGCCGGTAACTGCAGTGAATACGGAAGTGCTGCCTATTTAAAAGCGAGACGGAAGATTGCAAAGCTCTTTGATGTTTTAAACCGTCCGGATCGTGGAATCGCCTACGTAAAGGAAGTAGAAGATTATTACAGCAGCCATGTGGATACCGAATCCTATCAGCTCATCGACCGCAGTCACAATCTGTGTCTGTACTGCGACCTGGAGTTGAAGATCGGTAATCTGTCAAAGGCAGAAGAACTCATGTGGCTGATTGACAAACTTCGCCCCAACGAAAAGAACAGCATGCATATTATTGCAACCAAAATCCGCTACTTCGAAAACTTCAATGACTACGACCGTCAGAAGGAATTCCTGACGTTGTACCTTAATAAAGTCCGGAGTAAGATGGAAGGAACTACCAAAATACAGCTTGCAAATGCCATGTGTACCTTCCTTCTGATCCACGGCCATATTGAAGAAGGAAAAGCACTCCTTGCTCTTTTAAAGGATGTTGTCCTTACCTCAAATGAAAACAATTATGAGATTTTATACCTGAACAATCAGATTCTGCTGGATTCCATCCTTGATGACAAGGAGCAGAGGGTTCAGGATATTCTCAAATTTCACGATTTAATGGAACAGGAAATCATAAAGCGAATCCACATATCCTATCGTGATGTGGAATTTCGAATTGAAGCAGATCAGCTTCGTGCCTCCAGAGAGAAAATGTATCAGGAGAATCAACGCCTGATCTGGCAGGCAAAGACCGATGCACTGACAGGACTCCCGAACCGGAGAGCTCTTTCCGAACATATGGAACGCTTCCTTAAAATGGCAAGGGAAGAGCAGAAGAACATCGGCTTCGAATTTATCGATATTGATTATTTCAAGCAGCTCAACGACACCTATGGACATCAGAAAGGGGACGAGGCGCTTCAGGCTCTGGCAACCTGTCTGAATAAAATTTCATCCGACCGGATTTTCGTATCCCGCTACGGTGGAGACGAATTCTGTGTCATTTACTACGATATGAAGGCAGAAGAGATCCTTTCTGTTGTAGAAAACATAAAAAAACAAATTGAAGACCTTAAGTTCTTAAATATTAATTCAAAAGTGTCCGATTACCTGTCTGTATCCCAGGGTGTGTTCCTTACCACCCCTCAGGAAGATACAAGAATCTGGGAGCTGATGCACCGTGCGGACCAGGTTCTTTACCGTGTTAAAAAAGAAACCAGAGGAAATTATCTGATGGAAGAAAAGCAGTGCAAGCGATATGAATGATGGATTTCTATATGGAATTTCGTCTTTTTCACCAAAATATGCAAGGGGCTGTGAAATAATCAGTCCATGAAAAAAAGAGAAGTAATAGCTGGAAACAGCCAATTACTTCTCTTTTTTCATGGTAGTGCGCCTAGCGGCGCACGTTTCTTACGGGTTAAAGTCCCGAATCCGCCCGGTAGTGGGAAGGATATAGCCGAAGGCAAGGGTGTCCGCCGCGAGACGGAATCTGAAGGAAGCTGGATGTGGGGAACATACT